>JAMDDZ010000106.1 GCA_023488565.1 Bacillota bacterium | reverse complement strand
ATGCCCTAGGTCTTAAGCAAGGTCTTAAGCAAGGTCTTGAGCAGGGAGTGAAGCAAGGTCTTGAGCAGGGAGTGAAGCAGGGAATTGAGCAGGGAATTGAGCAGGGAATTGAGCAGGGACTCATAGAAGGGCGCAATCAGGGAGTAAGGCAAGGACAACTCGATTTGGTCCAGGCGATTCTCGCTACTAGACTTCCTGAAGTTCCTCCCGAATTCCTACAAATCATTAGCGCGCTTGATGATCGGCGGCTAATCGCACTGGTGTTAAAAGTAGCGTCTATAACATCTCAAGAAGAATTACGGCAAGCCCTTGAATTACTAAATTAGCCAGCCAATGAATATGGTCGTTCGGGTTGTTTCGGTGCAAGTTCTCTAAAACCATACAACGACAAGAAACAACTCGTGCGACGTTATATGGCTATCCTCACGAGATATTAATACGCACTGGCATTTTTATGGAATGGGTGGAGCCTTAGCTACTCGGTCACCTCAATCTAGCAGTCATCCATGTGCTCAACCAATCGCTGCAATTCGACTAATACTACCCTCACCCTCTATGCCGTGAATGTGCCGCCCAGAGCACATGGGAACCTATTGACCCGCCCACTTTGGAACAATACGGTTTAATAGACTCGTCAGTTCAATCGTTCTATACATATCTTAAAAATTCGCAGATGTCATGTTAATCAAGTGGTCCTTAGACCACTGCAAAAAGCGGGCTACAACTCGGTCCGGAGCGTCCGCAATCAGACTATGCAAGGTGTGGTCCATAAATTCGGTGTGATGTTGAAATGCCTTGCCCATGCATTCCGCCGACCGCCGGGTATCCACTATTGGGTCTTCATGGCTGAATAATGCCAGACTGGCGCATTGCAGTTTCTCAGGATGCACCAGTAAATGCTGAGCATACAGTAAGTTCAATAAAAATCCTAGAGAGTAATACCGGTTAACTAAAGGATCGCGAGCAATCAGATCCATGACCTCATGGCTTTTAGTAGAGCCCGCCATCGAAAGCGGTTTTAGAGGGCGGATCCATGCCACCACTGGTTTCAGTCTCCACAAAATCCCCATAGTGGCTGGAGATAGTTGAAAATGCAGTGACAGCGCTGGAGAAACTAAAAACAAGCCGTCAGGATGCACCAGACCCTGCGCTGCCAGCAACGCGACCAACCCGCCAAGGCTCTCGCCGCCTAAAACACTGGGGAGATCTTGGGAGGCCGAGGAAGTGAAGGAATCCCAAATCTGTACCAAATCATCACGATATGTGTCAAAGTGACCAATATGGCCCCTACGGCCTTCCGAACGCCCGTGCCCACGAAGATCCGGCAACCACACTCGAATACCTGCCTCGGCTAGCTGAATAGCCATAGGCAAATAGAAATCCGAGTGAACCGCAGAGGCGTGCAAAAAAAGCATTTGCGCACGCGGGTGGCGGACATCAATAGTGCGAACAAAAAGGCTGGGATGCTGAGAAATATATTGGGCATACACCGTAATATTAGCCACGGCAAGACACCTGTCCGGCTAATGTCTCGCATCTCTGCATGTCATGATTATCAGGCATCGATCCTCCCACTTTCCCTAGTTCACAGGCACCACCGGATTGGGCTTACATATAGTTGGTCGACCAGCAAAGAAAAACAACCCTGCAGACACGCTAAAACACTCATCCAGGCAACGCTGACCATCCAATGTTCTTATTGTTGATCCCTAAAGGGGACGGGTCAAGCGTGAGTGCCATCGATTTCCAACACGGGCGGAACGTATCCTCCTCCAAATCATGCACGGAATCAGCCATTTCCGGACATCATACCGTGAGCTTAACAACTGCGAAGGGAATGGGCAGTGTCGCGTCGCCGTGATGTCAACAAAATTGCAAAATCGGCAGAAGAAGCCACCCATATTATCGATTCGATGACCATGATCCATCATGAGCGCTATGAACCCAACGTCGGATCTGCTTATGAACGCATCCAAGCCGAAATGGGATCCCGTCCGGATATTATATCGCGGTACATTCAGGTTCCCGCATACCAACCTCATCAGGTTCTCATCGCCTATATTGATGGACTCACCGACATCCAAACGGTTGATCCAGACATTATTGCCCCGTTGTTGGAGGCCCAATCCATGCCTCAAGACTGGGATCAGATCGCGGTTAGGCCAGGCCATATTTCTCCACGCCAGGAATAGTGTGATATTCTTAAGGATCTCGCTAGCGGCAACACCATTATATTTGCCCAGGTGTGGAGTGTTGATACGGTGAAATTCAAGGAACGTACCACGGAGCACCCTCAAACCAAATTGTCGGTGCGCGGTCCCAAACAAAGCTTTTAATGAAGATGTATGAACCCAAATGAGTCAAATTCGGCGACGATTTTACGATCCTACTCTTGGGAGATGGTAAACCTTTTGTAAGCAAGAAGAATATAGACAATTCGTCGAGGAATTGCGCTATCAATTGTTGGACTGATGCATCAATGCCGAAAATCGATCGATCCCAAGGCGTTTCGTCGATCGCCTAACGATTTGAGGGGACTATATATTCAGCAAAAAAATACTTGCATTTAGCCGAAGCCGAGTCCCCCAGCCGCCTGATCGGGGGCTGGATGCTTCCGACCTGTACAATTAAAATTGTACAGGTCGGAAAATCTCACAGCATAAGCATCACCGGATTTGAGAAAGAGCCGTATGATGTTTTTGTTTCGGCATTACGTGTCCAGTGTAACACTTGAGGGCATCCCAGATTGTTTTGATTTCTGGGACCACTATATCGCTCAGGGGATCCGCCGCTCCAGGCGTGTAATGCGTTCCTCGTGGTCAGTGAGGATGCGACCCAGTTGGTCGCGAACGGTGGTGACGCCTTCGGCCACCAGTTGGACCTCGTGCCGCACGTCTTCCATCAGCACGCGGGTTTCCTGATTCAACCGTTCGGCGTGCTCGCGAGACTGTGCGATTTGCTGAGTCAAATTTTGAAACATGCCCTCCAAATAGGCTTCGAGTACGGGATCCATGACGACGCTCCTTATCTGGGATTCTTCTTTGATTCATTCGCCAGACAATCGGTAACTTCCTGCCCAACGCGAGGTGAGACGAAAATTCCGTGGGTGAGACGCGAAAGAAAGGGCGGCCGCTACTGCCCGGCGGCGTCGGCGGCAGACATTTTTGACGCCGTACCATGCTTTCGGTTTGCCGGAATCGGAAGGGCCGTCACCGTCATTGCCGTCAGAATTCCCCCTTGTTCATGGCGCGTATAACAAAACATCAGTGACACCGCCCAGGGGCGCTGAGCATGGACGTCGACCATCCCCGTCAACCAGCCCCACACGTCATCCTCCGGGGCAATCATCCAGGGATCCTCACGGGTGCCGGAACCAGTCCAGCGGGCGGTGGCAGGGTAAGCACGAAAAGTGGACCAGATCGCCCAGTAAGGCAGGGTATACGTGGTGGTCATGGTTCAACTCCTTCACGCGGAGAGACGTCAAATGATACCGGAATCTTTCGTGATAGGGCATCTTGGTTCCTGCTGCCTGGAGGTAACGGGAAAGCTTTTGTGCGACCAAATTCGACAAACTTAGCAGGCATACATCTCTAGTCTAGATACCTCAAGTTTCCTGCCTTTAGTAGATATCGAGCCTCAAAACCAAAAGACTTTGGGCACGGAACAACACCCTTATAGGTTTCGTACTTGAGATGGCTTTGGTCCCACGTTTCGAGCGCGTCGTGCGCGATGACTGCCGCCAGTTGGCGAGTAAGACGGTCGCAGGGTAATCATGCGCGATCACCCGCGGAGTGGTTCCTGAGCAGTTCTCGATCTCGAGTTTTTCCTTAATGGTACTATCATGGGGTTCCTCACCCCAGCGTTTACAATACAGCGGTGGCATCACGGAGTACGGCAGTACTCCAACATGGGTCACTCACATTTCCACCGTGTCCGCGGGGAGCACGATCTCAATCACATGGGCTTTGGCTTAACGTCCTTCCCTATGGTTTACCGTATACGATCCACGGTAAACCATACACCGCTTATCAGGCCGGCGGAGCCTCCCGCTTGACAAATTCGGCTATGATACGCCACAAGATAAGTAGAGAGGGATGATCTGCGCATGTGTCTAGCTACGCTAAACACATGCCTATAGAGGACGCGGCTAAACGGTTGAGCGTCGTTTCTCCCGGGATCGTAGAAGCCCTGGCACAACGCACCATATGGCGCTCAAGAAAAACGGAACACGCCAGTTTATCAGTACTCGCGCATTGAATCAGTTGCGCCAGCTACCCGAGATCGGTGCCCTGAACCAAACGGCGCAGTTGGATGATATGGGCAGACAACGAGCTCCGCGAGTTATCCGAGACTCGCCCAGGGCGACTGCCGTGTCAAACGCCCCCGCAGTCATAGTGCGTGCCGTTGGTCAACATCGAGAGGAGTTTTGGGTATGATAAAGGAGATACCCTTTGAAAGGGGAAGCAGCGTCATGCGTCCAGACACAGAAGCGCATTTAGCCCTCTGTATCGGTTTGCTGACAGGTTCGCGTCTCTAGACGCCCAGACAGCGTCTGCGGGATGATGGTCGACACGGACCTGCACGTATGGGTCGTCTTGCATGACCTCAGCCGACCGCAGGAAGAAGCCGCCTTTGATGCCCAAATTGACGCAGATCCCGACTTTTTACTAACCATCCATTTCACGGACTCGCACCACACGGTCCCAGCTACCGCAGAGAAAGTGGACCTCCGGATGGTGGTAGGAAGCCCAATCAGATCAAGTGACAGCCAATGATCAGCCAGCCCAGCACTTAGAAGCCCTCCACTGAGACCCTAAATTAGGGGATGCCAGCCGTCAGCGGCATATCACCCTGTTATTTTATGCGGGAGTGCACTGGATTGAAGAACAACTCCAGCAAAAAATACCTTCCCCCATCCTTCCACCATCAAACGCGCAGAAAGCGGCTGCGCCCAGTATGATCATCCGACAAGACGGCTATTCGCGCCTATTTGCAATTGGAACATTTCTCAAGACAAGCCCGGTATGACGGATGGATCCCTGCGGATCTGGATCTTTGATCTCACAGACGCCAAAAACCATCTCAAACACGTGTAGACACACATCGTATAGTGGCGGCCCATGCGAGAGCATAGCCGCAAATCTTCTTGGTGGGTGTACCGTATACGGTAAACGGTCCACCTTAACAGTCTCCACCAAAATTGAGCGCTGTGTCTGGCCTGCAGTGCTGGGAATAGGTAACTATTCAGGTATCCCCTAGAGAAGGCGATTCAGCCCTTTAACGGAATTCTGGTTTAAAGCATGATGGCTGCGAGCCCATCTCCGTCATCTTGTCATATAGTTCGGAAACCGATTACGTCAGGGGTTGCCAGGACTTTCCCTCAATCACGGATCGCAATATGGCGAGCATGGATTGACCTGGTTTGCGTGGTGTCGATAAATATCCACGAATGATGGCGAATCCAGTGCGGAATGTGCCGGAAACCTTTTCCTTCACCTTGACCCGCCGGAAATCTCCCTCCGCCACGTTGTTATCGAACGGCACCGCGAGGTCCCCGACAAAGCAGGGCTTCGCGTCGAGACGTTTCAACAAATTACGGGTAAAGCTTTGGGCGGCCGCCGACGTCCTGGCTCCGCTATTGGCTCGCCGAGCAACGAGGGCACACAGGACACACGCATCCTGACTTTATCCCTTCTCCCAACGCCACCATCGGCGGCGAGGCCCGAGCGTTAACAGTGCTGTACTCCACGCTCCCTCGACCATGGATACCACCACCATCAGTACCAAAAGAGGAGCAGCGTGAGCCGAGACCCCAAAAGAGAGCAGACCGGGAGCGATCCACGCGGTATCAAGAATTAGAGCCACCCGGGCACCTGGAGTCATCTGGGCCCATCCGCGGTCAAATGGGGAATGCGACTTGGGGACCACTCGGTGTCTTTCCCAAGCGTCAGCTAGATAACTAACCAATGCGGGAGCGATAACGAGGCCCCAGTCGCCACTAATAGTCCGAACGTAGTCCCCCGATTCAACCGTAACCTTGGAGCCATGGCGTACCCATTTAAGCAACCACGGTTGATCACTATAGTGCCATACTTGATCCAAAAGATCGGAAAACTTTGCAGGCATTTCCCTTGTTTGTGGACCATTGGCGTCCTCTAGTAACAACCCATAGGCGGTATCGCCACATACAATGAATCCTAAGTGGTCTTCCAACGGCAGGCACCATAATCGCCACGTCATCCAGACTTGGTCCCAGTCGACAAGATTATCCTTTTCATACTGTTTCCGGTTATCAGCCGCAATGAGAATATCCCAAAGGTCCTCCGTCTCCAAGGCGTACTCCCCCCAGCAATCTTGGTGACAATAGTGTATGGCAAATCAGTTAACTCAAGCAAGTTGCAAATGTTGTAGTGCCTAACAACAGGGTAGCTAAAATGCTTAAGTTAGTCACTCTAGGACCTTGCGTTGCAATCTGACGATGTTTTTGCCGACTTAGCATCGGATGCGTGGTCAAACACTATGTCGCGACTCAAAGAACGAAAGAAAAACCCCACAGGGCGGCAAGAGGCCGCCGCCCGCTTTTGACCCCTCCCGGTTTCGCCCGGGAAGGGGAATGGCGATGGAATTACGTTCAAATTATAGTGCATCTTCCCAGAGACACGTGATGCCAATACTTCTCCGATGTTTTGTCCGTGATGGTTTTAGCGTTAGACTATATATCATTGAGGAGGCAACGGACAATGCTCACCGCCCGTATGTTAAAGTATCCAAAAATTTTTTTGGCAGGATGGCTGGTGATTATCGCAATATTTCTCCCCTTTGCCATCCATGTTACCCATGGACTATCCTCATACGGGTTTGACAATCCTAGGAGTCGCGTAGTATGGGCTGACAACCAGGCCAACCATGTTGTCGGTATATCACAACAACCACCACAACTGGTCACGGGTTTGAGTTGGTCCAGAGCCACCGCTTTGGCAGCTCAAAATCATATCCCTCAAAGTTGGCTGCACCGATTGTCCGCAAAACAATTCGTCGTGCTAATTCCTGCTGCTCAGCAGTCCACGACCCCATCTTCCGACTTGAGATTCCTCGGACAACTCCGGGCCAGAGGCGGGCAAGTGAAACCAGCCAGTCAATTGCAGGTGGCCAACCGTGTCATTAGCGACACCAAGACTACGTTGGGCAAGAGCAGTCTGGTCGCATTTCCTTTGCTGGTGATCCTTTTGCTTACGGTATTTGGATCGGTGGCTGCCGCCGCGTTGCCTCTGATAGTCGCTCTGGCTGGATCCATATTATCCTTAGGAATTGTTGATTTGCTTGAGCATTCGATGACCCTTTCCATCTATCTGACCGACATCGTGAGCTTTTTGGCGCTCGGCGTAGGGGTGGATTACGCCCTTTTTATCAGTAGTCGATTTCGTCAAGAACTAGGCCGTGGAGAAACCGTAGCCCAAGCAGTTACCACCAGCATGGCACGGGCCGGTCGTTCAGTGGCATTTTCTGGCCTTGCCGTCAGTTTAGCGGTACTCACGTTAGTGTTTGGTGGCAACGACTATTGGCGGGGGCTTGCGGTCGGAGGAGCTGTCGCTGTGTTGGCTGATCTGCTTGCAACGCACACACTACTGCCAGCTATCTTGACCCTTATGGGGCATCGGGTGGAGTGGGGCCGCATATCCTTTCGGCACATGCGCCGGGGTTGGTCACGGGTTTCCTCTTTTGTTAGCCACCATCCCTATCCTGCGATAGTACTAGGGTTGGTGGTATTGTTAGTGCCCGGATATTTTGGAATGCGCCTTCAAATGTCGACACCAGCCAACCTGGCGGTTATGCTGCCCACTACCGACCCGCTTCGCGAATCAGTCGCCATTCAACAAAACGTGGATGGCAAAGGATCCTTAGCACCGTTAAATATTGTGTTGCAATATCGTAGTACCACGACCCAAAGGGCAACGTGGCAAAACGTCGCCGTAGTAACTCAGCACTTAAGGGGCTTGACTGATGTGGCAAGTGTTGCTTCGCCGTCACTATTAGGCCTGGCTCCCGCCCAATTAGTCACCCTCATTAAGAACCCCATACTCACACCAGCAAAGCTCAAACCCTTGTTAGCCGGCTTCATCTCAGCCAAACATTCCCACTTAGTTGTGCTTTATGTTGTCTCGCGCAGTGGTCCGGATGCAAGCCGCACGGAGCACTTGGTGCAAACTATTAAACAGGATATGCCTGCGTGGGTCCCTTACGGCACTCAGTGGGGCGTAGGCGGTTTGGTTCCCTTGCTCGCCAGTTTTAATCATCTCACCGCCCGCCGACTGCCTTGGATTATCGGAACAGTGGCACTGGTAGCGTTCACGGTTTTGCTATTTGCTACCGGTTCCGTATTCCAATCCCTCTTAGGTGTGGTGTTCGATGGCATTGTGGCACTGGCCACCGCCGGGGTGCTGGTCGAAACGGTGCAAACTGGCCATTTGGGGCTGCCGCCACTGCAACCGGAAAGTGCCATTACGCCGTTGATTTTTGTCTTGTTATTTGGACTTTCAATGGACTACGAAGTGATATTGCTCCATCGCATTCAAGAACTGGCACGATCCAATGTCCACAGCATTGTCGAGGCGTGCCAAAAAGGCGTGGAAGTTACGGGAGGCATGATCACCGGAGCAGGGATGATTATGGTAGCGGTATTCGTCGCATTGTTTGTCAGTCCCCTGGAAATCATGAAAACTCTTGCCATCGGAATGACCGCAGCCATTTTATTAGATACCTGGGTTGTTCGCACGTTTATGGTGCCAGCGTCGGTGGCGATATTAGATCGATTCGCTTTTTGGCCACGAATGATTCCGAATCCGGCAAAAGCATCGACAAAGTAATTACAGGACAGGCATTGCCGATTCCGGGTCAGGAATTCCCCCAGGCAGTGACCTCGACGCCAAAAGTATTTGCCACCAACACAATGCGCCCGTTGCCAATGGGAAGTCCGTTCAGTTTAATCGTCGCATGATCGTGCCACTTCTTGTCAAACACGATGCGGCTGCCAATCCCTAATTGCAGCACCGTTTCCAACGATAGCACGGTTTCTCCCAAACTCACGGTCATATTAACCGGCAAGTCTGCTACTCGCCGAAGACGCGGATCGGTGATCGGCACTGGCTCATGGACAGGAGAGCTTAATTGCTCCATTAATTCGCCAGTGGCCGCTGAATCCTTGGTGGCCATGCTGCCGTCTTCCAATTCTCCCGAGACACCGGGAGACATCCCAGCCAGCAAAGCATCGATCTCCTCTTGTGATAACGGTCCGGTATTTTGTTCTGCCACTATCCCACCGCCTCCTAATCGCATGTTCTGATTAGAGTGTACCATGGAATAGGCGATTCGAAATCGACCGCCAAAACGTCAGAGCTTAATCAAATTCCTTCCTCAGTGGCCCCCGCAAGAATGAGGCCATACATAAAAGAAGAAAAATAGCTCGTAGAAGCGGCACATTCATTAAAGGCAAAGTCATCCGTTTGCCATAAGATAGCCGCGGTACGCGACTTGTACCCAAGAACGCCCAGACCACTAGCAGTGCCACGAAATCAATGCGTTCCATTAGGTGGCAAAGCAGTCCTTGTGGCAATTTTCATGGACCAGATCGTATGGTTTCACCCGGCCATGGTGCACTGTTTACAATCCGAGAAATAGGCTGGTTTCGAGACGCTTGGTATCCCCGCAAGGACACCGTATAAGCTGCTCCATCATGGAGCTAAAGGTGCGGACACCGTGCATTTCAAAGACATTGCTTACTTGCGTTGTGGTACTAAGGGTCTAATACGGGACTTGCAGGAATACCAGGCTACACTGGCTGGCACTGTTCCGCCGGGCATCGACGTGCATGACAGTGACTTAGCCATTATCCAGCGCGCCGTAAAACCCCTTGCTTTAGCGATGGGGATATAAGGCGCTCGCCGTCAGGCGAAGGTTTGTCGTTCCCAACCTATACCTTGCGTGCTACACTGACCATGCGTTCTTCCTTTGACAAATGGCTCCGTTGGCGGGTGTCTCTCGCAATCGTGGGAGACGTAAAATGTCTCGCGTCGTCAAGACCAGACGTTAACAGGATTCGGCGAACCATCACGTCAAGTAATCAGAGACCTTCGGGCGACTGGATAGGGGTGTTTGGCTCACCCCTTGCGAGTAAAGCGCACCGGAGTGCGTTCCTCGCAAGAATCCCCTGCGTTTACGCATGGGGAGGGTCAATGGTGAACCGTTTCTCTATGAACATCTACTCAAGGTCGAGTCTTGGTCTGATACTGCCATAATATCGATCTTGGCTGATAAACAATCATCAGACTAAATTACATTGCCGTGCACAATATTGATCGCAATATTCGACATCTGTCGACCTCTTTGCCCAAAAATACGTGCCCGACACTTTGAAGATTGCTTTGTTATTTTCTCGGGTACTGCCGATGAACGGGTGGCCGAAAAATATCGACCGTTTCCACTACCGAAAATCCCATGTTTGCCAAAATGGGTTGTGAGGTTTCCTTGGTCGCATAAACTGCAACAAAATCACAATTGTGCAGATAGGCAAACCACAATCGATGCCGCACCATTACATGATAGAAACCTCTCCCACGATAGGTCGGGTGCGTCTCTCCGCCCCACAACAGACCCCAACCAGAAAACGCAGTCAGCCCTCCGGCGGTGATGGCAACCCCTGCCTCACCCAAAAGGCAAAATTGATGTCGATGGCCCGATTTTAAGCGGACTAAGTGCTCGGCCATTTCAGCCATGGTAGGTAACGGATCGGCAAAAACCTGGTTGTCCAATTGATATACCTGGCTTAACTGAGCCAACGTAGAAGGCTCTACCACTAGTGGCGAAAAACCGTCTTGCCATGACGATTGGCGATCCTGAACCATAAGGTCTTGGGATTCGGCACGTTGGTATCCTTTGCTTTCCAGCCAATCCGCAAGTCCCTGGGTTTCCCGCGGACTGACCTTTACTGCCGGCCACACCACATAGTGGTCCTCCACCCAATCCCACCACTCGATCAGGTTTTCCCGTGGAATCCGCACCCGCTCAATGCAGCCCCCGTAACCGTACCGGCCGGGGTAGCTGCCCAGGCTTCCCCATTGATCTTGCCAAGGCGTTGTCCCGGGCCAAAATTCACAAGTTTCCGCCTCTATTCGTGACGTATAATTCATCGTGATACACCTGCCGCATCATTGTCATCGTAATATCTATGCTATACGCGCTAAAATTTAGTTTGTACCCTTCTGATATAACTGTCGAGGTAGGTCAGCCCATGTCGAACGATTTTCGCAAATCATGAAGGAAATCGACAGGGAAACCCCGAACTTGTCCACTAAAGTAAGGCACGGTATTTCCACCGAAAATTTTTGACAGAAGGGGTTTGGCATGAACGCTCGATCACGCGATACCAATAGAAAATTAGTGCGGGAAATTGAACGTTGTCGCCGCACTTTGCTTGAGGCTTATGCCACTTACGCCGATTTAAGCCATCCAGCCGTACTGGAGGCTTCTCGTATCATGGATCGGGCCATTGCCGCTTACCTCCGCTCTACCTGCACCACCGAAGATATGCCGCAATCCTCAGCACCCAAAGTAAGTTTTGGCTAGATATTTAAGAGCCCGTAGCCCAGGGAGAAGATTGCCCCGGGGCTACGGGCATCAATGCTTATCGTGAACCGTGTTCCTGCCCATTTGGATAGGCAACATTGAGCAGTTCACCCGTGTTTAACTCCCCGAGAGGCCTGTGGCAGCGTTGTATCCTGGTGTAACCGAGTATACCCCGTTATTTCCATAAGCTACAGGCATAAGAAGCCCAGGATCCTTTTGAGCCATCCCATAAATCATGGGGTTAACATTCCCTAAAGAGCTCCCTACTGCCAAATCCAGATCGCCAACCCAACCTGAAAATAATGGTGCACTGGCACTGATTCCCCCCAAAAAATATGAAGTGCCATCAAAATAGGCAAACGTTACCACCGAGGCCGGAAAAGAAAAATCAGGATTGTCACGGCCGGCACCCAGAGGCACCAATCCTTGTTGATAGCTAGGGGCTGGCACTAACAGAGAATATCCGCCACCTGCAATCATGTTCTCTATGATTAAAAACCACAACAACGTTGGCGGACCCAGTTCACTGCCGATATTACCGCCCCACATAGCACTTTGGATTAATAGTTCCGTTGGTGAGACGGCGACCTCTGCCCCACCTGAGTTGCTCACATAAGGACTATTAGCCGGATATGACGGCTGCGGCACGTCACTCCCTTCCTGAGCGTCCTCATAAGCACCGCTGTCGCCAACGGAGGCACCGTTACCGTGATCCCTTCAGTGTTGGCCTCAGCAGCTACAATGTGAGCGTAATGTGAATATGTTTGCCCAGAAGTTTGGATTGCCGACCCCCAATATTTCGGTGGCATACCGGATATTTCGCCATACCTTATTGATGTTCCTGCAATGTTGCCTAATATTTCCAGATATTGACTTGTTAGAACCGATTTATGCCCTTAATAATGAAGAGCATGTGGTTTGGGGTGACCAACGAACATCGTTGACCTAAAAGTTGATATTATTGGGGGAAGGTTTAAACTTCTTGAAATAATCCTCCGATGATCTCTTATATAGTGGTATACTCGTAGCCGGTGATGGAACAATGGAGGAACAGTTCGTCAGCATCGGCAAGGCGGCCAAGATGCTCGGGATGAGCATTGACGGATTACGAAAGTGGGAACGCGACGGACGATTAATTCCGGTCCGGACGGTCACGAATCATCGGCGGTATCGGGTAGCCGACTTACAGGCGCTCATGCATGAGAACGTGCCGGACCCGGCGCGAGAGATGCGATGTATCCTCTATGCCCGAGTCTCCACAAAAAAGCAGCAAGAAGCGGGCCACTTAGATCGCCAACTCGGTCGGCTTGTGACCTACGCGGCAGAGCAACACTGGACGGTCGTCGCTGCCCTAACCGATGTCGCCAGCGGGCTTAATGAAAATCGGCGAGGGCTGCATCAACTGTTGGATCTGGCGCAACAACAGCAAGCCGGCCTGGTGGTTGTCGAATGTCGGGACCGATTAGCACGGTTTGGTTTGGGCTATCTCGAAACCTTTTTGCACGCCTTTGGCGTACGCATCGTCGGGATGGAGAGTCCGGCGAAAGACGATCCACGCACAAAACGCGAGGACTTTCAACAAGAACTCGTGGAGGACTTAATCGCCATCACCACGTCGTTGTCGGCCCGGATTTATGGCAAACGCGGCGGGAAAAAGATCGGCGCGACCGTGCGTCAAGCGATGGCCACCTTAGCGCAGGAAGGAGTCCCGGAATGAAAACCACGATTTTTGGGGTCTTGCTCGATGTCACGCCTGAACAGGACACGGTACTTCACCAACTGATGCGCAAATATGGCTTTATGCTGCGGTTTGCGTTCAATCGCTTACTCGGTGGTCTGTCCAAGATCGGAGCCTTGGAGCGCCCTCTGTCGAGTGACACGGAGTTGGCGTTGCGCTACGACAAAGGATGCGGTGCAAGAGGCCCAGGATCTCGTCCGAACCCACCACAAGGCGATGAAAGACGGGCAGGCGCTTTGGACCGGACGCGTGAAAAAACCCAAGAGTTGCTAACGAGCCTTCGAAAAAACCACCCCCACTCCCGACGGATGGCGGTGTTGGAACGAAAACTCGCGCACCAAGCAGCACTGCAGGTATGCTATCAGCAGCATGTGGACGCCCACACGTTTTCTCCGGTGGTATTTGGTACCAAAAAACGGTGGTTGGACCGGTTCAAAACCCTCGATGACCCGGGAGATCGAACCAAAAACTGTCGCTTCCGCTCTACATTGCCCGCAAGGTGTCCAAGAAAACAGGGCAACGCAACGATCGTAACTACGAAGGCTTGCTCCGCCATGTCCGGCGACCCTTATCAGGTGGAACTTCTCCGACGTCACGGACGATACCAAGTCCGGATTACGGTCGAAGAGTCACGGCACCCGTTCAGACCCATCCGCAACATGGTTGGGTCGGTGTGGATACCAACAGCACCTTTCTGGCCCTCTGCCGCATGTTGCCCGACGGCAATCCCCAAGCGTTCGCGACTGTTGGCAAACCACGGCTCTACGATGTCCGGTCGACCCAACGCGATGCGTTGGTGGGACACCTTGCGAGGGAGACGGTCCAATGGACGACGGAACGCGGTGCGGGCCTGGTTGTGGAAGATTTGCAGTTCATCCATGACCGGGATGGGAGCGCCAAGTTTAACCGCGTGACGCACCAGTTTAATTACCGGGCCTAGCTGACGGCTGTCGAACGGCAGGCAACTCGGGAAGGGGGGCGCCTTGCGGCAAGTCAAACAGGTGCAAATATCAGCCGCAATACAGAATTGGCGTGCATCACCCCGCGGCACTCGCAATCGGACCGAAAGTCCGCCGGGAGAACGTCCCTAAAGCATTGCGGCACTGGATGCAGGACCGCAGTCAATGGAATGACTCCCGCTATCGGAAAAATGATTGGAGTGCCTGGTTAGGGTATCGCAAGACGTTATTCTCCGAATGACCGACATCTCATTGTCCCGGCGCCACCACGTGGCGAAAGGAACGACGGGGAATCTTGACCAGGGCCGAGGGCACCACCGGACGGACACCGGGACGGTAAACCATCTGGCCTCCTTGGCGGTGAGCGAGGGAAACGCGTCCTCGTTCGATGGGGCCAGAGCCACTCCTGAGCAGATGAATCCGTGAGGTCTGCGGGTTCCCCAAGGAACCGAGGAAGGCCAAAAGAGATTGTCGGAGGTGTTCTTAACCAGGATAAGTCAATTGAAAGGAAGCTATACGGCGTATGACCATCTCTAAAGAGGACTTAAAACCATACCTCAATCAAGGTTCGGGTTTGCTAAATCTGGACACCTTGGTTACTCATTTTGCAGATGGCTGGGAAGGGCCTGTCAGCAAATTGAAAAAACATATAACGAAGCATTTACTCGAAATTCCGGGTTGCTATAGAGCCGGGGACAATCAAATTGCCTATCTGCCACGATTTCGCACCGGAGCCACGATACTTCAACCATTACCGCAAGAAGGACCACGAGAACATCTTGCCCCTCCAATTATTGTGTGGCTCCCTGAAGTCTACGCCTTATGGCAGCCGGCATCTCCTGCGAAACTACCGATCACACTGCTCTTAGAGAACGGTACCGTGATAAAAATAAGATGGCGGAAATATTTTCTCGATGGTCCATCCTCACCGCGGGTGTTGGCGGAATGGATCGACTCGGTAACCGAAGGTGGTGGTAACGCTATTGAGATTTCGTGTCTAGACGGTAACAAGGGTAAGTTCTCCATGACTTCGACAACCCTCGAGGCCCATGACCGCACCAAAGCCAATGAAGTGATTCGTAATACCGTTCAGAAAATTCTCTCAACACGCCGACGTGAGTTAATCCCGTATGAGATCGCGGCGGAGGTATTGGCCCACGGAGTCTATCATAACCACCCATCCCCCCTCCCATTGCTTTACAACATATTTCAGCCGCCAATTATGGCGTCATACCGTTTCGGGGGAATCGTTGCTACTCCTAAAACATCTCCACAACTCAGTGTCCTTCTACAGCAGCAGATTGTGGAAATGGAACAGTGGGAAAAAAATTTTTGGCGTGACAGCGGTGGGATGAAGATGCCCGAAGAACCTGCCGTTCTACCCAGTCCCGAGTTTGATGGCAGCTACCGAATACGGCTCAACCTGGATGGTCACGCTGTCAGCCGTACTTTAGAAATCTCCGCTGATAGCACATTTGAAGAATTGCATTGGGCTATTCAATCCTGTATGGATTGGGACGATGACCATTTATGGGTGTTTTCATTTAGTGGAAAACCGGGGAATCGGGTCCTTAGAATAGGTCCCATGGAATTGGACGATCTTCTGGCGGTTGCCAGCGAGTTTACGCTAGCAGAAGCCGGGCTTGAAAAAGGACAAAAGTTTAGCTATGTCTTTGATTTTGGCGACTGGTGGGTAGTACACCTCGTAGTAATAGCACTCATGCCTGGGGTTGACACACCAGAACCCAAAGTGGTCTCCGAAAGTGGTGAAGCTCCCCCTCAATATCCAAGCCTAGAGACCGATGACGACTGGTGAGGCCTGCCTAATCTCAAAAGAATCGAGCGCCGAAAATGCTCGAAATGAGAATCGAGGGCTGCGACACAACGGTTGATCCCCATATAGGCGGTGACGAATCACCGCCTATATGGGGTGATCGATTTGCAAAAACTTAGGCATTAACACGTCCAGAATCCGACGGTGACTGAGGGATCCGACTATGCTAGATTGGCCCTCAATGCGGCTTAACTAGAACGAACAATGCACTTTCGTTCCTATGATACACAAATCCGCGGTGCGTTCACTGAGTCTCCCCACAGATAAATCCGGGGGTTCTGGCGATGCAAGACTCTCGCGGCTTCTTCGTGGGGGCAAGCCCGTCTGCAAAAGTGACTCCCCTTACGATTCCCAACGGAATCCCCTGACAAAAGAAGTCTAGCCCACAGCGATCACTTTTGGAAGATTTTGGCCTTTCTTGTGGGGATTGCCATTTCTTGGGCTCACCGTTCGTCTCTTATTTCGACATCGACTTTTCGGTCCCTCGTGTCGTTACGGTTGGAATTGGGGCCGGATGATATCGCTGAACCCGTCCAATTGGCGACCTTGGTTGATAGTGTCAGCCAGGCCCTAATGCCACGGTATTTCCCGTGGCTGTGCGGCACCGACCCGATCGTTTGGTCTCTCACCAAAGTCGGCTCGTCCCCTCAACCCGCAGATTACCCTAACCCGTCGATGGTCCCACACCGTAACAGGCCTCATACAAGGCACCTACCCGGATGTCCGCTTAAATCCCCCGCAGTCTCTGCCTGAATTACCCTCTGCCGCTCAATACTACACGCAATTGAGCCTGACGGACTCCTGGGATTTGCCGCTCCGCAGTCAACGCGATTATACTGTCCATGCCCTCGAGGCCCTCGTCGCCGCATGGGACGCGACACCAGAAACCGATCAACTCCAATGGGTGTTAGCCCCTCGACCTTCCTTACCGATCAAAAAGGCTGTCCGTATGCGGGAACAATGGGCCTTGGCTGCCCATTAGAGACTGTGTAGTACTTCAACGGTCGCGGTGTTGTCACTAATGGTGATTGCGTCGCCCGCATTGGGTCCCGTGGTAATGGGATTGCCATTGGTGTCGACCAGTTGCACCGTATACAACGTGAAAAGAGTGCCGATGTGCTTGTACCTTGCTTAGACGTTAGGATGATGTTTGCCGCTGCCGTGTTGACGTAGGTCGGAATCGTAATGGTACCGCTTTGCATGCCTGACGCGGAAAGGTTCCCCGTGATGTTGCCTGCGACCCCTGGTTCACGATAAACAGGAACCATTACGTTACCATCCACATATTCCGTTTCAGAGGTTACCGCGCTAGAAGGGGAGAACGAACCCGGCCCACTCAGCGTCAAGGTGACATAGCTGCCTTGACTCACATTGGTCCCTGCGGAGTCCTCTTCTTGAATCGTAAGGTTAGTCGAAGTTGCTCCCTCTCCGACACTCAAGCTCGGAGCACTGGAGGTAATGGCGGTTGGGTCGCGTTGGTAGCGGTTTGATCCACCGTCAGCGTGCCATAGTTGATGTTTACGCCACTGGGCGCATTACTCAAGGCCGAGGTCGTCAGCGTCTGCGTGGCGCTAGCATCACCGCTGGCCTCAATTTTGAACGTCACTTGGCCATTGGTGACTTGGTACGTGTTCGCCATATTGGCTGCAACGAAATTGCCTCTCGAATCAATTAAGCCATAACCACCTGTTCCGGTAAGTCCTAGGCAGTCTGCGACTTGAATAGTGCCATTGTAGTCTGTGATCGCATTCCCGGTACTATCGACAACCGTCGTTGTCGATAGTAGAGAATTCGATGGCCGGTTTATCATGGCAAAACTTACGTCGTTTGCGACGTTTGCGGTTTTTTGATATACTACCTGCGAGGTGATTGATATGGGTCAGCATGACGTTTCTAAAGCCCTCGCCATTGTCCGTGAGCACTTTGAAGAAATTGATGCCGCATTAACACAGCTACCGGACCTGCAGGTCCGTGTGGCTACACGTGAAGTTCTTCAGCGATTGATTATGCGTCCCTCTGTGGATCGTAAAACCTTAGCGTCTCCTGCCATTCTCACCCCAACAGAAGCTGCACGCCTGCTGGGAGCCAGCCCAGATTCGGTACGACGATGGTGTGAACAAGGCCACATACCGGGCTACCGCACACCCGGTGGTCATTGGCGTATTGCCCGTAGAGACCTTGACCAAGTAGACGCCTTCCGCCGTGCTCTAGAGGCGGTCAGCAAAACATGGGCGCAAGACCCGGAAACCCAGTTTGATGCCTGAAGAAATCATTAGAGCTACGCTCGACACCACCGTCATTCTAGGAGCCGTGGGCAATCCCTTTGGGACCGAATGCCAGCGTCATTGCCCAAGGCATTGCCGGTATTTATACCATGGTTTTGGCCCAAAGTGTCATAGCGGAAGCCTTACGCCATCTACGCCGAGGGTTTGGCAAAGTTCCGCCGTTATCGGATCGTCGATAGAAACCCTTTTCGCTACGCTCTTTCAACACTCAGACTTCCCCAAATAGACGACAATACCCGGTACAAACCACCGTTTTTTGGCAAGGTCGTGAATAATTTAGTCTTGACGTAAAATATGAAGCCTGTGGATAATGTGGATAACCTGTGGATAACTAAATTAGCGATACTGTGGCAAGTAATGGGTCTGGCACTGTTCCCCCTGGCTCAAGGAAAAATATTATTAAAAATTTCTAGACTTCCTGCAGGAGTTTTGCGGACCGCCGTCGAATGGGTTTTAGAAATAACAGGCTTCCCGCACCCCAGAAGGAGATGGCACCATGACAGCCTCACTGCAATGGCCTTTACCCATATTGACGGTCGAGGATCCGGGCCCACGGTGGGTGACCGCGACGTGTCGGCTCGAGCCGGGGCTTGACGAAACCCGGGTGTATGTGGGTGAGGCGTTGTTTGCGATTCTTCCCGCCGGCGATCGGGATCAAACCAAATTCGTGGCCGCGCATCTGGTGATGTTGGGGACGGCCTCCGTGCGGCAAGTGGTGTCGGCGTTTGGCTTTAGCGCTGCATCGGTGCGGGAGTGGGTCGCTCAACTGCGTCGCACCGGCACGTTGCGGCCCGGCGATTTTAAACGGGGGCCGGTCGGCCCCCATAAAATGACTCCAGAAATTTTTCGGTATCTCGCGACGCATC
>JAMDDZ010000001.1 GCA_023488565.1 Bacillota bacterium | reverse complement strand
TATGACCAGTTAGCACCGCGGTATTTTGTGTGTCAAGATGGAGGACTTGCCAAAATCCGCCGTCAGTTTACGCCACTGTCGATAAAAAAGCGAAACACGTAATTGGCCATTTCCCAACCCCGATGAGTTAACCATATCCTGTGTCCGCCATTTACTACAAGCCCCAGATCTACCAACTTCGCTAATTGTTCCTCAAAAACATCTTCGGTGCTCCGGTGAAATTTGGTCGCAAAACGATCTTTGGAGATACCATCGCGCCGGCGCAATCCAAGCCACATATACTCCCGCATCTGTTCGGCCACAGATAGCCGTTCCTCTCCCTCCACCGTCGACTCTCCGGCCTCTTGCATCATCATGTACCGTCTCACCCCGCGAAGATTCCACCAACGCCGATTATTGTGAAACGAGTGCGCTCCGGCTCCTAATCCTATATAGCTGTTCAACGTCCAATACAGCTGATTGTGCCGAGATTCATGCCCAGCCCGTGCCCAGTTGGAAATCTCATACGTTTCATAACCGGCTGCGGCCAACATCATCGAGGCTAAATCCGCCATATCGGCTACGAGATCCTCCTGGGGCAAGTGAAGGTCGCCTTGTGCCACTCCCGCAGCCAAGGGCGTCCCTTCTTCCACTTGGAGACGGTACAAAGACAAATGCTCTGGACCTAAATCAATTAATTTTCTCAAGGTTTCTCGCCATTGATCCACAGTTTGACTGGGCAACCCATAGATGGCGTCTAGATTGAGATTGCTAAATTGGGCCTGACGGGCAAACGCCACAGCCAAGAAGATATCTTCCACGCTGTGAATCCGGTTCAATGCCTTCAAATGATCCGCTTGCATCGCTTGAGCGCCCACTGAGAGACGATTCACCCCTGCACGTCGAAATGCGGTAAGACGATTAGGATCAAGAGTCCCAGGATTGGATTCCAAGGTGATTTCCACATCCCCTAGTGACCCGACACGATCCCTCACCGCATCCAGAAATTCCGCAATCAAAGAGGGGTGTACCAATGACGGTGTGCCACCCCCGAAAAAGACGGAAATTAAGCGACCTGTTGGCATCTGGGTGGATTGCCACTCGCGCGCCACCGCATCCAGGTATTGTCGGTGTTGATCTTCCCCCATATGCGTAACCGTATTGAAATCACAATAGGTGCAACGAGCGCGGCAAAAAGGAATATGCACATAAAGTCCCCAGTCGTCCGGAGCAAATTCGATGGTCACGACGGGTCGTCCACCCGTAAAATGGCCATAAACGCCTCCTGGGGAATCTCCACATTGCCAACTGACTTCATCCGTCGTTTGCCTTCTTTTTGTTTTTCCAACAGTTTGCGTTTGCGAGTAATATCTCCCCCATAACACTTGGCCAAAACATCCTTGCGCATTGCCCGCACGGTTTCCCGAGCTACCACGCGACCTCCAATCGCGGCTTGAATGGGGACCTCAAAAAGTTGCCGGGGAATCAGTTCGCGCAGTTTTTCAGCCAGCGCCTTGCCACGATAGTAAGCACGGTCACGGTGTACAATAACCGACAAGGCATCCACTATTTCCCCGTTAAGCAAAATATCCATACGGACCAAATCTGCGGACTCCAATCCGGTCAGTTGATAATCAAACGAGGCATAGCCGCGAGTGCGGCTCTTCAGTTGGTCAAAAAAGTCATACATAATTTCTGCCAGCGGCAAACGGTATTGAACCATGGCACGTTTGGGATCAAGATAACTGAGATCTTTGAATGTCCCGCGCCGTTCTTGACACAGTTCCATCACCGCGCCAATGTAATCGGTTGGAGTAATAATGCTGGCGTCTACCACAGGTTCAGAAATATCCAAGATGTCCCCTGCGGGGGGCATCAACGCCGGGTTGTCCACCCGAAGCACCTCTCCCTTGATCAGAGTGACTTGGTACACCACATTGGGCGCTGTAGTGATTAAAGCTAGTCCATATTCCCGTTCCAACCGTTCCTGAATGACATCTAAATGCAGGAGTCCCAAAAATCCGGCGCGAAATCCAAAGCCCAGTGCAACGGAAGTCTCTGGTTCAAAGGTCAGTGCAGCATCGTTTAATTGCAGTTTTTCCAATGCTTCTCGCAATCGTCCGTAATCTTGGGAATCCACTGGATATAATCCCGAAAACACCATCGGTTGGGCTGGACGATACCCGGGAAGCGGCGTCGGCGCACGATTATTCGCCAAGGTTACCGTGTCTCCTACGCGGGTATCCTGCACTGATTTAATGGCTGCGGCAAAAAATCCCACTTCCCCGGTGCTAAGCTCCTGGACCGCTACCGGATGGGGGCGAAAAACGCCGATCTCGGTCACCTGGAATTCCTTGCCGGTGGCGATGAAACGCATCGTGTCGCCCACTTTAAGCACGCCATCAATGACGCGGATATACACCAAAACCCCTTTATAACTGTCAAACCGAGAATCAAATATTAGGGCTCGAAGCGGGCCTTGGGCTTCTCCCCGCGGCGGCGGCACCCGCTTTACCACCGCTTGCAGCACCGATTCAATACCGATTCCCTGTTTGGCCGAGACCAAAATCGCTTCAGTGCCATCCAGCCCAATTTCCACTAATTCTTCCATCACGCGATCAGGGTCGGCGTTGGGCAGATCAATTTTGTTAATCACGGGAATAATCGCCAAGTCATGTTCCAGTGCCATATACAGGTTAGCCAAGGTCTGCGCCTCCACTCCTTGCGCTGCATCGATTACCAGCAAAGCGCCCTCGCAGGCTTGTAGTGCTCTGGACACTTCATAGGTAAAGTCCACATGCCCCGGTGTGTCAATCAAATTTAATTCAAATCGTTGGCCTTGGTAGGTATATTCTAGCCGTACTGCTTGCGCCTTAATGGTGATGCCGCGCTCACGTTCCAAATCCATAGAATCCAGGATCTGGTCCGTCATTTCCCGCTCCGTCAATGCCCCGGTGTGTTCTATCAACCGGTCCGCCAGTGTGCTCTTGCCATGGTCAATGTGTGCAATGATGGAGAAATTCCGGATAACTTGCTGCTCCAATGCGGATCCTCCAAACCCTGTATCATGATATGGCTCATGATACCCCACTTCGCATCGAAAATGAAAGGAATGCTCGCATTGGACTATATGCGGTTTCCTGAACGGAACTTTACTTCCCACACCAACATCGGCAACATTTCCGCCACTACTCCGTACAAAGTGTCGGTATCGGTATCGATTAGGAAAGAGAATGCGGACGAATCGCGCTGCAAACCCGGTCGGGAACCAGCAGAGGCCACGACGTTTCGGGGAATCTGTAGCTGCTCCACAAGCGTCCCTTGATCACCAAAGTTGGTTATCTGAAGCGATGCCGACCATTGTGATGCAAAGCCCCGTCCACTAACTATCTTTTTGATTGCCGTATCCATGATTGCGATAATTTTTGGTCTCGATAGTGAAATTCCTTTTTGGGGATAATATCACTGGCCAATCCGGCCCAGAATTTCACCCTCGACATCGGTAACATTATTCGTATAAAAATTGATCATTTTTTCGTTCGAACATATGGTTATCGCGATTTCTGAATCTGGTTTTGGGTTCCGATTTCACCAACCCGATAGCTTTGCTGGAAGCGGAATTCCACATCTATGACATGAATTCGACACGTAGAAAAAATGTGGGAGAATATATTTCGCTATCCGTCCCCTATACCCAAATTCCGAGTACCCGTTTTTTGGACCAGATCCTGGTCGGATACTGGACCTCTGCTGTGCTCTGAAAAAACCCGATCCCCATATGTGGCATCAACGAGCCGGATAGCTACAAGATATCGAGATGATTAGCTTTGGTAATAGCGTATAATCCTTCTCGGTTACATAAGTTTTTGGCGGCTTCAGCGCCAATTTGTCCAGGATTATCATTCGTGGGCTGGTGTTCTCATCGGCAAAAAAATTTTGAGCACAGTGTCCCAAAGCAAAGGTATTTGCGATGACATGTCGAATCTCTGAGATATGGTAGTAGCGGTGAATCAATCCAGACAATC
>JAMDDZ010000006.1 GCA_023488565.1 Bacillota bacterium | reverse complement strand
CAGCAACAATACCAAAGTCTTGATGGCCTCGCGCAGTTCCCTGTCGGCGACTTGATCCGCTTCAGCATATAGGGTATTGGTAAACTCCATTAATGCACTGACGGCCGTGTTAAAAGCCCTGCGCTCGCCCAAATCCTCGGTCACCTTGGCCACTGCCCGAGCCCGAGCCCGTTGGATTCTCTCCAGAGCACCGCGATCTGAATCGGAACGTCCTAACTCAGCACGGGTTGCCAGCCGATACACCCGTTGCAAAAATCGATAAGATCCTTCAACGCCTTGCTCTGACCATTCAAAATCCTTATCCGGCGGGGCAGCAAACAACATAAAGAGACGTGTCGCATCGCTCCCCCACTTCTCCATAATCGATTCGGGACTGATGGTATTTCCTTTGCTTTTGGACATTTTAGCGCCGCCATAGACGACCATGCCTTGAACCAAAAGATGTTGAAACGGCTCAGCATACTGAATCAATCCGGCATCATACAATACCTTGGTAAAAAACCGCGAATAGAGCATGTGAAGTACGGCATGCTCTTTCCCCCCCACGTACTCGTCTACAGGCATCCAATAGTTGGCTTTAGTTGAATCAAACGGACCGCTGTCGTCTTGGGGAGACGTATACCGGAAATAATACCAACTGGAGTCGACAAAGGTATCCATGGTATCAGTTTCTCGCCGTGCTGGTCCGTTGCACTCTGGGCACCGCACATTCACCCACTGTTGCGCGCCGGCCAAAGGAGAGCCCCCGGCACCGGTAAACCGGACATTTTCCGGCAAGCGCACCGGCAACTGATCTCGGGGCACTGGCACCACTCCACAACTATCGCAATAGAGCATAGGAATCGGCGCACCCCAGTATCGTTGCCGCGAGATGAGCCAATCACGCATCCGATAGGTAACCCGGACTTGACCGAGCCCCTTGCCGGCCAATTCTTGGGCAATGGCACTTTTCGCCGTTTGGTTGTCCAGATTATCAAACGCATCGGAATTGATTAAGGTTCCCGGTCCCGTATAAGCACTATCTTCAGTCCAGAGTCCTGAACTGGGCTGTATTACCTGCACCACAGGCAACCCGTACTTCTTAGCATACACATAGTCCCGCTGATCGTGGGCTGGCACACCCATGACGGCACCAGTCCCGTAATCTACCAAAACATAGTTGGCCACCCAAATGGGTACCAGCTTGCCCGTTAGCGGGTGTGTTGCGTAAGCACCCGTAAACATTCCCCGTTTTTCCGAACTTTCCGAAGTGCGTTCAATGTCACTCCGTACCCGTTCCTCCGCCACAAATTGACGCACAGCATCTCTTTCCGGCTTATCCTCAATGAGTTGCTCGACTAAAGGATGTTCCGGCGCTAACACCAAATAAGTTGCGCCAAAAATAGTATCCGCACGTGTGGTGAAAACACGAATCGCCTCATTCAATCCCGAAACAGGAAACACCAATTCGGCACCTTCACTGCGCCCTATCCAATGGGTTTGCTGACTTTTGATTTCCGAGGGCCAGTTTAAATCGGCCAAGTCATCTAAAAGCCGATCCGCATACTCTGTAATGCGGAAATACCATTGCGTCAAATCACGTTTAGTGACCACTGAGTCACACCGCCAGCAAAGGCCTTCCTCTACTTGCTCATTGGCCAGCACGGTTTCACAGGAAGGACACCAGTTGACCGCTCCTGCTCTACGATAGGCCAATCCCCGCTCATAAAACAAGAGGAACAATTCTTGGGTAAAACGATAGTAGTCGGGCTCTGAGGTCGTCACCTCACGCCGCCAGTCAAAGGACAGCCCCATTTCTTGCATCTGTCGCTTCATATAGGCAATATTAGACATGGTCGACACCCTGGGTGGAATGCCACTCTTAATCGCCGCATTTTCAGCAGGCATGCCAAACGCATCCCAACCCATTGGATGCAACACCGAAAACCCTCGCATCCGGCGAAAACGGGCCACCACATCTCCCAATGTGAAGACTCGAACATGACCCATGTGGAGATGCCCCGAGGGATACGGAAACTGCTCTAAACAATAATATTTTGGCTGATCATTCATTTCTGCATGATAGATGCCCTGGGCAGCCCACGCCTCCTGCCACCGTTGTTCTACGGCCCGCACATCATAGCGATCCGTTGGTATTGCACTCTGCCTGACATCTTTGGTTTGCATGCGCTGTCGCCTCCACAATAAAAAACGTCCCTACGTCTAGGGACGAGTTATCCACCCGCGGTACCACCCCGATTAGCGGGCCAAGCCGCTCACCTCGTTGCAGCAATAACGGGCTGCACCCGACGGTTCTCTGACGGCGAGAAGCGGAATGCTGGGTCCAGTTTTCACCCACCACTGGATCTCTGTGCCCGAGTCTTCCTGCGTAATCCGTCTTCATAGAACCAATATGGGGAATCTTACCGTCTATTCTACGCATAACGCGGCAAAAAGGCAAATCTGATCACAGCAATCGAGCCGCAACGGGACACCCGCTGTTACCGACGTTAAGCTCATTAACGGGAGGATGTCCACAAATCTGCCGACTAATATGTCCCGACTACATCGACTTAGCGAAATATCTTGGGAGCAGGCAGCTCAATTGTTCACAGTTTGCCCACCTCTGCAGAGATCTGCAATAAGATGTTATAAATATTTCGGAATCACTCCTTCTGTTGCTGTCTTCGCCGCAATAAATCACCTAGCTTCTTTATCTACGATTGTTTTATGGATAGCATGGCACAAGACGCGTAAAGAGAGTTTACTCTTTTCATCTATCGGCCATCAGATGTTCATCTCAGCATCGATCGGGCACATTCGACTTACGGCCCTAAATTGAACCAGTCGAAAAAATCCCCGGAGGAAAAAAAGGAATTTGGCGAACCCGCACGAAGTTAATTCTTACTAATGGTGTCGAATCATGTAGGGGGACCTCCATGGAACTAACCGAGCATAATCTAGACATTGTACATTTATGGCCCCAATGGCGCCGCGGCGGTGGAATACAGGCGGTGTTTCAGCCCATTGTCTCACTGCAAAGTGGCACCGTCACCGCATATGAGGCCTTAAGCCGTCCCTATGATGCTTCGGGAGGACCCGTTCCTATTTTGGCCCTGATTGCTTCTGCCGAACAACATCATCAGTTAGTGGTGCTCGATCGTTTGGCATACACCGCAATGATGAAATCTGTCAAAGAAATGACTTGGCCCCACAATACCCGCTTATTTATTAATGTCGTACCCCGAAGCATTGAAGATCCCGGCCCTTTGTTGGATCTTATCAAAACCCAGCGTACAGTGCCCCCCGACCACATCATTTTGGAAATTAGCGAACGAGAATCGTTGGCAGAAGGGGACGCTTATTTGTCTCAACTGTTGCAGCCTTTTCGCGACATCGGCGTCAAAATCGCTTTAGACGACCTAGGGGCTGGGTACTCCGGATTGAACCGCCTAGCGGAACTAAAACCGGATTTTGCCAAAATCGACTTGTCCCTAATCCGTGATGTTGATCGCAATAGCATTAAATTAGCTCTAGTCGAAAGCACCGTGCGGTTTGCCACCAAGACGGCCGCTATCGAAATTGTCGCTGAAGGGATAGAAACCCCCAGCGAGTTATTTACTTTACAAGAAATCGGTGTGGATTTTGGCCAAGGCTACCTTTTAGGCAGGCCTTTGCCGCATTTGACGTCACGGTCTCATACGGGGTTTTTCAATCGCTCTCTAGAACCACCCAAGGATCACAGCGAACATTTGCAGGCGCTTTTAAATACCGCCCAACGGATGGTGCAAGGTATGGCCCGGGGAGAAGGCCGCAATACCCACCTGGTGCGTTTGGCACAAAGAATGCTGGGAGCCGATGTCGTCACCTTGTTTAAGCGTGAATCGGATCAACTCGTGGTTTACGAGACGACATTGTCGGACGCATTGTTCCCTGCCACACGCCGTATCCCCATTTTGGCCGACACCGCCTATTCCAAACCATTGATAGATCGGTCTGCTTTCATTCGTCAAACATTGGCCGATGACCCCTCCCCGTGGTCACGGGAATTGGCACTAGAATCGGGCATCGCAGTCCCTATTTGTGACAACTACGATTGCTGGGGAGTTTTGCATGTGGGTTTTTATGCCCCTCACAAGATACGTCCCGACATGGTTAAACTCACAGAGGGGCTTGCCCATCTATTTGTTTTGGCATTAGGATATGGCAATCTGGAGCAATCAGTCCAGGAGACTTCAGACCCTCTGGGCGAGCCTCTCTATGAGGCCATTTTCACTTTGGCGGAAACCCATGATGTGGACCGACTGCTGGCTAAAGTAGTCCAGGCGGCCTTATCGGTCTCTCAAGGGCATGAAGGTTGGATTGGACTGCTTAATGAGGAAAACCTGCATTGTATTGAACCAGATGGCCAAATTTTCGACATCTCGCGCACTGATTTGTTCGATGAGACCACCGTAGATGGTCAGGGACCCGTAGGAAAAATCTTGCAAACTCGACAGCCGCTCATCATTCAAGACATTCAACATGAGCCTATATTATTTCCCTGGCTGGACCAGATGCTAGAATCGGGCATTAAGGCGGCAATGGGGCTTCCGCTGCTTGTCGGAGATCGCCTCTTAGGCATCATGAAGGTTTATCATAGTGAAGTGAATGGTTTTACGTTGGGACGCGTTCGGCGGTTATCAGCTTTGGCATCTTTAGCCACCACATTAATCGAAAAGTCCCTTTCGTTGCAAGCAACCCAAAAGGCGCAAGAACGGCAACGACAATTGACGGAAGCACTCTATGCTATTTCCTCTTGTACCACAGAGGACGGCATTCTCCTCATCGTGGCCCATGCCGCCCAACAATTGACAGGATCCGAATTGGTGATATTATTGGAACCCGATACCCTGGAGTTTCGCCACCGTGCCACTGCGGGTTCGCTATCGCATGCCAGCGGGAGCTTGAAAATCCCTTTCCAAGCTATCTCCGAATCCCCGTTGAATATTTTTAATCAGGCCTTCCATTCCGGGTCCCCCGTCGTTTTGGACATCGCGCAAAAAGATGGTGAATGCCCATGGGCGATACGTCACTGGGCCGAGCGCTATGGCCTACGACACACCGCAATCATCCCGCTCAACAGCCATGGTCAAAGCTTAGGATTGCTCGCTATTTTCCTGGTCGCCAGTTCACAAACTCTGGCCACTTTACGTACCGAAATGACGTCATTTGTCCACGCCGCGGCCAGCGCTTTGTATGACCGAAGATTAACTCACTTGCTCCAAGAGGAAAAGGCCCAGGTAGACGTTCTCATCCGAGCCAGCCAGGAACTTCCACTGGTATCCACGATCGACGACTTATGGCAACGGGTCGGCGCTATCATCACCGAAAGTATGGGCGCCAGCGGAGGATGGGTTATCGAAGATCTGGCCCAACTCCCCTCTTGTTACGTATTTGGCCGTGCTAAATCGTATGAGGGATTGCTTCAACAAAAATTTCAAGAAGCTGATCCCCGGGGATATCACTCGGTGGTCCGTACCAATGACCAGTTGGATCCTCGCCTTCGGGCGTTCAAAGTAAACGCCAGCAGTATTTTTTCTATAAGCTTGTACGGCCATCGCACCAGTTCATTACTGGCTGTGCATAGTGAAGACCCGCAATATTTCACTGCGGCCCGATTACATCTAGTGGAGGTATTGCTAGGATACGTCGCCGTCTCTTACGAGGTGGTCCGGCTCCGGGAGCAGGAAACCCAATCACTAGTCTTGGATCCGTTAACCCGCCTCGCCAATCGCTATGCAATTCAACGATGTTTCCACGAAGAATCGGAACGAATGAAGCAGGGCCAATCCCAATCCATGGCGATAGTCTTATTTGATGTCGTCGGGTTTTCCCGAATCAACGCCGAACACGGCTATCAAGGCGGCAACGTGGTATTGCGAGACCTGGCTGATGCGCTAAGTCAGCATAAAGACGACGATGCCAAAGTAGGACGCCTTGGCAGTGATGAATTCGTATTGTTGTATCGGAATCGCGACCAAGATAGCTTGTGGCGAGAAATTATCCAGTTAGCCGAACAATTACCTTACCCAACATCGTGGTGCCTCGTCTATACCCAAAACCCAGACCACGAGTTTGCCGATCTTATTCAGTTAGGATACCAGCACATGACTCCCCGCGGAGCCATGATTCATGCCTCATCTTAAGTCTCCGCGGCTTGTGACAATTCGCGCCGTACCTTATCTGCCTGATCCGAAGGGGCCACAAAGACGGTCACTTGATCTCCAGGTTGAATTACTGTGTTGCCGTGAGGCACGACAAGATGTCCATCACGTTTCACCGACACCACCAGCGCCACGCTGGGCAGTGCGAGATTTTTGACCGCATGATGGACAATCTTACTGCGAACAGTAACCGGGATTTCGATAAAGGTACCGGGGTCTGCTTGGGTGGCACTTAGGGTGCGAATCTTTTGTGCCGTATCAATAGTCGTTAAAGTCGACGCATGATACACTCGAATGGCGGATTTTTCTGTAATCACGCCCACCATCTGGCCATGACGATCACGGACCGGCAGGATGTCCACATCATACAGCCCAAACATCCTCAGCGCGTCATCCAGACTACTTTGGGAATGGATAACAGCTGGCCACCGAGAGGCCACGCGACCGACGGGAGTGTCCTGACCTAATTGGTTATCTAAACGCAATAGCATCTCTAACGTAATCCATCCCACGGGCTGTTGCACCTGATTGACGACCACGAGCCAAGGTTCTTCAAAACGGGCCAGTAAAAGACTGTAAGCTTCATGGACCGGCATAGTGTGCGATATTTGTCGATCCCGATAAGATTCCACTGCAGCCATCACTGACACCGATTCGGTTGGACGCACGTCGTTGCCGCGTAAAATGCGGATGCCGCGGCGAGTGAGTTTCACCGTATACATGGAGTCGCGGGTCAAAAATGAATACACCAGATAACTGACCGAGGCGGCAGCCATTACCGGCGCAGTTAAATGATAATCACCCGTAATCTCCAGCAAAATGGTAATCGCGACAAAAGGAGCCTGAGCCGACGCGGCAAACAGCGCGGCCATTCCAGCTACAGCGTAAATCGCCGGATGCGGAGCCAAATTTGCCGAGATTCCATGCAATACGGCACCAAAAAGTCCCCCAAACATGCCTCCGATAAACAGCGAGGGTGCAAATACACCGCCAGATCCCCCCGCCCCAATCGTAACGATAGTGGCTAGATACTTACCAACAAACAGCAACGCCAGAGATCCCAACACAATGCGCCCGTCTAATGCCAAATGCATGGTCGGATAGCCCACGCCTAAGACTTGCGGCAGCAATAGACCCGCCACTCCAACAAAGAGTCCGCCTAAAACCCCCTTCACCCAAAACGGTACCTTCATACGATCAAAGAAATCCTCGCTAGCAGTTAATCCCCTGGTATATAAGAACCCTACCAAGGCAGTCAATATGCCTAGTCCCATCATAAATAACAAGGCAAAATGATTAATCACATGATAGGGTGGCGTAGCCAATATCGCTCCGCCTCCCATGATGCTGTCAAATACCGTAACCCCGGTCACTGATGCTAGAAATACCGGAACCATTGCACCCATGGCGTATGTGCCTAAAATGATTTCCAAACCAAAAAATCCACCGGCAATCGGGGCATTAAATGTCGCCCCAATTCCCGCCGCGGATCCGCAGGCCAAGAGCAATGACGTATATTTATCGCTTAGCTTAAGAGCTTGCCCCATACTGGAGCCAAATGACGCCCCAATTAAGGCTATTGGGCCTTCCCGTCCCACTGATCCCCCGGCACCGATGGTAATCGCGGGCGCAATAATTCCAAATATCCCTACCCGCGGTCGAATCTTTCCGCCACGCAGCGCCAATGCCTCTAAAATTTGGGGTACCCCGTGACCCTTGACTTCCCGTGCCAAGTAATGGCTGATAAGGTTGACCAACACTATCCCGATGGCCGGTACCACCGCTATCAGAACCGTATTGCTCTTGGCTAAGGTCAGTCCAATGTCACCGACCAAAACGGCATGAGCCCAAGCAATCATCAAGCGAAACAAAATTGCCCCGAGCCCGCCCGCTACTCCCGTAATCATGGCCAAGCCCAAAATCATGATTGTTTCCCATTGGTGCTGTCGTTCCAGCGGCAAATCCGGGAGCGCGTTTACCATTGACATTGTGCAATCCGCCTTTTTAACTGTATCAATACCGGAGATTTAGTCCGCCATCAACTCGAATGACCGTGCCGGTAATATAAGAAGATTGGGGACTTAGCAAAAACTTGATCGCATCAGCGACCTCCTCCGGATTTCCCAGCCGGCCCAAAGCAACCTGCCGCGTGATACGCTCAGTCAATCCTGCTTGAGGTCCCATGCCCGATGCGATAACCCCGGGGGCCACTGCATTAACGCGAACTCCCGATTCGCCCCACTCAGCGGCTAGTTGACGGGCTAATCCCTCCAACCCCGCCTTGGCAGCTCCGTAAATGGCAGCAGGCCCATCAATAGATTGCATCCGGGCGTCGACGCTGGATACCAAGACCACACTTGATCCTGATTTTAACCAGGGGCTAAGACCTTGAAGCAATCGCAAGCCCGCTCGCAAATTCACCGTGAGTGTCCGATCGATTTCATCTTGGGTGGTCGCGGTCACCCGGTCGGCAAAAACCACACCGGCAGCATGCACCACTCCCGTCACTTGTGCCACCTGTCGCGACTTTAACTCGTTAACCAAACGCTCTAGCCATAGCTCGCGTGTATTGGCTAAATCCCCTGGAATCCATGTCAGATGATGGGTCGGGTCTACCGCGGGTTGGCGGGAAATGGCCAAAACGCGACAGGTTGGCCCTAGACGAGATAACAGGGCCTGGCCAATCTCACTGGTCAGTCCCGTACCTACCAACCAAGTTTCCATCATCCATGTCCCTCCGATTTTAGGGATATACTCGCCTTTCCTAGGCAAAGATTGTTATATTAGAAGTGAACCCATCTCGTGGTGTTAATAGAGAAAGGATGAACTGCATGTCAGAACCCGTTTTTCGGTTTAGCCCACGTCCCAACCGCGCCCAAGAAATCCATTGGCACGAATGGGGCACCGAAGCTTTTATCCGGGCCAGAACGGAACAAAAACCCATCTTGCTCTCCATTTCCGCAGTGTGGTGTCACTGGTGTCACGTGATGGATGAAACCACCTATAGCCTGCCCGCGGTTATCGAACGTGTTAATACCGATTTTATCGCAATTCGGGTGGACAATGATCAACGACCGGATATCAATTTACGCTACAACATGGGTGGATGGCCCACGACCGCATTTTTAACTCCGGCGGGAGAGATTATTACCGGAGGCACTTACATTGCGCCAGAGCAAATGGACAGCTTGCTGACACAAGTCCTTCAATATTGGCGCGATAATCGGGAACAAATCGAAAACCAGCTGACCGCACCTGAACCACTGAAAATCGATCCCTCGCTGCAACAGCCAGCCAATGAAGTCGTAGTGAAAATCATGGACCAGGTGCGTCAACAATTTGACCGTGCCTATGGCGGACTAGGTGTCGCCCCCAAATTTCCTCAAGTGGATGTATGGGACTTGTGCCTGACGTTCTTTACCGCCACCGCCGATGGTTGGTCCGCGGGAATGGCCGCGCGCACTCTCGACGCGATGGCCGGCAGTGGCCTCTACGATCATGTGGAAGGGGGATTTTTCCGATACTCTACGACACGTGAATGGACTATCCCCCACTTTGAAAAAATGTTGGAAGACAACGCGCTCCTGGCGCGGTTATATCTAAAGGCATTTCAAATCATGGGCGATGACGCCTATCGTCAGGTTGCCCACGGTGTTTTGCAATGGGCCAACAACACATTGCTCAACGCCAACGGATTGTGGGGAGGATCCCAGGACGCCGACGAAGAATATTATCGATTGCCTAAAGAAGAGCGGGATAAGCGACCTTCGCCGTTTGTGGATCCGGTTGTCCATACCAATTGGAATGCAACCATGGTCTCCACTCAATTAATGGCTGCTTCACTCATTAATCCACAAGCATACGCGCCCATTGCCATGACAGCATTAGAAGCGCTTTGGGACAGGATGTGGGATCCCGGTGTCGGACTCTATCACTTCGACAACGGGGAACAACCGCAAATGGTAGGTCTTTTGACGGATGTTGCGGCTTTGTCCAACGCACTGGTTGATGCTTATGAATATACCGGAGACCGGATATTTTTAGACCGGACAGAATCACTGTTAGCGTGGGCCGACGACAATCTCTGGGAAAACGGCGTGTATCAAGACCAAATAGTAAACCCCGAAGGGCTCGGGCGATTGCGACACCGTCAGCAGCCCTTACCCGACAACGCCGCTGTGGCTCGTGTCTGGTTGCGCCTTGGAGCTATTTTGGACCGTGCCGAATGGGTAGACCGCGGACGGGCATTGGTGGCCGCATTTTCCCGTGTTGCTGAAGAACAAGGGGTCTTTGCCGCCGCATGGGGGGTTGTCACTGACCGGGCCGAAGCCGAGCCCATGGTCGCTACAGTAATTGAATCCCAAAGCCGATCCGGCGCTCAACTGCGCCAGGCCATCTATGGAGTCTATGATCGAAACCGCATCGTCCGCACCTGGCGCATCGGCAGTCCCGAATTTGAGACCAGCGATTATCCGGAACTGCCCAATCCTGCACTGTATATTTGTCGGGGGACTACCTGCGCGGCACCAGTCACCGATCCGCAGGACTTGCTGCGAGCTTTGCAGGAATTAGCTGGGGTTACGCCGGTGGAAAACCCTTCTAATCCGATGTCATAGGAAATCCCAACCGTTGGCAAAAATCACTAAGAAATCGCGGGGCATCGACCGTACGGCACACAGCAACATTGGGGGTCAGATCCACCCACCCACGCTGGTCGACCACTGTCATGCCCCGCGTTATTGTGCCCTCGCGTTCGATATCGACCGATAAGTCCGAGATAGCGCACAAGGTGGGATCCTCGGCCACCGCCACCGCCAGCGGATCATGGAGTGGCGCTTGCCTAGTACCAGAAACAACCCCGGGATTATAGGCAGACAAGTAAAAATCTAGAGCTTGCCGCATAACTTTGGTATAGGGACGCTTGGGGTCCAGATTCTGAACTTGCCGATCGCTGATATTAACCTGCATCGTAACATCTAATCCGACCATTGTAATGGGCACTCCACTATGAAACACCACCCAAGCAGCGTCGGGATCTCCCCAGATATTGGCTTCGGACACCGGAGTCACATTGCCGCCTACAAAAGCTGCTCCACCCATCACCACTACTCGGCGAATTTTCTGGACTAAGCTCGGATCATTTTTCAGTGCAATGGCCAAATTAGTGAGACGGGCTAAGGTTACTAAAGTAATCTCGCCAGGACGGTCCAAAATGGCTGCGCGAAGATATTCCGACGCAGAGAGGTTTTTGGCACCCGTATGTGGCTCTTCAATCGGTGCATTTCCTAGCCCATTTTCTCCATGAAATGCTTCCGCTTGTGGTGCCCATTGCCCTACCAAGGGATCGGCTGCTCCCTGATAAACCGAAACCGAAACCTGAGCCATTTCCACCATAGCCAAAGTATTGCGAGTGGTATTCGTCACATTCTCGTTGCCAAAACAGGTGGTAATCCCCAAGACTTGCAGTCGAGGACTAAAAAGAGCATATAAAATCGCCAATGCATCATCAATTCCCGTGTCGACATCCAAAATTACCGGTATTTTAGTGGTCATTGTGCCTTTCCCCTTTTCTTGGCATGACGAATTTTGTAGAACGCTTGCCAATTGCAATTAAAGGATTTTGTGTCCAAATTAGCGAATTCTATCACAAGAAAGGATGTGGTCGGTTGAACCCGGCTTCGCGACTGTTGACAGCCCAGTTCTTCAAATATCTTGGAGAGGCCTTGTTAGAAATAGCCTGGATTGTGTGGGTGCTGCATCTAGCCCCTCACCATCCCGCGCTGTCGCTGGGAACGCTGATGGCACTGCAAGCCGTGCCTCAAGCAGCGTTTTCAGGCATACTTTCGGGCTACATTGACAGGATGCCCCGAAAGTTCACCCTAATCGCCACCAGCCTGGTAGAAGCTCTGGCCATTGGGCTTACCGCACTCTTTCCAGTGCTGTGGGTAACTTTTTTGCTACTGCTGGTTTTTAAAACCTCCTCCGTAGTGTCATTGCCCATCGAACGCGCAGTGTTGCCCGACTTAGTCTCGGATCGCACTGCAATAAACAAAATCATGGCGCGCTTGGGCCAGATTTATGCCATTGGCCAAGCCATCGGACTAGCTGGCGTAGGCTTCCTAATTCTACTCATCACCGTAACCCACGTGTTCTTCGTCATTGGCGCAATCTACCTCATTGTCGCGCTGACACTTACCATGACCCCAATACCGACGCACCAAACCGCCAAACGTTCCTCGTGGTGGGGACAAATCAAAGAAGGGCTCATGTTTCACCGACAAAACGTGGCTGTTCGCTATTTGCTGTTCATTATCGGTTTGGCTGGATTTGTATTGGGCGGGATCAATACCCTGTTAACCCTATCAACCAGCACCTTATGGCACCACCCATCTCATGACGTCAACTATATCTTTCTCGCGTTGTTATTAGGCGTCCTGGCCAGTGACACACTGCTGTCACACTGGCTAAACGAATCCCGTTACCATCTTACGATCTTATTGTCCTTAGTGCTCATTATGTTGGCTGCGTTTGCCATCGGCCTCATTACAGGCTCATGGCTGTTCGGCATCGTGATGGCCTTCATTATGGGCGTGGCCAACGGCTTCATTCTTACTCCAAGCCGAGCCTGGCTAGCCAGCGTGGTAGCCTCCGAAATGCGCGGCCGCGTCATGGCTTTTCGATCCCAAGTGCTGGGAGTGGTTACCGCAATTTCTCCCTATCTCACCGCCATCCTGGTGGTCCATGCCGGACTGACCACCACCTGGATTGTCGTCGCCTGCTTTTTGGTTGCACTGGCCTTATGGTGGCTGCTAACCAAACCAATTAGCACGGCAACGCTCCTCGCACCCAACACACCTGAGTCTGTCAAATCATCATCGTCCTAACCTGTGCTCATGGGGCGACGACTAGAGCGTCGCCCCACAACCGCTCCAAATCGTAATATTTTCGGGCATCTTCGGTAAAAATGTGCACCACTACACTTCCATAATCCAACAGCACCCATTGTGCTTGGCCACGGCCTACCCGGGTTAGCAACGAGACCCCGTCAGCCATCATTCCTTCTTCAATATGATCGGCCAATGCGGATACCTGGATCACATTATGTCCGGTGATTATCACAAAATAATCGGCCACTAACGTCACGTCCCGCATATCCAAAATGACAATATGCTGGCCTTTATGTTCCTCGGCAATATAGGCAATTGCTAACGCCCATTTCAATGCGTCGTCCATGGATTCCCCCTAAAAGTCTCAAAGGCGGCAATCATGTTGGGATGCGGAACCAGTCCCCGTGATTGCAGATATCTGATGGTTTCTTCTACCAATCTGCCATACCCTAAGTCAAGAGACTGGTATGCGGCCTGCTCCAACGCCTCTCGTCCAGCAAAACTGCGACCAGGTTCGACCCCGTCAGCAATAAAAAGTGCCTTAGCTAATGGAGAAAGGCCGACACCTCCAAGGGTATGGTAATAAATTGCCTCATAAACTGCTGGCGCATCGATGCCTCTGGATTTCAGCCAATGTGCTGCCACGGGTCCATGCAACAGCACAGGCTCTGTTTGAAACCAAGAGTCAATGGCAATCCCGCACCGTTCTGCTTCTGTCAGCAGTTCGGCACGGGACAGTTCTCGCGCCAAATCATGACCCCACCCGGCTAGATAAGCTTGATCGGATGGCAATCCATGAATTTCCGCAAGTTTCGCCATCAGGCCCACAACACGCAATATGTGGTCCTGACGATGACGCGTGAGCTGATGAAACTTTTCCTGTAGCCAAGGATCCATATCATGCCTCCTCCCTTTTTTTAGCAAAAACCCTTGCAAAAGAAAAGGAGGCGAGCTACTTTAATATTTGTTTTGTCTTGGACGCGCCTCGTTGACGATAATATCCCGACCCGCCAGTTGGGTACCGTTCATGGCTTCAACCGCCCGTTCCACGTCTTCATCCGCCACTTCCACAAAGCCAAATCCGCGCGACCGCCCAGTTTCCCGGTCGGTTATAATCCGGGCACTGATAACATTGGCATGTTGTGCAAAGGCTTGCGCCAGATCATCTTCACTTGTTGCCCATGGTAAATTTCCTACATATAACGTACGTGACATCGATGAACCTCCCTGAACTAATACCCCAAGGCGCCTGGCCAGGGCCCGCGTATGCAATGCTGGGCACCACTGGATACAATTGTAGTATGAGCGGTTAAATGTCAACTCATCCGATTTTACGGATGCCCTTGGTATAAGCCGTTTTTAGCAATATAGTGCTCGACGGCTTCCGGCACTAGATACTTAATCGACAATCCCGATTGAATCCGTTGCCGCACCAAACTGGAGGAAATCGCCAATGCAGGAACCTCCAACTGATGGATTCTCCGCACCTCATCTTCTCCCAGGTGGTCGCTTAAGGCTTGCAATCGCGACAGCGAATACCCAGGCCGACTTGCCGCAATGAGTTGGCCATAACGAAAAATATCCTCTGGATAATGCCACGAAGCAATTTCTAAGATAGCGTCGGCCCCGCTAATGAAATACCAGTCAATACTGTCATCCATCATATGAAAATAGCGTAAGGTATCGCTCGTATAGGACGGGCCTTGTCTTTCGATTTCAACTCGTGACAACTCAAAGTGAAAATTCGGCGCAATAGCCAAAAAAGTCATCAAGTAGCGGTGCTCGGGGGAGGCTACCCCCATCTCCACTTTGTGTGGAGGATGCCCAGCGGGGATAAAAATCACTCGATCCAAACGAAATGCATCCCGGGCTGCTTCAGCAGTGACCAGATGTCCATAATGAATCGGATTAAATGTTCCACCCATGAGCCCCACGGCTCGACGCTTTGTTCCCATTCGTTGCATACTTCGCCACGCAAGAATTTTTTTCCTGCCACACCGCAAAATTTATCTGACCAAACTTGCAATTATTCTGTCACTAAATCTTGCTGACGCCAGCGAAACGCTCCTTCTCCCACAAATATTAATGACTCATCAGGCACGTCGGCTAGTTTTAAGGCATGACCGACTCCTCTGCGCCTAAGGTATTCACAAAAATATTCTTCGGCTTCGGGCCGGCCCCATAGCGTCATCGCTGCCCGTTCCTCAACATCCCCTACGACACGAACCCCACCCTCTGCGGGTTCCAGGCGAAATCCGCGAGCTACAGGTTTCAATACCGGTTCAGGATGGTTAGACTCTACCATAGGTGCTGTCTTCAAAAGTTCTTGAACCGTCCACATTAAATCAGATACACCCGTTCCCGCGATGGCACTTATACCCAAGACCGCTACCGGATCTAAAGCTCGTTTCAATGTGGTTAAGTTGTCGTAAGCTCCGTCTACATCGATCTTGTTGCCCACCACAATAACGGGACGCGATGCCAATTGCGGGGAAAATGCCGCTAACTCATGTTCAATAATCCGGTAATCGGTCACCGGGTCGCGCCCTTCGAGCGGGGTAAGATCTACGATGTGCACCAGCACACGGGTTCTCTTCAAGTGACGCAGAAAGGTATCTCCCAATCCGGCACCTAAGTGCGCTCCCTCGATGAGTCCGGGAACGTCGGCAATCACAAAAGGATCCCCATAGCCATCCACCACCCCTAAATTAGGTACCAATGTGGTAAACGGATAATCGGCGATTTTTGGCCGTGCCTTGGAGACCACCGAAATCAACGTCGATTTGCCGGCATTCGGAAAACCCACTAATCCAACGTCAGCCAATAAATTCAGCTCCAGGTTGACCCATAGCGATTCTCCCGGTTGCCCACCCTCTGCCACCCGGGGTGCGCGATGCACAGAACTGACAAAATGGCTATTGCCCTTCCCGCCACGGCCGCCATGAGCTACCACGTGACTTTGTCCAGGGTTTACTAAATCCGCAATCAAACGTCCCGCTTCATCAGTCACCAAAGTTCCCGGCGGAACCCGAACCACAACATCTTCAGCATCAGCACCATGCCGATTGTTATTCCCCCCCGGTTCGCCATCTTTGGCGCGATAATGGCGCTGATGCCTAAAATCCATCAAGGTGTTAAGACCAGAGTCCACGAGAAACACGATGTCCCCACCTTTGCCGCCGTCACCGCCAGCGGGTCCCCCGTTGGGAACAAATTTTTCCCGGCGAAAGGCCACGGAACCGCTGCCGCCATTGCCAGCTTGAACATAAATGCGTACTTCATCAACAAACATAAAGGCCTCCTAGCCCAAAGTTTCCTGTCTTCTTCCCCACGAACCAGTTAAGGTGTGTTCATCCCACACCCATCGCACACCCATAATGTGCTTGGTAGGCAGTCGCTTAATACCTTGTACTCTGACCATAAACGAAGTGCGGTTAAAAACCACTAATATCGGATTGCCATCGGCAATCAAGATAGTTTGCCGAACCGCTCGATTTAACCCGCAAAGCGCCCAGTATCGTGGTTCTAACGACTCTATGCCCTCATACCACAGCATGGTGCCATACCGTTCCGCCAGTGCGTCCAACCGTACCAAGGTAAAGGTCCAGCGTAGAGGCAGTTTGCCCAATGCGCCTTGCTGTACACTTTTTAATCCTACTTCCCACAAATATTGGTTGGCCCGCTCCGAGTTGCCGAGTTGAAGCCACCCGCTGATCACTTGCAATTGGTTCGCATAACGATGCCGCTGATGGCGGTGTATATCCACGGCAACCGCATATCCACGCATACGGGCCCATTGCCAGGTATATCCTACCAGCAATATAAGAAAAAAAACGCGCCAGAGGTGATGTGCCCCATCCGCACCCACCCCTAACGCAAGAAGCACAGCTAACCGGATGGCCGTATGCCTCATCTCTTACGACCTCCCCGCTACGCGAAGCCTATTGAGCTTCGGTTACAGGGATGATGGCTATTTCACGGCGTTCATGGGAGCGCCGCACAAACGCCACTTGGCCGTCAACCTTGGCGTACAACGTGTGATCCCGTCCCATTCCCACATTTGTTCCAGGATGAAACCGAGTGCCGCGTTGGCGCACAATAATGCTTCCCGCCGTCACAATCTGCCCTTGGTGCCGCTTCACCCCAAGGTATTTAGGATTGGAATCCCGACCGTTTCGGGAACTACCGCCACCTTTTTTGTGAGCAAATAACTGTAACCGCATCGCTACCTCTCCTCGTCGTTGGTGTCGAATTTTTGATTCCATCGAACAAATCGCGGTTCCGTATCGGAAAGATCTTTCAATCCGTAGAGAATAGTGTCAACGACGGCTCGTGCAGAAGGGGTCAAGTGGCTCGGAAACACCAAATCGACGTTACCCTCTTGATTAGCTAACGTTTTTACCTCGGTCGGTATCACATGGGCCAATCCCAACATTAGTGTTTCCACCAATGCACTGGCTGCAGCGCATACGACGTCTTGTCCATAAGGGCCTCGCCCAGCATGTCCCGTCATCATAAGCCGTTCTGGCGCACCATCTTTGGTGTACCACACCCGAATTTGTATCACGTTATACTATAACGGCAACTCAATACGGTCAATGCGCACCCGTGTCAAATATTGCCGGTGGCCTTGCCGCCGTCTGTAGTTGCTCTTAGGCTTATATTTAAATACTAAAATTTTTTCTCCCCGCTCTTGGTTCACAACCGTGGCAACAGCCCGCGCTCCTTCAACATACGGGGTGCCCACGACAGGGGTGCCCTCGTCGCCCACCACCATCAGCAAATGGTCGAAGTCATATTCCACGCCTGGCTCGACGGGAAGTTTCTCAATTAATAAGACATCACCGGGAGCAACCCGGTATTGCTTTCCCCCGGTCTCGATAACAGCGTACACAAATATCCCCCTATCATGCGCTCCACACTGGAGATCAGTCCAAGGAATGCTACCATAATTAAGACCTAGTGTCAAATAAACGATAAAGAGTGCCCAAGATAATGGCGTGAATATTGAGCTTATGTGTGGCGTGTGCAATTGGAAATGAATGGCTTGGGAATGACCGTCTCTCGTCGGGCTACTTCTCCGAGTATGGTATTGAGCGACGGATCACCTCATGACTAGCGCGGCGATGTGCTCGGGGTGGCGGTCCAGATACTTTACGGCTCGACTGATATAAGGTCACTGGAGGTATCGGAGTAAGCCAATGGCGGTATTACGCAGGCGTCGTCATCACCCGGGGACCTTGCTTGGTGCGGACTCATCATAGGTCCAATCGCACGTAGTGCAAGCGCGTTTCAATGCCCCAAGTGCCCACGTACTAGCGCATTGAAACAGGCGGCATCCGCCTCATCCGGGACGATATCCGTGATGCCAAACTCGACTTCATCGCGGAGATTTTTTTCTCTGAGGTCGGTGACATGGCAGTCAACGCGAAACACTAGGCCCATGTGGGGCCAGTCCAGATAACCGTTGAGGACGGTCGTTGTGCGCAAGGGCCGGATTTCAATCCGTCCGCCCTGGTCGAGTATTCGGTTCGGAGGGGGAAAAATCCTCGAGGTCGAACGCCTCAAGGGCATCATGGAGGGTGGGTTGTTTCTGCTTTACTTCCATCACATACTGGGCGTGTTTCTCATCAACGAGATAGCGCGCGGTGTCCCGCTGCGTAGGCAGTGCGTCGCTAGTCACGACGTTTCGAGCGGGTTCAAGAGCTCTGTGAGTTTCGGGATTTCATTGGTTTTAACATCCAGGTCGACTGGGTCCATCACCTCCCCGGTGCGATGCACTACCGCCGAAAGGACATGATCGGGGAGTTCACGGCTCCCATGTCCGGATCCGCGGACACTCTTCCCATCGAGGGCAATCCCGTCCCCGGGCTGCCCCAATTCCCTGGTGAGCCACTGGGTCAGCACGGTGTCTAAAACGTCGGCATCGAGTTGTTGGAGCATGCGGCGCACGGTCGGCTCACTGGGCACTTTATACGTGTCTCCCCACCGGGGGCAGCCGAAGGCTGCCCGTTGCTCCGGCCGCAAGTCCTGAATCCAGTCACCGATCGCGACAAACGTCCGCTGACCGGCCAACACGGCAGCCACCGCGAGCACCAACACCTGGTCCACCCGGTGACGGACACCCCGGCGATGACGGGGATCGATCACCCGCGCCAATTGCTCTTGGAGCCCACCGGGACCCGTCCAATTCAACATATTGAAGTCTACCATCAGCGGAGCACCGCTTTGTAAATGAGGGGGAACGAATGGGGCAATCAAACTCACCCGGCTATCCGGGCCCAAGGGCCGAATCCACACCGTCTTCGGGTGACCATGCCGCACGTAGTGATGTCGCTGTCGGGCAAATCCCTGCGTGTATCCCAGACATTGCCAACCCGCGGCCTGATAGGCCGTGCCGGCAAATCGGGTGGGATCCACGAAGGTTTCCGCTAAAACGACTCGATGGCCGTATACGGTGTCCCAGTCATCGGCCAGGCGGTGACAATTGAGGGCGAGCACCTTCGAAGCGAGATTCGGGATGTGGACGTCGGGTAGGATCAGAAAGCGGGCATTGTTCACCACAAAACGTAATCGTTCCCATTG
>JAMDDZ010000116.1 GCA_023488565.1 Bacillota bacterium | reverse complement strand
CGGCTAGCGCCTGACGATATCCCTTTTGAACATAGAGCGTCACGGCCTCATAGAGTTCTCTCTGGATGGCGTACCGGGGGGAATCCCAATCGACCACTACCATCTCCACCTGCCGCGGCTGAAAGAGAGAGGCCCCCTCGGCATCGACGGCCATCCGTTTAGCCGTGCGCACCACATAAGGCTGCACCAAGCTCGGAGTCAAAGTCTCATTGTCGATAAACCGTTCGGAATCCAAAAAGCTCAACAGTCGGCGAAATTGATCGGTCTTGCCTTGATGGGGCGTGGCGGTAAGCAACAGAAGATAGGGAGCGGCTGCGGCCAATCCCTGGCCGAGACGAAAGCGGGCGACCGTGTCGGTGCTGCCACCTAGACGGTGCGCCTCATCAATCACGATCAGGTCCCACCCGGCCGCGAGGACCGCTTCGTATCGTTGCTGATTATAGGTCGCGATGCGGTCGGCCTCCCAGCCGCGTCGGTGAGCCAATGGTTTGATGCCATCTTGGGAGACAATGAGTTGATCATAACGAGACCAGAGATTGCCCTGTTCGCCCCGGAGGTCGTCACCTGTCACGACCCGAAATGTCTCCCCAAAGTGAAGGGATAGCTCACTAGCCCACTGCCGAAGGAGTCCCTTCGGCGCGACGATTAAAATGCGGTGGATTTGATGCCGCAACTTCAATTCCCGAATCACGAGCCCGGCCTCAATGGTCTTACCAAGTCCGACCTCGTCGGCGAGGAGAAGGCGCATTCTCCGTTCTCCCACCACCCGATCCAATACATGAATTTGGTGTGGTAGTGGGACCACGCGACTATCCAAGGGTGCCAACAGCACATCCCCCGGGAGCGCCTGAATAATTCGCGCCGCATAGGCACGATAGCGAATGTCTGCTAAGCTCGGGTGAGGCAATGCCTCCAAGTCATCGGCGGGCAGCCGCACCACCGACCCCTTTTCAGGAATCCATACCTGCGCAAACGACTCCCCGAAGACGGTTTCGCGATCAATCACACGTCCCTGCTGACCAATTTCCCGGAGGTAGACCCAATCCATCACTCCACCATGCCTCGGGCATTCATCACGAACTGAGACAAGAACAAATCGTCCTCGACTGCCGTCGGAGGCAGATGGTCTCCTACCAGCACAATGGTCGCATAATCTTTATCCGTCCACAGTTTCTGAAATCCGGCTTTGACCACCTCAGAGCGGAACGTCTTTAAACGCTTGGCGCTCTTCCGGGACGCGTCCAGGTATGCCTCAAATTCCTTCCAGAGCTTCTTTTGCCGGATTTTCTCGATATCGGCCAACCGATTGGCATCGGGCACATACCAGCATTCTTTCATTTTCTGCCGCATCTCGTCGGTCACGGTGTCGCCGCGATACTTGGGATAGTTGGCTCGCAGATAACTCAGCACGCGCTCGGGCATGACCGACCCGCCATCATATTGGAGGAAGTTATCCTCCAATAAATCACGCAGTTCCGGTAGCTGTTCGTATTTTTCAATGTGTTGGATGGTCTGCATGAATCCTGGCTGCACATCACTATAGGTCTGGGGCTTGGTCATGAGCTGTTGTCGAATCCAATCAATCGCAGTCGATTCGTTCGACACAAAAAGCTCGGTCTGCACAAACTCTTTGACCAAGATCCGTTTTTGGTTGTACTCCAAGACCTGATCATCGAGAAAAATCATGCCGTCTCGCACCGGATAGCGTTCCATCAGCAGCTGTTGAAAGTCCGCCGAATTAGTAATGGGCAGAGGCCACCCATGGGCCACGTAATACGCCACAAAGCGATCATAAATACTGCGTGGGGTGCGCTCATCAATCGGTTCGGCCTGCCCCTTCTTCCCTATAAAGACGGGGAGTTGCCGCAGATGTTCATCCACAAACACCCAGATACCGGCCTCTTGCCCGACCCCTTCTGCTACCTGATGTATCATCGATTCGGAAGGCTTATAGGCGGAGATAACCAGGTCCTTCTTCACGGCCGTGGTCGTCGTCACCGCTTTAAAGCTCCCCTGTTGCTTATCGAGTGCTGCCACATTGGCAATCACGAATCCCGCCTGTTGAATCGCCTGTTGAATGGCACTCCAGATGCTGGTCTGCGTGTTGCTAAATTCGACCGTCATCCAGCGTCCGGGCTTCAGCACCCGAAACGCCTCCCGAAAGCTATCGGCCATCAACTGTTGATACTCCGGCAATCCCTTGCCTTGTACCTTGTTAACAATGGCCTCCGGCTTATTGTTGGTAAAGGCCTTCAACCACGCTTCCCAGAGAAAATTCAGCTCTGAATACATGATGTTGGCGCCGAAGGGCGGATCGATGAAGAGATAATCCACAGAATTGGTGCCCATTGTCTTGCCTTTTGCGGTTGCCGACCCAGTATCAATTACAAAATAATCTAACGAAAGTCTTGCACTTCGGCCTCGAAGCGCAGCTGAGATCTTCCCTGGGAGCGCTTGACTGATAGGACGCTCCGCAGAGATACTGGGAATGTACAATGTGTTACTCACGCTTCCGAGCGCAAAGAGTCCCTTGTCATCCCTCAGGCGTGCCAAATTTACCTTGATCATCTTCATGGCGTACGACAACGAACTCTTCACGCTCCCCAAAATTACCCGATTTGAGCTGGTTGTGAAAAAAAGGCTAGAGAGAATGCTGAGATTTCGCTTTGTATAAAACTGATGCACATGCGTTATCCCAATGGCATCATTTCGGCGGCTTTCGTCGCCCTCCGGCATCCGATCCGTCGGAAACCAATACGGTATCGGTTCATGGTTGATGGCCTCTAACAACGCCAAATCCAGTGCATCGGGACTCTTTTCCTTACGGGCCTTGCCCACGGAGTAGTTAATCAGGACCGGTACTTGTTTGGCGTGTCGCACTGTCTCTTGAATCGCGTCATCATAGAAGGTGGTCCATGCGCGATCCAGTTTTTTCTTGGTCACTACCGCGCCACAGTGGGGACAGGGAAATGCGTCCTTCACTTTCCCAGCGTCTTTGTCGACAGCGGCTTCCCAAAACACCAGTTCCTGGGCGCAATGTGGACACACAAACACATCGGACCATACGGTGTAATTAATCCGACCCCACGGCAGATCTTTATGCTGTGCGAGACGATGAGGATCCGTCTTCACAAGATCCAAAGCGCTCGACAGATCGTCCGCGGTGGGGTTGTGGAGCGTCTGATACATCCAGCCACACTCTTGCTCCACCTCCTCCAGAATCCGGTCCGCTTCTCGTTTAAACTTGGTTGCGTCCACCGGCGTATTATAGTTATACGCAATGAAGGAGGCGGCTGGACTGAGATCATTCAAAATCGCGCGTCGTGCACCGAGCTTGGAGAACGGGAGCCATTTTCCCTCATCGTATTGCAGGATAGTTCCATCCGACTCCACTTTATAGCCGAGCGATTCCACCACGGCGCGGTCGCCACAGAGTTGCGCCGCCACCCCGGTCATCCCGGTGCCAGCAAACCCATCAAAGACGATGTCGCCGGGATTGGTGTAGTGCAACACATAGCGCATGATAGCCTTATGCGGCACCTTCGTATGATACGAGTGGGCGTTGTAAATAGGGTCATTTTTCCCCTCGGACACATCTGCCGCATACGGCTCGCGATGATAGGGCGCATTGATCGGTGGACGTTGTGTTTCCCATTCTGCGACAATCTCCGGGATAAAAGGATTGGGACACGCGGTGTAATATGGCGGATCCGACAGCGCCAAAATGTTCTCCTCGGTCCCAATCGGAAACCCAGGCATGTCTCTAAGCTCCGGCAGGTACTCTCGGAGCCGTTCACGGAAGTACGCACGACGCTCCTCATCGTTCTCGAACATCCGGCCCAAACATGTCACCGGTCCGTCCTTCTCATTCACTTCAGGATATCGTAAATCTAATTCGTCCATGGGAACCTCCTATTTAGCTCCGGAAAATGATACGCACGCGATTCGGGTCATGCCCTTCAAGATAGTCCTCGAGAATTGCTTCAAGACGTGCCTTGGCGTCCTGTGGTTTTAAGGGCGTCCCCTCCCCCAGTCGAGTGAGCAAGTCTTGCACGCTGATTTCCGCGGCCTGAAGCGAATGAGAAGGACGGACC
>JAMDDZ010000033.1 GCA_023488565.1 Bacillota bacterium | reverse complement strand
ACCACGTTACAAACGGCGGTAGATTTCTCCACGATTCCCGATGGCAATAATCAGGATGAGTAACTCCTGCTGCTCAATGGAAAACACCACGCGAATCACCGACCCGCAGCTCAGGGGCGCGTCGGTACCCGCCAAACGCTTGACCTGCCGACTGACAAGAGGATCCTTCGCCAACTCCCAACAAAGCCGCCCGTATCCGGTTCCGCGCGTCCGGGGGTTGTTTCTCAAGAAACTTGTGAACCTGGCGACTGAACCGCAGCGTAAACATCACCGCTCGGGAAACACGTCGTCGAAGGAAAGGGTCTTGCCGCGCCGCATCTCATCGCGAATCCGTCGGTACTCGGCCAGCTCTTCCGCGCCCACGGGCTCATCATCTTCATCAATCAATGTGTGGATGAGGTCGGCCAGGGCCGGCAACTTATCAGCCGGCAGATCGTCAATCACCCGATGCAATTGTTCCCGAAACAGAGCCGCGTGCATCCCCCCTGCCCGCGACCAAAGCGAACGTTAGACGAATTCTCTGCAAAATAACTAACCGGCCCGTATGTGCATTAAGGACCCTCAAACCCAGGCAGTAGTCCAACCGTATTTTGCACTGTACAGAAGGTTATTCCCAAGGCCCAATCCACCAGGGTTTGCACAAAACAGACCAAATTTGTCGAGATGAAGCAGAAGACCATCCAACCGTAGATTGCAAATAGCCAAATTTTGTTGGTTTAGCGGTCAGGAAAGCTCTATAGTAAACACATGTGATGCTAAACTGCTCTCCAGCGTCGACCTAGTCGAGGCATGGTAACAATAGAAGGGGTGTCCATCGCGATTCTTGGCCTCCATGCTTTTACAACATTATGCACCGCCGCCACCGAGTGCTAACCTGGCGCCTGTCCCGAACTTCACTCAAATCTGTGCGGATGCCGGCATCCAATCGGCGGCGTGCTTGGTGACGACACTGGACCCCATCGACTATGCCCATAAACAAGAGGGTCTGGGCATTATTTATTTGCCCAAAAACTGGCGTACCTTAACCCCTGCCGAGCAATTGTTTGTCATTACCAATCTCGAGCGAACGGCACGCGGTGAACGGCCTATACCTGGACTGACGGCTTCCCTGGGTCGGGTCGCTCAAGCGGGAGCGATACACCACACCGGATCCTGTCTTGACCCCGTTATCGAATACTCCCGTGGCATCCATTTGGGCTGAGAGCGAGGGCCCGTTAGCGAGCGATTAGGAATGGATGTAACATGACGGCTGGAATGGTGGGGCGTTGCACACCCCGAACTTGGCCTGCCAATCCCCCACTGCTCCCGGGTGTTGGGGCCACCGAAACAATATCTTAGCGGAATGGTCCCGCCGATTATTGGTCAATGTGCCGGGGACCGCTCACACTTCGATGAATACCGTCGCCGGCTTGTTCCCGGCCACAGAAAGCCAAGCTTCAGACGCTATGATCGTATGATCGTGACCGCTGAGAATCAACCGCCAACGTATATCTACACCTGGACGCTGGCGGTTGCCGAGGGTGCGGGAAATCCCGTGACAGGATGGAATCCCGCAGGGAATTGGATTCAAACCATACCCCTGGAAACTTGGGCATAGATACGCTCGACCCGTTAGCTCTGGTCATCGCTCTTTATCTTTTGCTCGTTGGACATGGCGGAAGGCGACGTCTAAGAACCCGGTTCTCCAAAAAAACCATAGCTCATGATAACATCCGAGACATCTCGAAGCATCGGCGTTGACAAACCAGGTTTCGGTATACCGAAGTTCTATGGTTTCTTGAATAAGGCCGGTGAAAAAACATCCCGCGACAGTTTTTGCCACGATTGTTCATCGCGCACTCCGACGTGGAATTGGCACCAAGGCAGGCACGCGATCAACGCCGATGACCGCGGAGTATAATTCGGCTCTAACAATAGCGGGTTAAACCAATAGACCACACGCACCGCATGAGATATTAGAGGAAAGTATTGTGATATACGCCATGATTCACCGGTATCGAATCCGTCCGACGCAACGAGAAATATGGTACGGCGGGTCAGGTATTGACGATACTGCTGCCACATTTGAAAAAAGGCCCACCCTAGTCGGGTTCCTCCCCCAATTTCTACAGTGTCAATGACATTTGGGCCGAGAGGGCCGCTATGCCGCAACCTTGGGGTTATTCTCGTGATATGAGTAGATGCGGCAAACACCTCGACCCGCGCATCCGATCGCAACAACTGCCAAGCGAGGCCTAAATAAAAGGGCGCATATTGGCGCATCGACCCTGAGACGTCCAGCAAAATGACAAGTCGGGGCGGTGAGGGTTTAGGACCCCAGGTGATCCATTCTACCAATTCTCCCCCGCGGCGAAGGCTATTGAACATGATCTTCCGCCAATTTCTATCGGATCCGAAACCGGACTGCTTATGAAATCCCTTAGAAAACGCCCAACGTTTTAACATGACACGAGTGGTCAGACGCATGCGACCGTAATTGATTCCCGGATCCGGATGAAGGGGGTAATGGGCACCCCAATGCGGGTTATATCCTAAAAGCGGTCTGCGTGCTGACACCCCGACAGAAAATGTGCGTTGCGGTTCAGACTGAGCTCTGGATTCTGTACTGTCTGGGTCGAAGATTGATGCCTCTAATTTTTGAAAACGCGATCCTAATTCAAAATATCGATGGAATAAACTTTCGAACTGTTGCCATTGATCAGGAGTTTTGGCATAAATCACTCGCCACAATACCATGGTGGCCAACGAGTCGGGCTCTGCTTGTTCTGCCAGTATGGCAGTGGCCTGAATTGTCTCGGCAACGGCTACGGAAAATCCCTGACCACGCAAATACCGGCTAAAATTCACCACGTCACGTCGATTGGCCTCAATCCATCGCGCAATAGTTAATTGATCTGCCATAATGTCCTCAATCCGTGACTTTCGATAATACTCCAGTCTTCCCGAGTTTTTAGGATTGCTCCCAGACTCCACCGCAACATTTCTTCGGTCACTTGATCTTCTTTAAAAAGCGCTAAAGCCTGTGCCCAATCAATAGATTCCGCCACCCCAGGCGGTTTGATTAAGTCCCAGTCGCGAATTTTCTTGACTGCCACCACGATTTGTGCCGCTAGATTGCGGTCCAAGTTAGGTACAGCGGTTGCAACAATCAACATCTCCCGCTCTGGGTCGGGATAGTCCAACCACAAGTAGAGACAGCGTCGTCTTAACGCGTCAGACAATTCACGGGTTCGGTTCGATGTCAAGATGACTAAGGGGGGTTCAGTGGCCTGAATTGTGCCCAACTCAGGAATAGTAATTTGAAACTCCCCCAACAATTCCAGCAGCAGTGCTTCAAAATCTTCGTCCGCGCGTTCCACTTCATCAATGAGTAGAACCGGGGCACTGGACATGCGTATAGTCTTAAGCAGCGGACGCTCAATAAGATAGTCCCAGGTGTAAAGAGAATCTACGCGAAATGAGCCGGACTCATTGGTAGCGCGAGCTGTTAAAAGCTGTTTGGGATAGTCCCAATCGTAAAGGGCATGTGTAGCATCCAGCCCTTGATAACACTGCAGCCGAACCAAATTTCTTCCCGTGACTTTGGCCAATGCCTTAGCCAAAAAAGTTTTGCCAACACCAGCGGGTCCTTCGACCAACAAGGGACGGTTTAAGTGGCTGGCCAAATGTACCGCCGCCGCAACATTAGTATCGGCTATATAACCAAAGTTTTTCAGCCGATCCAACCATTCTTCCACGGCTTCGGTCATCAAAAGAGCCTCCTATATCGTGACACTTTCGGCAATGCCTTGGCGGATGTTTTCAAATACTTTTTCGGTGATTTTCTTCACCTGATTGTCGAGTACTCGTGACCCCAGGGCGGCAAGGGCCCCACTTACAGTCACGCTTGCCTGCCAATGCAGTGCCGTGTCAGGCTCCTGGTCATTGGGTGCGGTTAAAGACATCGTTGTTTGCATTTGCACTCCATTCCCCATGCCAGATCCTTGAACCGTCATTTGGGCGGTGCGGGCGGCGACGTCTCCATTAAGCTCTATCGCCATATCCAACACGGCCCGAACCGGACCGACACCGGCCCGAACTTTGGCCATCAGATGATGAGGATCCTGAACTGTGTATGCCACTAGGTCAGGCATGGAGGCCCCAATCCGATTCGGATCGGTAACAAATTTCCAAACTGTCTCTAACGGTGCCTCTAATTGAAGTTCTCCTTGATAAGATTTCATAACGTCTCCTTTCGCTCATTCAAATTGCTAACAAATTGTTCGGGGTCCGCAAAAAACGACTCCTGACACGATAGGCAACAAAATCCCCAATCTTTGCCGTTCCACTCCCCCTTATAGAGGGTTGTTTCCAAATTGACTGCCATATGACACACAGGATCCTCCACGTATAATCCATGACGTTGCCGAGGCGAAGCCGCGGGCTCTTTACTTTCGTGACGTTCCCGCCTTAAGCCGATCATTTGGGCAAGAATACTAATCGCTATTTCTCCAGGATGTTGACCTCCTAAGTTCAACCCGGCCGGGGCCTCGAGTGTTACATTGTTTTCCGATTCAGCCCAGCGTTCTTTAAGAATTTGTCCACGGCGCGGACTTGCAACGATACCCAAGTAACTTAGCGGAATTTCTTTTAAGACGTCGATTGCCGACTCATCATATTGGCCCATGGTGGCCACCACAACGTAAGAACCGGGCAATGCCGCCTGACGCAAATCGTTGATCAGCAATTCCAAATCTGGTTGTTCCTCATTCAGAACAACTTGTGTTTGGGAAAAGGGCAAGGTTTGCGCTGCGGCCATCACCGCCCTTGCTATCGGAGAGTTTCCTACCACAATCAAGCGTGGGTCCCCCAAATGCGGTTCGATAAACAATTCCACGGTGCCCCCGGAATGGCAAGTCATCGCTTTTACGATGACTTGCCCGTCCATGGCAATGGGATCTTCTGGGTCCGGTGATAAAATTAAAAGTCGTGGGCGCCCATCGGCAAAAGCCAAATCAGCAACCTCTAACATGATATTGCGGGTACACTCTCCTCCGACGTACCCAGATACCTCATGGTTCTCCTTAACGACAGCACGCGCACCCACAGTAGCGGATGTGGGACGCACTGTACGAACTACTGTCGCCATAACATAAGGGATACTTTGAGATTCGAGCCGCGCCGCCTCTGCTAATATACTGTCCATCCGATGCCTCCTGTTACTGAGTAAGTCCAAGTTCCTTGAGAACATTCCAGACTTTCCAAGGAAACAGAGGAATCTCCACGTTGGTCACGCCATAAGGCGACAGCGCATCCACAACGGCGTTTACAAAGGCCGCAGGGGATCCGACATTGGGAGACTCTCCTACTCCTTTTGCACCAATCGGATGGTGAGGAGACGGAGTCACGGTACGCCCAGTTTCCCAATGGGGGGCCTCAACGGCGGTGGGAACCAAATATTCCATGAAGTTCGGCGCGAGGTTGTTACCATCTTCGTCATACGCAATTTCCTGCATGAAGGCAATCCCGAACCCCTCGGTAAGACCTCCGTGGACCTGCCCGTCGACTACCATAGGATTGATCACGGTACCACAATCATCCACCGCGACAAACCGCTCTACTTTGACTTCTCCGGTACCCCGGTCGATGGCCACCATAGCGACATAAGCCCCATTAGGAAACGTCAGATTAGGGGGATCATAATAGTACGTTGCCTCTAAGCCGGGTTCCATTCCCTCGGGCAAATTGGTATAAGCAGCGAGCGCCACTTCACTCATCCCCACCGCACGCGATTCCAAGCCTTTGGCAGCGAATTTTTCACCATTCCACTCCACATCGTCAGGAGACACCTCTAATAAGTGAGCCGCGATTTGAATGGCTTTTTGTCGAATACGTCGTGCGGCGAGAGCGGCAGCTCCGCCAGCAGTAGGAGTACTACGACTTGCATAAGTGCCTAAGCCATAAGGAGCGGTGTCCGTATCTCCCTCTTCAATCAACACATCGGCAGCTGTCATTCCGAGCTCGTCAGCAATCACCTGGGCAAACGTGGTTTCATGCCCTTGGCCCTGATGCCGGGTCCCCAATCGGGCAATCGCTTTCCCGGTGGGATGAATGCGAATTTCACAGCTGTCAAACATTTTAATACCTAAAATATCAAAGGTGTTGCTGGGTCCAGCACCTACAATTTCAGTAAACGTTGAAATGCCAATGCCGACTAATTCTCCACCAGCACGTCGTTCGGCTTGTTGTTTTCTCAATTGTTCGTAATCTACTAATTTCAAGGCCTCGTTTAACGTCGCATCGTAATTGCCGCTGTCGTAAGTCCATCCCAAGGGAGACTGGTAAGGAAACTGTTCCGGACGGATAAAGTTGCGGCGTCGGATTTCGGCGGGATCCAGATTGAGCTTTAACGCCAGAGTATTCATCACCCGCTCAATCAAATACGATGCTTCTGTCACTCGAAATGAACACCGATATGCCACTCCGCCCGGCGCCTTGTTAGTATAGACACCGTCCACTTCAGCAAATGCGACCGGAAAATCATAGGAACCGGTGACTATGCTGAACAACCCAGCGGGAAATTTGGAGGGGTCGGCGGCGGCGTCAAACGCGCCATGGTCCGCTATCGTCGCAACTTTTAAGGCGGTCACTATACCCTCTTGGGTTGCTCCAATTTCTGCGGTCATGTGATAATCGCGCGCAAAATTTGTGGTCGCAATGTTCTCCGTTCTAGTCTCCACCCATTTGACTGGACGGCCTAGTTGCAAAGACATTACCACAGAACACACATATCCCGGATAAACGGGTACCTTGTTACCAAATCCGCCACCAATATCAGGAGAAATCACGTGTATCATATGTTCTGGTAATCCTGAGACCAGGGCCAGCACAGTGCGATGGGCGTGAGGGGCTTGCGAAGTGACATACCAGGTCAGCTTACCTGTCGCTTTTTGATAGTCGGCGATACAGCCACATGGTTCCACTGGGGCCGGGTGCACCCGGGGCATACGAATAAATTCCTTAACCACTACCGGTGATGATGCTAATGCATCATCTGTGGCCTTGCGATCCCCTACTTCCCAGTGAAAAATATGATTGTCTTTTTGGTCACGATCTTCGCGGAGCAACGGCGCGTCCGCCTTAAGCGCCGCGTAGGGATCAACCACAGGCGCCAGTGGTTCATAGTCTATCTCGATAAGTTGCACCGCATCTTCAGCCGCGGCCCTGGACTCGGCTACTACCGCCGCCACCTCTTGATACTGAAACAATACCTTGCCGGTGGCCAGCACCATTTGGCGGTCACCTGCCAACGTCGGCATCCACGACAAGTTCATTTTCTCCAAATCTGCCCCGGTTAAAATGGCCTTGACCCCGGGCACTTGATACGCCTGGTCCAACCTTATTTCCTTGATCCGAGCGTGGGCATAAGGACTGCGCGCCAACGCCATGTAGAGCATTCCAGGCAACACAATGTCATCTAGATAGCGGCCTTGTCCTCTCACCAAACGGGGATCTTCTTTGCGTTTGATGGCTTTGCCCAAAGGTCTGGTTTCCGTCGCCTCTATAGCCATAACTTACACCTCCGCCGGTTCTTTTTGCATTTTGTGACTAGCATCCGTGATGGCTTTAACGATGTTGACATATCCGGTACAACGACATAGATTTCCTGAAATGCCATGACGAATCTCTGATTCTGTCGGATGCGGATTTTTTTGCAGCAATGCCACTGACGTCATAAGCATGCCTGGGGTACAAAATCCACACTGCAGTCCGTGGTTGTCCCAAAATGCCTGCTGCAATGGATGCAACACGTTATCCGTTTCGAGCCCTTCCACCGTGTCAATCTGATGCTGATCCGCCTGCACAGCGAGTACGGTACAGGATTTGACCGGTTCCCCATCAAACAGCACAGTGCAGGCTCCGCAACTCGTGGTATCACATCCCACGTGGGTTCCTGTCAATCCCAACGTTTCTCTGATAAAATATGCCAACAATGTACGGGGTTCTGCTAGTCCCTGTCGCATCTCGCCGTTAATGGTGACACTGACCATCCGACGTGCGTCTTCCTTTCGTGACTCCATAGACTTTTCCATCCTTTCCGACGGACCCAATTTAAGCTGATTGCGTAGACTCCCATTGTTGCAAAATTTGGCTCAACCCTCTCTCGACAAATACCCGCGCCATCGAGCGCTTGTATTCGGCACTCCCTCTTCGGTCACTTTCGGGGTCGCCTTCCTGGGAAGCACTTTCCGATACCTCTTTGATCAGTGCGGGAGTCAGTTGCCGACCGACTAATAGGGATTCCGTCTGATGTGCTGCGAATGGGACGCCACTCATCGCCGCCATCCCAATGCCCGCCTGGGCAACGGTGCCATCAATAGCCAAACTGACTGTAATGGCCACACCTACGACGGCAAAATCTCCAACCTTGCGTTCCAATTTTAGGTATCGCGCAAACGTTGCCGCAGTGGCAGGAACTGGTATAACAATCCGGGTCAATACTTCTTGCGGTTCTAAAGCCGTGGTATACAGGTCGACAAAAAATTCTTCAAGCGCCATGTGGCGAATGCGGTCACGACTCTCTATCTGTACAGATGCGCCTAGGGCCAATAGCGCAGCCCCCCAATCTGCCGCTGGATCTGCATGGGCTAGCGACCCCCCTATGGTGCCACGGTTTCTTACCAGGGGATCAGCAATCCATGGCGCCGTTTCTCTAAGCAGAGGGTAGTGTGGCCAATGGCTGGTTTCTATTGTCTTATGACGCATAAGCGCACCCATAGATAATCCTTCGGCAGTCTCCGTTGCAGACGACAAATGCCCCAAACTTCCGATGTCGATTAATACCGAAGGTGCCGCCAACCTCAGTTTCATCATAGGCAACAGGCTCTGGCCACCTGCCAAAATTTTCGCCTCGTCGCCATACTGTGCTAATAATCCGTATACTTCATCCAATGTTTTTGGCGCATAGTACTCGAACGCGCTAGGAAACATGATTTGCCCCCCTTCCAACTATTCCTGTTCGCAGGAAAACTCCTGATGTATTCGCGTCTATTATCCGAAGTTGGCGCGACGCAGACGATACCTAGTTAGGTATGAATTACCACACATCTCGGTATATTTTCTAAACGATAAAAATTCTCTTTTCTAGTAATATAAAAGATGGTACGATAAAAAAGTAACCCGTTGACAGGATGCTTAGATAGAAAGGCTTCTCCTATGGACATGCCCGATGGCGCCCTGACCAATGATTTAGAAGGCATTAAGAACCGCGTGAGGGAACTCGAAACGTTGATTATGCTTAATGCCAAAATAGCGATGCAGATAGACCTGGATAGTCTATTGCAGACTATTGTTGACTGCGCACGCGAATTAGTTGGGGCACGGATGGGTGGCATAGTGGTGGTTAATCCTACGGGCTCTCACCTACTTCAATATTTCAAAGTATCCGGAGTCTCAAGCTCGGATCAATTGCCAAGCGGTCATGGTCTCTTTATGGTGCCATATCGCACTGCGCAGCCAGTCAGGGTGGATCATGTGCAGGCTACCCCGGCGACGCGTAAACAACCGAAAGATCACCCTCGGCTGGGTCCTTTTTTAGGGGTGCCCTTAAAATCTCCAAATAAATTGCTGGGCAGTTTGTTTTTGGCACAGGCTCCCGGCAGTTCGCCATTTACGGTGCAAGATCAACTCCTGCTATCTGCTTTTGCAACCCAGGCTACCATAGCCATTGATAGCGCCCAGGCCCGCGACAACTTGGCCTATTTAAAAATCTTGCAAGAACGGCAACGTATCAGCCAAGGTCTTCATTCCTCGGTGGCCCAAGTTCTGTTTCTCCTCAAGATGGAAATCGACAGATCTCAAAAGGCCTTGGCCACTGATTACCCCGAGTTGATGGAACGGCTTGCTTTCATGCAAAGCCTGGCGGACAAAGGACTGCATGATATCAAATCCGCCATATTTTCTCTCTCCGAACCTCTGGCAGCAGCAAACAATTTAGAACGCCAATTACGCCAAATGATTGAAGGGTTTAGCCGGGTCACAGGAATTAATGCAGAATTGGCTGTCCGAGGCATGATCAATCAAATTCCCGAGCGGCAAGCCCAAGTCTTAAGTAAGGTTATTGGTGAGTCCCTCAACAATGTACGCAAACACAGTCACAGTCCCATGGCCTTGGTCAGCGTCGTGGCCCACCCCACACACGCCACCGTATCCATCCAAGACGCTGGAGTGGGACTCCCAATCGATATCGAGACATCCGCCACAATACCCTCTTCAAGATATGGTGTTTTTGCCATGCGATCCCTGGTGTTGCAAATCGGTGGCCGCTTTGAAATTTTCACCAACGACGGAGGAGGGACGACGGTTAGGGTAAATCTTCCCTACCAGGAAACGGAATGACAAGCTTTGTCATCATCGACGATCATGAATTAACCCGCCGGGGAATTCGGGAAGTCTTATCAGCCGTTTCTGACTTCGCAATACTGGGAGAAGCAGCCAACGGTACTGAAGGACTGCGCCTAATTGAATCTTTGAAACCGGATGTAGCGTTGCTGGACGTACGGATGCCGGGATTACAAGGTCCTGCCATCTGTCAGATTGTCAGTGAGTTGGGATTGCCCACTCTTTGTATTATCCTTACAGGATTTACTGATGACCAACTGCTTCACTCTGCGTTATCCAGTGGAGCTCGCGGATATATCATCAAAGACGTCACGAGTGATGAGCTAATTCATCAAATTCGCACCATTGTGCACGGCGGCACCGGACTGGATCCCCGGATTGCTGGTACGGTCGTGCGATGGATTAAGGATTTGCCCGCACGGCCACCCCACAACTTTTCTACCGTGGATATTAAGATCTTGTCGTTGGTCGCCGGTGGATTTACCAATAAGGAAATAGGCGATAGCTTAAACTTTTCGGAAAACACCGTAAAAGCTCATCTAAATGCCATTATTGCCCAATTGCAGGCCAAAAATCGTGTAGAAGCGGCGGTAATCGCGTACCGTCAAGGACTGATCTAAACGCACTGGCGGCGCAATCGAACGTTGTAACTTGACTCCAAGGGGGCGATTCGGGCTCAGGCCCTGCAATCCCTTGGGAGGCTTCGCGAGGTTTTTCATCCCCTGTCGACGGCCGCCGAGGTCCCGAGAAACACTATGAGAACCAGAGGATTCCCCCAAATAACTAAGGTAGGTGGGGATTATTTTATGTTTAGGTTGTAAACTGTACTAAGGCATTTAGCACGGAAACGAACAAATAAGGAGCATGGCGCTATGCTGTTTCCACGGGAATCTTCAACACGTGAACGGAAGGATTTAAATGGCATTTGGCGTTTCAAGGCAGACTGGCAAGAAGAAGGAGAGCGCGCACAGTGGTATGCTGAGGCATTGACGGATGCCATCCTGATGCCGGTTCCCGCCAGCTATAACGACATCACGCAGGATGAACGTCTCCGCGATCATGTGGGTGACGTCTGGTACGAACGAAAATTCTGGATACCGCCATCGTGGAGGAATAAGCGGGTCGTAGTACGCGTGGGCAGTGCTTCCCATCATGCATCTATGTGGGTGAACGGACATCATGTCGCACAACACCGTGGCGGCTTTTTACCCTTTGAGGGAAATATTTCGTCTCATATCATGTTTGGAGGCGAAAATAGACTGACCATCAAAGTGAATAACGTACTTGATTGGACGACATTACCACCAGGCATTGTTGATAATGTGGACGATTTTGGTCAACCGTTGAGTCGCCGACGTCAAAAGTACTTCCATGACTTTTTTAATTATGCGGGCATTCATCGGCCCGTGTTCTTATATATGACACCCAGGAGATATATTGACGACATTACGGTACATACCGACATTGACGGTACGACGGGGCTCGTCCACTACGACATCCATGTAGCAATGAACCAAGAAATAGGCCGACGCTACAGTACAGAACAGCCGCCCGTTACCCTTCAAGTGCACCTTTTAGATGGCAACGGTATGGAAGTTGGTTTGGGCCAGGGGGCATCCGGCACAATAGCCGTACCGGATGCCCACTTTTGGGAGCGTGGTGCTCCCTACCTCTATTCGCTCGTCGCTCAATTGGTCGGTCCAAGAGACAGAATTGACGACGAGTACCCTTTACCGATTGGAATTCGCACGGTGCGTGTCAGTGAGCAAGGCTTTTCTATTAATAATAAGTCGTTCTATTTCCGAGGATTCGGAAAGCATGAGGATGCTGACATTCGCGGCAAGGGACTGGACCCGGTACTAACCATCAAGGACTTCAATTTACTCCGGTGGATTGGCGCAAATTCTTTTCGCACATCGCACTATCCGTATGCGGAGGAGATCATGGACCTAGCAGATCACTTAGGTATAGTCGTCATCGACGAGGTCCCGGCTGTAGGATTAAATATGTGGGATCGGAACCAGATTGTGTTCGTTCCGGATCGTATTAGTGAGCCCTTACTCGAAACGCATATCCATCAACTGCAGGAGTTGGTTCAACGGGACAAGAATCATCCCTGTGTCGTCATGTGGAGCGTAGCCAATGAGGCCGCCACCTATGAGTCAGGCGCCCGCCCCTATTTTACCCAGATTGCGACGGTCATGCGTCAACTAGACGCTACTCGCCCTATGGCTATTGTTGAATACACATTACCCGACGAGTCAAACGTTGCCGATCTGTTCGATGTTATATGCGTCAACCGCTACCTCGGCTGGTATACCGATTCGGGTGATATTGAAGTCATTGAGATGCAGCTGGAAAAGGATTTACGGCGCTGGCATGAGCGATTCGGCAGGCCCATTCTAATCACCGAGTACGGTGCCGATACGGTATCCGGATTCCACCAGAATCCACCTGTTCTATTTACAGAAGAATTTCAGTGCGAATTTCTATCTCGGTATCATCACGTTTTTGACAGACTTGAGTTTATCATTGGAGAACATGTGTGGAACTTTGCGGATTTTGCCACAAAACAAAGTCCGACCCGTGTGCTAGGCAACCGCAAGGGCATCTTCACACGGCAACGGCAACCCAAAGCGGCTGCATATCTGCTACGAGATCGCTGGACGCACGGCGAGAATAAAATCCGGTGAGCGTCAAATGGAGCCCATACAGTCTAAGGTGGGTCCAATTCTCAAGACAGATTATTGGGCTGCATCGAAACCTTTACCCTCTTGTTTGACGAGGCCGTTTCTGGTTCGCCGGCAAACGCGACGCACAGGATGTAGGGCTGTCCGAGGGGGATTCAATGAAGAGGATTCGGACAGCGCGACCCCTCGATTTTAAGTAACTCCCATCACTCGCTACACCAAGGGCTGACTAGTCTTTTCGTGCCGCACTCGGGATCCTCCATAGAGACGTTCAAGGTCGGCATATCTTACCCGAGTCATAGCGTTCTCGGCGGTCTCAAACCCGCAACCGCATCCCTGGATCGTCTGTCCTCAAGGTGAGCAGATAAACCGGGGGTTCCAAAACCCCCGGTTTTTTCAGTGCTATTTATGCTTTAGCTGTAACCCGCGGGATCTCCCAACCTGCGTAAATCAAACCTGAAACCAAGCCACCCACCACTGGCAAGGGCAATACCGTGGTGAAGAGACCCGGGAGCCAATCAGCGCCCCAGATGCTGATAACTAACCCGACACCGAACGCAATGACAGCTGACCATCGCCACCAGTCACGAGGAGTGCGGGGATGTTCAAAAAAGGCCGCAGCGGCCGTCTTTTTCCGTTGTACCCACACCCAGTCGACTAGCATAATGAAGGTAAAGGGAATAATGACGTCACCGATGACATCCAAAAAGCCCATCACGTGATTAAGAATGCCTAAAATGGCCAAAACGGTGCCCAGGACTCCTAAGATAATTGTGGCAATAGGCTGCTCCCACTTCGTCTGGCGGCGAAATGTGTTAATGGCTACCAGCAGGTCCACCGTTGACGGATAGAGGTTCATCGCATTGGTATGCATAATGGCCAGAGCTACCCCGACCGCGGCGATGACGCCCCAAACTGGAGCATGAGCACCTAACAATGCTAAATTCCAATTGCCGGTTCCTTGTTGCGAATACATACCCATGAGACCCATTACCAGTACCGATACCATAATGCCTACCGAGGGGGCCAAAAAGAATGCGGTTTTGCCGCGAGGATTGGATGCCGGGGTAGCAAACCGGGACACGGTGGACACTTTATAAGTCCAAGCCAGAACGGAAAACGTGACCACCGTGGTAATGGCGGCACCCCATGCCATAGGCACGGTGGGTCCCGGCATACTCACATGATAGTGTGCGAACAAATAATAAGCTAGAACTCCGTAACACACTAGCAGAACGATAGAAGTATAGCGATAAAAATATTCCAACCACTTCATGCCAAACAGTACCAAGATCACTTGAATCACGCCGATAATCCAAAACCAAAGGTTTCCGGACATGTGTGTGATGGCGCTCAATGTTTCTCCGGCCACCGCTGTGTTCAGACCAAACCACCCCATATTAACAAAGGTAAAGAGTACCGAAAATAAAAACGCTCCCACAGTTCCGTAGCTTTTGCGGGCAACAATGAGTGCCGTTAGCGGAACTTCTCGCCCCATTTCAGAAAAAAGTCCCGCGGGCACCAGTCCAATAAGCCAGCTCAACACAATCGCTAAAATCATGTCGGTGACACCAAAATGAAACAGCAGTGCCCCGATGAGTGGTGTGGTCGCCGAAGCCGATGCCATTAGCCACACGATGGTCATTTTTCCGGGGGACATGGTGCGCTGATTGTCAGGAACCGGTAAAATTCCGACCGTCTCCACTTCCCCGAGAATACCCGCCGTTGACGGCTCGGGTACCCGTTTTGGTGATCCTGCCATAGTCGACCTCCTTCGATTGAAAAAATCAATTCCAGCTAGTTTTTATCAAGCTGTTAGTAGATATTCCGAAAAGCTGCCCTTCTTGTCAAGGACAGACGGGAGAAGCTAACAACCCCGTTTATGTTGGCTGGAATTCCGTCTTGCCCGTTTCGAGTAGAGTCAGCAATATTTGTTTAAAACGATTGGCATCGGCCTTTAAGCAAACGTGGGCATTGGCAGGTTTCTTCCACACGTTGAGCCGATCGACGACCGAGGTGCCCCGGGTAAATTCACCCCGTGTCTCGATGGCCACATAATAGTCTGCACCTTCTTGCCATATGCTATTATCCAAGGCCATCGCCATCGTCAGGGAGTCCGGGTGACTGGTCCCATCAATTCCCCCATCCCGTTGGTTAAACTCTAATGTCGTTTTTTGCGTTTGCAAAAAGAAACGGCTCCAGGGTGTATCCATCAGGCGAATCCGCTCAAGGTCTGCAGGACCGATTATGCTTGCCTCAAGCGCCACGTCCCAACCAACCATGTAGAGGTTAAACCCTGCAGAAAATACAATTGCGGCTGCTTCGGGATCCACATAAAAATTGTATTCCGACAACGGCTCGATATTGCCGATACCGTTGCTGCTCCCCCCCATCACCCACAACTGGGCGACGCGAGACGGAAATGTTGGATCCTGGCGCACCGCCAGGGCTAAATTGGTAAGAGGAGCTTGGGCCACAATAACCAAAGACCCTTGCCATCGATGCGAAGCTTCCAGGAGGAATTGGACCGCATTTGTAGCCTCCGGGCGTTGGCGTACGGGGGGAAAATAAGCTTCGCCCATGCCATCGGAACCATGGACGTATTCAGCACTAACCCATTGCCGCAACAACGGAATCGCAGCCCCAGGATAAACAGCAACCTGTTCTGCCCTCTCGGCTACCTCGACCGTCTTTAGAGCGTTTTCCACTTGTTGGTCAAACCTTACGTTTCCCACATTAATCGTAATACCGTGCACATTGACCCATGCTGTACGCAAGGCGACTAAAAGAGAAATCGCATCATCACCAGCGGTGTCGGTATCCACTACCAAATTCACGCATTATCACTCCCTATGAGCAATGGCAGAGGCAAACCCTCCCCACATCGCTTCAATTTTGCTTTCTCTCCTCAAATGTACGATCCACCTCATCTACCGACGGAATTGCCGGAATTACCCCTGGCCAGCGCACACTTAAGGATGCGCCCAGGCACGCTTTGCAGGCAGCTTGTGGCAATGATTCCCCTTGCGCGAGTTTTGCCGCCAAGATCCCGTTAAATACGTCGCCGGCCCCGGTGGTGTCTACCGTCTCCACCGATACCGCGGGAATGCGAATATCCTGCCCGTGGTGCCAGATTAAAACGCCCTCAGAGCCTAAGGTAAGCACGATAGTTTTGCCGTGAGTTTGCTTAGCCAACAACTGGAGCAACTCAGGGGAAGCTACGGGGTCATCGGGAGACAATCCGCACAGTATCCGGGCCTCGGTTTCATTGGGTGTGAGAATGTCAACCCAATCCCATGATTCCTTCGCGTAACTGGCATCGGCTGGTGCCGGGTTTAAGATGCGTATTCCGGAATGCTGGGCAAATACTGTTCTCACTACGTCTACAGGTACTTCCAACTGCGCCAGCAAAACAGCGTCTGACGGCCAGTCTATCGTGTCGATCCGCAGTTGGGCATTTGCCCCGGGGTTGACCACAATCGCATTGTGGCCGTGATCATCAAGGAAGATAGTACCGATGCCAGTGGGGTAATCTGGCATCATGAGGAGTTGGGATACATCAATGCCCTCATTCAGCAACATCTCCCGGGCGCTAATACCGGCAGCGTCTTGTCCTACCGCACCGACAAACCGGACCGAGGCCCCAAATCTCGCAGCAGTCACCGCTTGGTTCGATCCTTTTCCGCCATGGCTAAAAAAACCGTGGGTGCTTAACAGCGTTTGCCCCCACACGGGTAATGCGTCGATCGAATAAGTGACCCCAAGATTATAGCTGCCTAGTACTGTCACCGTGCTCAACAGGTTTCACTCCATCCGCTTAATACTGGTCTTCGCTCTTGCCTGCAGAGTCCGTCACAATCCGGACACCTGCACTTGTGCCCAGCAGCGCTGCTCCTGCTTCCACAAATGCCTGGGCCTGCTCCCAGGTACGAATTCCACCTGAAGCTTTCACCAAGGCACGTCCCTGGGCAATCCGCGAGAGCAAACGAATATCGTCTACTGTTGCTTGGCCTCCCTGACCCCAACCACTGGAATTTTTCAGATAAGTCACCCCGGCCTCAATAGCCAATTCGGCTGCCTGGGTTTTTTCTTTCGCAGTCAACATGCCGAATTCCAACATTACTTTGATGGGAATACCCTCGGCCGCATCCACCACGGCACGGATGTCCTGCTTAAATGCTTGATACTGCCCGGATTTCAGGAATCCAATGGCGGGCATAAAATCAATTTGTTGGGCTCCTCGTGCAATGACGTCACGTACCTCAAAGGCCTTGGCCAAGGAAGTCATGCCTCCCATGGGATAGCCCAGCGCAGTGCATATGGTGATGCCGCTGTCCTTCAATCGATCGACCACCAAGGGAAGCCAAATCGGAGCGATCATCGCACCATTGAATTGATACGCGACGCAGTCATCACATAACTGAAGGATTTCATCGCGCGTCGCATCCGGGCGCACCAAAGTCTGTTGAATTTTTTGCGCAATTTTCGAACGGGTCATGCAATCGCCCCTTAATCAAGATTTGTTTGTCACCCTCGGCACCCTGTGCTCGGGCGGATACCATGAGCAAATTGCGGCCTCAACCACTAACTTAGGATCCTCCACGCGCCGCACCAAGGCGCTACCGGTTATCTGGTGTGGTCTCGGGTAATAATGGATTTCAGCCGCATCCGATCAGGGCGAATCCATACTCTCGAGCATTCTACCGGAACATTGCCCGTGACGTAGGAAACCTGTTCTAAGTACAGTAATGGCGCACTTTTCGCCACCGCGAGTTTCTTAGCCAACTCGGGCGTCGCCATGGCAACATCAAAAACGCGACTGCCCCACAGAATGAGAAACCCGTAATCCCGTTCAATGATGTCAAATAGCCGCCGCTTGGAAAAATCCAGATTCTGAATTCCTGGCAGCATCTCGCTTCTCACGTAATTGTCAAGCAGAGCCAATGGCCCATCTGGAACTTTTTTGATGCGTTGCAGATACAATGAGGGTTCATCAGATTCTAGCGACAAACTCTTTTGAACCCATGGCGGTGACTCGACAGCAACCTTCTGGGCAATGACTTCCGTCGCTATCTGAAGTCCCTGAAGTTCTAGAGCTTCTGACAACGACAATAGATTTTGGGCTAAGGGTTCTTCCAAAATCTTGGCTGAGACATAGGTCCCTTTGCCGCGAATGCGATATAGTCGCCGTTCTTCGACTAAGGTGTTGATGGCTTTTTGCAAAGTCCCGCGAGATACCCCTAATTCCTTTGCTAGGTCCGGCTCGGAGCCAATTTGCGAATGCGGAGGCCAGGTGCCATCTTCGATTTTTCGCAAAATCCAATGCGTCACCTGCTGGTGGAGAAGGATTCCATTATTATGCAGTCCAGAGCCTCCGACTTTCAACATGATCACTCCTGTCTAGACAAGACAAGTCTACGATAGTCGTTGTTGTATTGTCAATTCCCGAAATCGCCTAGTAATACCTAAATATTTTTTGTTAGAATGCCATTGCCAGGAGTTCTCGCGATCCTATACCCATATCGGTGCTGAAGCCATATACCGTTGGGTGCGCGACTCAATGGATGAGAATCTCCAACACCATGCGCCCGCAATACCCGCAGGGTCGTCGTGTTGCGGCATTCGCCCCACCGCTGTAAGCCCAGGCCCACACCCCAAGTCTTGAACGCTCCACGCCACCTATTTCATTTAATTGGTGGGATCATTGCGAGGAATGGGCGCTACGACTGCGCCACCAAAGGGGACAATTCGGCTTATGGAGGGAACTCAAAAAGCTTCGCTATGCCCCTACTGGCCACTCCTGATCTTCTCTCAGCATGATACCTACCCTGTACCACTGGATAGGCACTCTTGACGTTGTCAGCCCATAACATACGTCAAAGAACTTTTCCGCGAGGTGGCAACATGCCTTGTTCATTGGCTGACTTGTTCGACGGCATTCCGTGCCAAGGACTATTACCGACCCATCGCCAGATAGTCATCGACGGCATTGCCTGTGACTCCCGGCAAGTGGAGCCCAACAACGTATTCGTAGCGCTCCAAGGGCACAATACCGATGGTCGTCTTTTTATTGCTGACGCCATCGCCCGAGGCGCCGTAGCCATCGTCTCTGCTGTCCCATCGGACCCGACCGCGCACCGAACCGTCCAGAACATACCATGGATTCACGTTCCAGATCCCCGGGTGCCGCTGCCCACGCTGGCCCAGCGTGCCTACGGATTTCCCGCAAAAAAGTTGCGGCTCCATGCTGTGACCGGTACCAATGGCAAGACAACCACCGTCTATATGCTTGCGGCTATTCTGGCACAGGCGGGGCATCGCGTGGCTTTTTGGACCACTAATAGTGTAGAGGGAATTGCCAAACCCTTTCGACCGTCCATGACAACACCGGATGCACCCCAACTTCATCGTTTTTTACGGGAAGCTCTTGACCGTGGAGCCCAGGACGTAATCATAGAGGTATCCTCTCACGCGCTGGAGTTAGGCCGAATTCAGGGATTATGTTTTGAAACTGCTGCAGTTACCAACATAACTCCCGACCACATTGATTTTCATGGAAGTTTTGAAGCATACCTCCACGCCAAAGCCTCTTTGTTGCGCTATCTCTCGTCCATCCCAAA
>JAMDDZ010000011.1:2300-4132 GCA_023488565.1 Bacillota bacterium | reverse complement strand
TGGCGATCTTGGTAGAGCCGACGGTCTGCTATGGTATACAGCGCCTCGGCTGTGGTACCGTCATGTCCCAAGACGGCAAATCCTAATGTCAAGGATATCTCGGGCTGGCGTTGTGTCAGGTAGACCTGCATGCTATTAAGATCGTGGCTTATAGCCTGATGGCTTCGGTAAGGAAACCACAATCCAAACACATCGCCGCCAATGCGCCCGAAGGTATATTGTCCGTTCATAAATTCTTGGAACACTCGGCCAACTTGGGCTAACACCTGATCTCCGACCAAGTGTCCATGCTGGTCGTTGATCTCCCCTAGGCCCTTGAGATCGATAACCGTTAATACCCATCGTGCATTGGATGGAAGAGCCGTGAGAATGTCGCGGTTGACGCGATCCCAAAAAGCCTGGCGGGTCAGTACGCCCGTAAGGCTATCGCGGTCTAGGATTTCTTGGTACGCTTCGAGAACCAGACTAACGTCCCAATTAAAAAGATCTCGCAATGCTTCGGCCAGTGTGGTCTGCTGTTGTTCGCGCAATGATCGCGCCATGAATGCTTGCAGTTGACGATAACCGGTAACGTAAAAGGACAGGTCTACCCCATATTGTTGATGAACACGAGCGATGCGTTGGGCTCTTTCGATATCACTATGGTCGAGAACACCACGAGTGAGTTGATGAAAGTGGTGTTCCAACACTTGTTGGTAGCGATCCCGCTCAGTAAATGCCAGACGGTTGGCCATGCGCGTTTCATAAATCCAATTTTCTAGGTGCTCCACGGCATGATGGAATAAAGGTGCCATGGCTTCTTGGGATCGTTCGATTAATGCCAAGGAGGCATCCGAAATATTGCTTGCGTGCACGAGTGCAAGCGATGTACGGGCGACTCCGGTGAGTCGTTTTGTGGGGGCAGGGATTGCCACTGTGGTGGGCCATGTATGATCGGGCCGTGCTAGAGCAAATCCTTGGCCATAGCAAATGCCCAAGCGGCGCAACCGCTCAATTTGATCGGGTCTTTCGACGCCTTCGGCAATCAGATGCGTGTCAGGATTAACCCAACGTACTAACAGTTCTAAGAGGCGGTCACAGTCTTGGGTCCCCAGAAGGCGCGTCAGCGCGAGGTCGATTTTGAGCCAATGAGGTCGCAACTGAATCAAACGTAAGGGATCGGCTTTTCCGATACCCCAATCGTCTATCGCTACTTGAACGCCAAGACTCCTGAGGTCACGGAGCCTGGCGTCCCATTGGTCGAGTCGGTGATCTGATTCCGGTACTTCCAGCACAATCTGGTCCCATGGCACTTGCAGGGTGCTGAGTTGCGTCAAGTCCGCCAAGCGAACATTTAAAAACAGCAGCGTACCGGAAGGGCGTTCAGAACCCAAGCGCAAGGCTAGACGTTGCAACTGGCGAAAGACGGTAGTGGTCCTGCGTGTCTCACGAGCCCACACGGCCACGGGAGAAAATCCCTCGGTTTCTCGTCCGACAATGCGACCCAGCGCTTCATACCCCACAATATCACCGTTCAAGAGATTTACCACTGGTTGAAATACCGTCGTCAGAACGGGCTGATCCGTCATTATTGTTGACCTCCTGTGTCATGGATGCGAAATTCCTTGGGTCAGCCATCACCTCCTGGCTTGTATGAACTTCTCCCGCCGCCTGGCCTCTACGAGGCCGAGGCGGGGGTTTCTGGATTCGTTCCCAGAAATTCCTGGCTCATTGACCGCTGCGTGGGAGGCCGTGGGCCCCCCACGTCTTGTGTGATCTCCCCGGGCGTGACTTCGGACCGCTCCGGCCCTAGTTTCCGAACCTCCTCGTGTTCTTTGCGAGGAAAAATCCGG
>JAMDDZ010000011.1:0-2290 GCA_023488565.1 Bacillota bacterium | reverse complement strand
AAGGAGTTTGTTGATGCCGCGTTTCGCAATCACGCAGGCCGCATTGTGGTCCGCGTTATCCGTGTGTCCGCAACGTTGACAGACAAACTCGGCTTGGGTCAGCCGATTGTCCACGCGAAATGCGTGAGGACTTTCCGGGGAAGTGAACGTGCACACGGCACATTCCTGCGAACTATACGCGAAAGGCACTTTGATGACGAGTTTTCCGGACCGCAAGGCTTTATACGACGTAAATGACACAACCTCTCCCCACGCTGACGACAAAATAGCCCGATTAAGGCCCGCTTTGGCGTTTCTGCCGTTCGGCAGAAACCGCCCTTCGGCATCTTTTTTGGCTTGCGGACGTTTGGTCATGTTTTGAATGGCAAGATCCTCGAAGACATAGACCTCATAGCTATCGTTCGCGACGAGTCGATGACTAGTTTGATGGGCATAGTCGTGACGGACGTTCTTTTCGTACTGTTGATAGCGCGCCGCCTTGCGATACGCTTTCTTTTGGTTTTTGGACCCTTTCTTGCGGCGGGCTGCTTTGCGTTGCCATGTCGTGTGTTGTTTGCGGTGCTGCTGGATGCGATCTTTTTGCACGGGATCGAGATCGTGAATCTGGCCGTCGGACGTGACCAAAGGCTTCGCCACGCCGCGATCCCCGCCGAGCGTGCGCTCGGCGAGTTGCTCCGCCGACAAATGCCGCAAGTCCTCGGCGATCTGCTCCGTCCTCGCGTCGAGTGTTTTCTCCGGCATCGCCACATCGGGATCCTCCGCGGCAAACGACAGCCACCAGTGACCGCCTTCGACCGCAATGGGAATGGACGAGGGCACGGCATGATGACGATGGGCGACAGAAGAGATCACCCCCACGGGAAATGTGTCGGTGCCGACGTGCAGGCGATAGCCTGTGACATGACCCGTCGCCTCCTCCGTTAACGGGATAAACTGAAAGAGTTCCGATGTCACCCAGACCGCCTGCCGCCCCGATTTCTTCTTGAGCTTCGGGCGTCCGCCCAGCTTCTGAAAGAAGCGCTGATACGCTTGTCGAAATTTGACGGCCCCATTGCGGAGAATCTGCGACGGGACCTCGCGCAAAAACGCGGTGCGTGGCGTGATAAACCGGCTGTACTGTTGATCGACGGGGACCTCCATCCCCGCTGTGCCGACCATTCGCTGCTGAAAGCGGCGGTCATAGCGATCTTCTTGGACTTTCGCGTTGGAGATGAGCCGCTGACAGCCAATCCAGCGCAGCAAGATCTGTTCCTGCTCGAGGTTTGGATACAGACGAAACCGATACCCATTCAGCATGGCGGAATCCTCCCACAAACAAACGTTCTGAGTCTAGTGTACCATTTCCCAGGCTTTATAGGCCATGGGACGCGCTGACGGGAAGAAAAATCTGGCGTCCTTAACGGCCGCCACCCGCTTGACCCCCTCTTGGCTTGCGCCTAAGAAGGGGAATGCGCGGGCCTTATGTTCAACTATCACCTTACCAGCGCATTAATTGTCTCCACACTCTATAGAATCGTTGTGTTTACTAGCTTGTATCCCCCGTAAAATACGCAAATAAACGCGACCACTACACCAGAGCTGTTTTCTTTTCATTTGGGCGCCTTTACCTTTACCCACTGTCCGTCACGAGGCTAATCAGCAGTCCCACCGCTGTCAAAGACAGTTCCGAAACACTTCAACCTGTCCGACAGCCAGCGGTCTCCCGTCTTAATGTCGCGGCGATTCGCTCAAGGCTTTTAAGTAGCTAATGAAGCCGTACACCGCCCAGACAGCCCCGATCAGAAGGCCCTTCAGCATGTTGGCAATCGACATATGCGGCCAGAACAGGGCCGTCAGAAAGATGAGCCCCGCAACCACTTCGAAAAATGCTGCCTGGCCGAACGGCGGTTTGATGCCTACCAGTTGTTCCCATGATTTTTTCATGTCCATCCAGTCCTTCGCTGATCATTGACCGCGTGGCCGAGTCCAGTCCCCACGGCAACACCAAGTCGCCTCCAACACGAATGAGGTGTTTTTACTATAGTACACTTTGCTGCCGATTGTCTTTGCCTGGAATTCAGTTGTGTGCTCGGATAAAGGGTTCCTGTAGCAACCAGCCCGAAAACCGCCACAATCCCGTGCCCCGCAACGACTTTCAAGAATGGCTAGAGAAACTCGTGGATAGGTCGTTCACCGACAATAGTGGCCTTTAGACCGTGTGAACGACCTATCCATGACCGGATTTCTTGTCGATTGGCCGCTCGTTCGATTTTTTGTGCCAATGCGGCAGAAATTCTGTATACAACTCAAC
>JAMDDZ010000088.1:6713-19917 GCA_023488565.1 Bacillota bacterium | reverse complement strand
TGGAGCGATGCTGGACCGTAACAGTTTTTTTGAGCTGCAAAAAGGCTTTGCCGATAACTTGGTAGTGGGTTTGGGCCGTATCGGAGGCCATTCTGTTGGCGTGGTGGCCAACCAACCGCGGGTTTTGGCTGGAACTTTGGATATCAATGCTTCAACTAAGCTGGCTAGGTTTGTAAGATTTTGTGACGCTTTTAATATTCCGGTGGTGACTTTGGTAGATACCCCAGGATATCTTCCGGGGACAGCCCAAGAGTTTGGCGGTATCATCCGCCATGGCGCCAAGGTGCTCTATGCTTATGCGGAAGCCACGGTGCCGAAGGTTACGGTAATATTGCGCAAGGCATATGGCGGCGCCTATTTGGCGATGTGCAGTCGATCTTTGGGGGCCGATTTAGCGTTCGCCTGGCCCTCGGCGGAAATTGCGGTCATGGGCCCAGATGGCGCTGCGAATATTATCTTTAAAGACGAGATCGCCGCGGCTCCGGATCCAGATGCAGCGCGTAGGACAAAGTCCGTCGAATATCGTGAACGTTTTGCCAATCCTTATGTAGCCGCGCAGCATGGATATATTGACGCGGTGATAGACCCGAGCGAAACTCGGGCTCATGTGGCACGGGCCTTAATGAGCCTACATAACAAGAAGGAGGACCGGCCGGGAAAGCGGCATGGGAACATTCCCTTATGAGATATGAAGACAAAGGTGTGGCGAATGATCAGTGGGATCCCCAGGTAATGGCCAGCATTGCAGCGGCTGTGGCCTTGATGTGGGGGGATGAAGTTGAGGTATATCCGGGTCGGATGCGCATTAGGGAAGAGTGGCCGCGCACGACACTGTGGCGTTGGCTTTAGAAATTGAGCAGAAGGGACGACAACCAATGGCAGTCCGGAAGTTTCGCATAACGGTAAATGGGGTAGTGTATGAGGTGGAGGCAGAAGAGATCCCATCGGCTGGGCAACTTGAACCGCCTAAGGTATCCCAACCCGCCGCAGTCCTAGAGACGACAGCACCGCCTAAGACTGTGGTGAGAACCCAGACGGTAAGCCAGGATACCGCAATTATTGTGGAGGCGCCCCTTCCTGGAGCCGTATTGGATGTGCGTGCCCAAGTGGGACAAGTGGTTGAAATGGGACAAATCATCGTGATTCTAGAGGCGATGAAGATGGAAAACGAAATTACCGCTCCGGTTGCCGGACGTATTAGCGCAATTCAGGTGCAAAAAGGGGGGGCGGTAAGTGCCCAGGATCCCCTTTTCACCATCGAGCCCTAAAGCGGAGCATTTGGTGGTAGTCGCTCCTCATCCCGATGATGAGGCTTTGGGTGCCGGGGGATTGATCAGCCATTTCATAGAAAACGGCAATACGGTCGATGTGATCTTGCTGACCATGGGTGACGGATTTGTCCAAGATGCCGAACGGTACTATTTGTCGTTCGATGTGACGGCCGCGGAGTACATCAATTTGGGATATCGCCGTATGCGGGAGACAATCGATGCAATGGCTGTCTTGGGTGTGAGTGCTGAGCATGTGCATTTTTTCGGATTTCCCGATGGGGGATTGGATCGACTCTTGTTTGACTATTGGGAGAAACAGCCATTTTGCAGTAGCACCACGGGAGTGTCTTATGGGCCCTACATTGAGTCATATGGGGAAAAATCTCCATATTTAGGCCGGACGCTGCTGACCCTGCTGCGACAGCTGTTGCTTCAATTGAGACCCACATGGATTGTGTCGCCTAGTGCTTACGATGAACATCCTGATCATTGGGCGACGGGGGCTTTTGCCCGTTTGGCGGGAACCGGTCTGGCAAACCCAGTGCACCACTTCAGTTATTTGGTGCACTGGCCGGGATGGCCTCTGCCGCTGGCTTTTCGCCCCCGCCTCCATCAAAAGGCCCCTCATATATTGTCCCAATCGCATCCAGGGCGTTGGCGAGAATTTGTATATGACGCCGACAACGTCACTCGGAAACGGCGAGCGCTCATGACGTATCAAAGTCAGGTGGAGTTAATCAAACCCTTTATGCTGGCATTTGCCCGACGGTCAGAGGTATTGCTGGAAGAGACGATAGTCGACATGCCCGTTGGGCACTGGTACACTGTGCCGACTCCATTTAGAAGCCATTGGACACGCTATCTAAAAAAGGAGAGCCCGATCAACAAAGTGGCTTGGGCCATCCTGGACCAACATCAACACGTCCGGGTGGAATGGGACAGACCAATGCGTGCCGAAGAAATCTTGCACATTTCGCTTCACATGCCACAAACCCAAACTTTGCGACACTGGCGTATTGACGCCACGGGGGCAGTGATTGGGGAACGAAGCGACAAGGTTCAGGTGTCACTTGAACCCTTGGTTTTGGAGGCATCATGGCCAATTAGCGAGTGTGATGGAAATCCAGTAGTGATGGTCGGGGTGCAGATGGCGAACCAGGAAGTGTGGATTGGTCGTACTGCACTGGAACGCTACCATGTGTCCCCACTTCCTGACCACAACCCAGTCGATGAGGAGGAGCGGCGATGAAAGTTTGGCTTTCGGTGGATATGGAAGGAATTAGCGGTATTGTTGAAAGATCCCAATTGTTACCCGGAGAACTGCAGTATGAGAGGGGCCGGCAGTTCCTTATGACAGAATTGCACACGGTCTTGGGTGCTTTAAAGTTAGAGGCCGATGTTTCTGAAATTATTGTCAATGACTCCCATGACGGGATGGTCAACCTGCTGTGGGATCAAATCCCTGAAGGTGTGCGTCTCATTTCTGGCGGCACTAAGGCATTGTCCATGAATCAAGGGCTGGCGGAAGCCGATGTGGGGTTTTTCGTGGGGTATCATGCAATGGCCGGCACTAGGGCGGCGGTAATGGACCACACTTATGCAGGGCAAATTTTTCGGGTGCGATTAAATGGCCGCGAAGTGGGTGAGACAGGGATTAATGCTGCAGTAGCAGGACATTTTGGGGTGCCTGTTGCTATGATAAGCGGGGATGACAAATTGTGCCAAGAGGCGAGAGAACTGTTGCCTGAAGTCGTGACGGTGATGGTAAAAGAGGGCATCAGTCGTAACTCTGCTAAATTGTATTCGTCTTCAGAAACCTCAAACCGATTGTTCGGGGGAGTGAAAGACGCGTTAGCCCGATTCCGTGGATCAGAATTGAAACCGTATAGGGTGCCATCTCCGGCTGAATGGGAGATTACCCTAATGACGGCAGATATGGCGGACCGCGCTATGTACTGTCCGGGGATGGAGCGAGTGGACGGCCGAACAGTGTCTTATCGAGGATCAACGGTGCTGGATGGGTTTCGTGCCTTTTACACCGTAATGGCATTAACCAGCGAACGACCTTTATATTAGTAATGGATCAACCGATGCCGATTTTGAATAAAACGGAACCTTGCGTGTTGATCGCCGCTGTTGGCGCTCAAATTGGGTGGCACAGGAATAAATAATCACGCTTACCAACTGTTGTTGGGGCAGCGCCAAGCACATCGTTTGATAATTGCGAAAAGACGTGCACGACGAGAAGTCTAGGTTAAAATTAACCCATGAAACACGTGATGTGGTGGGCGACGGGCACAATAGCTCTAGGAGCCATTGTGTTGGTAACATTTCTAGGAACGCGAGGGGGCACCTGGCAAACCGTTAGGGATGGGCCCCAAACCGCAACCATCCCGCGGAATTGGAATTTGCGCCAAGTGAACCACGGAGAGCAAATCTATTTCCCGCTGCAGAATCATGACACTTGTCTGTGGTTGGTTTTCTCGCGGCAACCTCCCTTTAGCCCAGGAAACGGTGCAAAACAGATTTCTAGTCCTCAACCCGGTATGATGGAATGGCAGGTGTCCACGACTCAACATGGTATACGGTTGGTTAACTTTTATGGCGTTTTTCACCAGTCGCGGCAATATTGCGGAGTTCATATCATGGTGCCTGCACACCAACTGGCCTTGGGCTCTCAAATCTTAGGAAGTTGGCAGCCGAATGCATAGGGTTGTCTTCACCAGCGCCCGCTGATGCCATAACTTTCCTGCCTTGTTTGGTTTTCGCTTTCCCTAGAGACGACTCTGTAGATGGTTCCCTAACAGTCGCGCCAATTGAGCCAAGCTACGATAAGGAAACCTGGCTAATCTAGACCAGGCTTTGAACTTCATAGTCGTGGAATTTTGCTGAAATACCATTTTATAGGGAAATAGTACTCTGGTGGAGGCGAGGGGAGTCGAACCCCTGACCTTCGACTTGCGATGCCGACGCTCTCCCAACTGAGCTACGCCCCCACAACGACTTCTGATTATACGGATCGTGTTGTGAAGTGTCAACGCATTTTATTTTATTGCCAAATTTAGTGATAATCTCCTGATATTTGCCGCGAACATCCTTTATGTGGTCACTTATTCCCACTTTTTGTAATTAAAAACTTTTTTCTTAAAGCAGGAACCTTAAACATTGAAAGAGAAACCTCAAGTGGAGTAAAGTGGAGGATAATGGGAACAAAGTGGAGGTGAGTGGGGAATGTTGATGGGCGAATATTTTCATGCCTTGGATGATAAGGGTCGTCTCATCCTTCCCGCTCGTCTTCGCGATGACCTTCAAGATCATTTTGTCATGACGAAGGGGCTCGATGGCTGTTTGTTTTTTTACGCCATGGAGGAGTGGCAAAAAATGGAGGAGAGATTAAGGTCTCTTCCAATGACAAATGCTAATGCGCGAGCCTTTCAAAGGCTTTTTCTTGCGGGAGCTCAAGATGTGGAAGTTGACCGTCAATTTCGCATTACCATTCCTTCTCGATTGCGGGAATTTGCCGGGGTGCAAAAAGATGTAGTGCTCGTCGGAGTCAGCAGTCGCGTCGAGTTATGGGCTCTTGATCGATGGACGGAGTATCAATCCAACGCTCAAGCAGGTTATGAAGACGTTGCAGAGAAAATGGGAGATTTCGGGTTTTGATAGGAGGTGGCAGTTTGGTGACATTTACTCACGTGAGTGTTATGCCCGAGCAAGTTTTGGCCCACTGGGTTACAGACCCGTCCGGGTTATATCTGGACGCGACATTGGGCGGAGGAGGCCATAGCCACTTGCTGCTATCTCAATTTCCCAACTGCCGTCTTATTGCCATTGACCAGGATCCTGCAGCATTGTCCCAAGCTCATGATCGATTAGGCGCATGGAGTTCCCGGGTTTCGATACGCCGAGGCAATTTTCGAAGTTTAGACGAAATTTTGAGCCCCAACGAAAAAGGCACGATTCAGGGTATCTTGTTTGATTTAGGGGTATCTTCACCACAACTGGACCAGACTGCCCGCGGATTCGGCTACCAAAATGAGGATTCCCCTTTGGATATGCGGATGGACCCAGATAATCCGGTCACAGCATTTCGGTTGGTAAATATGAAACCCAAAGAAGATATTACCCGAGCTCTAAAAGAATGGGGCGAAGAGCGTTGGGCCTCACGTATTGCCGACTTCATCGTAAGTGCCAGGGAAGAAGAACCTATTCGCACGACGGGTCAACTAGTCGATTTAATTAAAGCAGCCATTCCAGCTTCGGCGCGGAGGACCGGAGGACATCCTGCCCGGCGAACATTTCAGGCCCTGAGGATCTGGGTTAACGATGAATTGGAGGCATTAAAGCAAGGACTGGCTGTCGCCATTGACGTTGCTGCACCCGAAGGGCACATCGTGGCTATCTCATTTCAATCGCTCGAAGACCGTATTGTTAAGCACACGTTCCGGGAATGGCAAACAAACCAACGTGGAATTGTAGTTACTCGTAGACCACTCATTCCTTCCCCGGCCGAAATCGACAGCAACCCGCGGTCTCATTCAGCCAAAATGCGCGTCTTTGCTAAGAGTTAGCGGCCGATCTTTTTACTGGGAATACCTATGCTCACACCATCGACATGGTTCATCTTAAGGTAACAAATTTCGAGTTTTCGGTTCCAAGGAGGTTGAATTCAATGCTCAACCAGCAAGAAAATGAATATGGTTTGTATAAAGAGGGTAATCTAGCCCGCACTTGGGAAAAGAAACTACGCCCCAAAGTGACCCCGCGCCCGCGGCGCAAATTTAATGGGCTGGCACAGACCGTATTTTGGATTATGGGAGTTTGGGCTGTCGGCCTCGGGGCATCACTTTTAGCTATTCATGTTTTAGTGATGGGCTATCAGGTCGATGCCTTATCAGCTCAGTACACGGTGTTGACGCGACAGAACCAAGTATTGGCTGCTAAGGTGACCCAATTGAGTTCTCCTCAAATGTTGGCCGCTGATAGCCAAAAATATCATGTAGACCTCAAGGTCCCCACGGTTCGTACAGGGTTTCACATAGCCGGCCCTGCGGTTGTAGAGAGCACACCGTGGTATGGACGCGTGTCACAATGGATTTTGGCTTTGCGGCAAGCATTAGTGGCTAAATGAAGAAAAAATCTACGCACTTGGTGCGGCACCGAGCTCGGCTGACTTTGTTGTACACAACCTTGTTTTCGGCACTGCTGCTGGTTCGACTTGTCATGATTCAGGTTGCCGACGCTAATCATCTGCATGCTTACGCCTCCAGCATTCATGTGCACCGCATTACATTGCCGGCAAGCCGGGGAGAAATTTTGGACCGCAACGGGACAGTGCTGGCCATGGATACTCCGACCTATCAAGTGGTCGCCGTACCCAAATATTTGACTTCCCGAAAACAGGTGGAAAGCACCGCGACCACTTTGTCCCATTATTTGCCGTTCTCATCCAAGGTGTTGGCGTCAGTGTTGGGCAACGGATCCTGGTATGCTTTGCTGGCACGTTCGGTTTCCAGTTCTGTGGCGCATCAGATCTCAGCCTTAAATTTGCCGGGAGTTTCGGTAGTTCCGTCTACAGGGCGTGAATATCCTAACGGAACATTGGCCTCTCAAGTGCTAGGAATGGTGGGATCTCAAGACCAAGGACTAGCAGGAGTGGAATACGAATACAATAAAATTTTGGCTGGTAAGCCAGGTTATTGGGTTGTGAGAACCGATGCGGCCGGAAATCCGCTGCCACAATGGCAGCTAGCGTATAAGGCTCCGGCACCAGGAGATACCGTGCAATTGACCATTGATGCCAACATTGAAGCTGCTGCCCAAAAGTGGCTGAAATGGGGTATTAAGAGGGCCCATGCCCTTAATGGCACGGTGATTGTGCTCAATCCACATACCGGATCGGTCATTGCGCTTGCCAACTGGCCCAATTTTAACCCCAATAACTACTATAATGCGACACCGCTGGAGATGGACGATTATGCCGTAGAAGATCCGGTGCCACCGGGTTCAATCTTCAAGCCAGTCACCGCAACTGCAGGACTGACAACGGGTTTGTTTACGCCTAACAGCATGTTTGATACGGTAGGCTATAAGATCGTCGACGGGATCCGCATTAACGATTGGAACCCTAATGGCTGGGGTTGGATTACACTGACACGCGGACTTGAGGTTTCCTCAGACCAAGTGTTTATGGATGTGGCGCTAAAAGTCGGAGCAGCAAGTTTATATCATTTCGTAAAGCTGTTCGGCTTCGACCATCCGAGCAATGTAGGATTGCCTGGGGATTCTCCAGGGCTATGGGTTCCTTTGAAGCAAGTGAACGCTGTTGACTTAGCAACAATTGGGTTCGGACAGGGATTTGCCGCGACTGCAATGCAGATGATTGCGGCGGATTCTGCAGTGGCCAATGACGGCGTTATGATGCAGCCGCACATTTTGAAAGCGGTTCTATCACCCAACGGCACCGTAGTGAAAACTGTTAAACCCCAAGTGGAATCTGTCACCACGTCACCAGCCATAGCCAAGGAAATACAGCATATGATGACTCTCGAAGCCACTCAGGGAACCGGAGTGCCGGCTCAGGTGCCAGGATATATCATTGCAGGGAAAACCGGGACTTCCCAAAAAATTGTCAATGGACGCACGTCAAACAACTTGTTCATCGCGTCGTATATGGGTATGGGTCCGATGCCCAATCCCCGATTTATCATGTTGGTCATGATTAACCGTCCGATCGGAAATTTGTTTTATGGGGATCAAGTGTCGGCACCCGTATGGAAACATATTGCGGAGTTTATGTTTCATTATTGGAACATTAAACCATATGCGGGGCCGGACAACGGTTCTAAGCCCTTCCAGCCTTGAGGTTCTTTTGATTGCCTAGACCGCATAAGCATTGTGAGTAACAGCCCGTCCTGCAGCAAGGAGGCTTGCTCACAGTGGATAATCGTCCGACGTTGGTGATGAAACGCAGGAATTTTTTGGTGTTGGCTCTGGTGGGGGTGTTCGATGTCGGACTCTTGGGTCGTTTAGTTGCGGTGCAAGGTGTTGAAGGACCCAAATTACAGAAAATAGCGGAATCCGCGCACTTCCGGGGGGTACCTTTGGCTGCTTTTCGGGGCAACATTGTCGATCGCCATGGCCATCTTCTGGCTGGCAGCCATCATGCCTACTCGGCTTATGCGATTCCAATTCAAACCAAGAAACATCGAATTGCCGAAGCCGCTCTTTTATCCGTGATGCTGAACATGCCCCCGGATCGGTTGTTGCGTCGATTATCACGGCGCCAGGGATTTGTTTGGCTAAAGCGGCGTCTGACAGCCCTCGAGCTCGATCAAATACGAGGGCAAATGTCCGCATTGCCGGGAATTTATTTGGTGACCGAAACCGCCAGATATTATCCTGAAGGATCGTTAGTTGGTCCGGTACTGGGTTTTACCGGCATTGACAATCAAGGTCTGGCCGGTATCGAAATGGTTTATAACAAGTACTTACAAGGAAAGCCGGGTAGTATTCAGGAAGAATATGATGTGACCGGGCAAACCATTCAATTTGCCCGGCAACGTGTAGTTCCGCCAATACAAGGCGATACCCTGGAATTGACATTGGATGAGAAAATTCAGTGGATGGCGGAACGTGCGTGCGAGCAAGCCATGATTACCACGGGAGCCAAGTCGGTTAGTATTGCGGTAATGCACCCGCGCACCGGAGGACTTCTTGCGTTGGCCCAACGTCCGTCATTTGACCCGAACCATTTTAGGGACTACAATCCGAAGAATTACCGTGTTTTGCCGGTGTCGGACGCGATTCCCCCCGGGTCGATCTTCAAACCCGTGACTTTAGCCGCTGCTCTTGAGGAAGGGACTACCAGTCCAGATGCAGGGTTCTATTGCCCCGGCTTTAAAATTGTGCTAGGACGGCGAGTGAACTGCTGGAGGCCGCAAGGCCATGGGGCAGAATCATTGGCCGCGGTCGTCAAAAATTCCTGCAACGTGGGGTTTATGGAATTAGGACTGGGGCTCGGGGTGGCAAAGTTTTATCAGTACTTAGACAAATTCGGGATCTCCAAACCCATACCTATAGACCTTCCTGGCCAAGCCCGGGGAATTGTTCCTAAAGCGTCCCGGGTGACCGCATTGGATCTCGCGATTATGGCGTTTGGCCAAACTCTCACCGTGTCGCCGATTGCACTGCTCAACGCGATATCCGCCATCGCCAACGATGGTGCCCTACTTGTTCCCCACCTGGCCAGAGTGATCAAAAAACCAGACGGCACGGTGATCAAACAGTTTGATCGTCAAGTGGTGCGACAAGTAGTATCTTTACATGTGGCTCAGTTAGTGCAAAATATGATGGTTGCGGTTGTGTCTTCGGGCACCGGCAAATTGGGACAGGTACCGGGTTTTAAAATGGCAGGGAAGACCGGTACCGCCCAAAAAGTGGTTAATGGGCGAGTGGAAAAGGGTGTGTATATTGCATCGTTTGTTGGGTTTGGACCTGTTCCCAATCCCGAAGTGGCTATTATGGTTAACGTAGACGAACCTGTAGGGGCGTTTTATGGAGGGCAGGTGGCAGCCCCCATATTTGGTCGGCTCAGCGGGGACATATTTCGACATTTGGGCCTTCAACCCACTGATCCCATCCGGCCGCCTAAAACTGGGTCGCTGCAAATGGTGCCCAATCTGGTAAATTTGGACCCAGTGAGTGCTCAAGATGATGCCGAAGCCTTTGGATTTCCGGTACAATTTACGGGACAGGGAAATGTAGTAGTAGAGCAATCGATTGAATATGGAGGATGGCGCCCTGTCGGCACGTTGTTGCAGTTGACGTTGGGACGTCATCCAAGAATCTATTTAGAGTGGGTTGCGGTTCCCAGCTTTATCGGACTTCCGCTCGGAACTGCACAACGCCTAGCAATGGAATTAGGTCTTAACCTGGCTCCACAAGGGTTGCCGGTAGCGCGCGTCGAGCGGCAGTCCATTGTTGCCGGTACTGAGGTCAAAGCTGGCACCACCATTGTGGTAATGTAGCGGAAACTGGAAACCAAGGCTGAAGGCAGGAGGGAAATTGATGCAATTGGAAGAACTGGCGAAGGCACTGGTTGAGGTGACACCGGTGGGATCCCTTGATGTGGACATCACTGGCATCGCCTATAATTCACGGGCGGTGGAACCAGGAAATCTGTTTTGTGCCATTCCAGGATTTCGTACTGATGGGCATCTTTATTGCCAAGAAGCTATGGCACGTGGCGCCGTTGCATTTCTCGTGGAACGCTCTGAAGCGATTCCTCAAGGCAAACCGGGTCTGATAGTCCCCAATGCACGAGCTGCAATGGCAAAAGTTGCCGATCTCTATTTTGGCAGCCCCTCGCGACGATTGTGGATGGTGGGGGTCACCGGCACGAATGGCAAGACGACAACAACCCATCTGGTTCGTGGGCTTTTGGAAGCTAATGATGTGAGTTGCGGGTTGACCGGTACGCTACATACTTTGATGGGGTTGGAGAGTTTCAAAGTCTCTCGGACCACTCCGGAGGCGCCCGACCTGCAGAGCATTTTGCGGCATATGGCAGACCGTGGCATGAAAGCAGCAGTAATGGAGGTATCATCACATGCACTGGTGCTGTCACGGGTGGATACCGTAGCCTATAATGTTGCGGTATTCACCAATTTGACTCAGGACCATCTAGACTTTCACCCCGATTTGGAATCCTATTTTCAAGCAAAATCTTTGTTGTTTTCCCGGCTGGGAGAGATGCCCAAACCTGGTCCTATGGCTGCTGTGATTAATGGGGACGATCCGTATGCAGGGCGTTTAACCGCATTAAGTCATGTACCGGTCATTACGTATGGGCTCTCAGAAGGTGTGAATGTAAGAGCCAGCATGGTGCAAATTGCCAGTCGTGGGGTGCAATTTTTGGTAGAATTTCCAGATGGCCAAAATCAAGCGATAGAATTTGGAATGACGGGACGCTTCAATGTGTCCAACGCTTTGGCTGCGCTATCTGTAGGCTACGTGTGGGGATTGGAGCCGCGGAAAATGGCGGAAGCATTGGCTCGGTATCCAGGAGTCCCAGGGCGGTTTGAAAGGATTGACGAAGGACAGCCGTTTACTGTAATTGTTGACTACGCACACACCCCAGATGGCCTAAAGAATGTATTACAAACGGCTCGTGAGTTCGCCATGGGGCACATTGGTGTGGTGTTTGGCGCGGGAGGTGACAGGGATCGGGGAAAACGTTCAATGATGGGCGAAGTGGCAGGGGAATTGGCGGATTGGGTGGTGCTGACCGCGGATAACCCACGATCCGAAGATCCGATGGATATCATCCACCAGATTGCGCAAGGTGTAGAACTATCGCATGGCCAGTACGAAGTAGAATTGGATCGTGAACGTGCCATCCGCCAAGCACTACACCGGGGGCAGCCTGGTGACGTGATCTTGATTGTTGGAAAAGGACATGAAACGTATCAAATCTATCGGGATGCCACTATTCATTTTGATGACCGAGAAGTGGCGCGACAAGTGTTGAAGGAGTTGCGCAAGGCATGATGACGATGAGTTTTGGGGAAATCATAGGGTGGACCGGAGCTCAGCCGGAACATGTCGACGAGACACGAATCGTCGCTAATGTGACCATAGACAGCCGACAGACGGTGCGAAACGGTTTGTTTATTGCGTTGCCCGGCACACGGCATCATGGGCATGAATTTGTCTCAGAAGCATGGCAGGCAGGGGCTACGGCTATGGTTGAGCCTTCTTTTGGTTTGTCGGGCGGGCCGTTGCTAAGGGCTGATAACCCGCTTAGGGCAATGGACGATATGATGCGCCAGATGATTTTAGCCCGCCACATCCACATCGTTGGCATTACGGGCAGTGTAGGCAAGACCAGTCTCAAGGAATTGGCCACAGCCGTGTTGCGCACCCGGTATGATACAGGACAGTCTCATGGGAATTACAACACCGCTATTGGTTTACCCCTTTCCTTTTTCGGCGAGTCCGATACGATGACCCACTTTGTCGCGGAAATGGGAATGCGGCAACGCGGAGAAATCCAGTACCTTACCCAAATTGCTCCTCCTGAGGTGGCGGCGATTAGCAACATTGGTCCAAGCCATTTGGAGCAATTAGGGTCGATGGCGGAAATTCAAGCCGCCAAAGGCGAGATTTTAGAAGGGTTAGTGCAGGAAGGCACAGCGGTACTCAATTACGATGATGTGCGAGTTCGCGAATTGGGGGAAAAGACACGGCATCGGGTGTTGTGGTACGGTCACCATGCCGACTGTGATTTGCGTATTATTGCATCCCAAATTGAAAATGGGCATACCCGGATTGAATTGGAAAATAATCAAGGACACTGGCGGGTTATTTTGCCTTGGATTGGGGCCCACCATGGGTCTAACGTTGCGGCGGCACTGTTGATGGGAGAGGCTTTAGGTGTTTCTTTGCAAGACGGTATTCACGGAATTGAAAATGTGGATCAAGAACGATCCCGCATTCGGCCTTTAGCGATAGGGCAAATAACGGTACTTGAAGATGTCTATAACGCTAGTCCGGTTTCAATGAAAGCCGGAATCGATGTCTTGAATAGCTTTCCGGGACGAAAGGTTGCGGTTTTGGGAGACATGTTGGAACTTGGAACTGCAGAAACTCAAAGTCATTTGGAAGTAGGACAATATGCACAGAATCATGCGGATCTGGTAGTCGCCATTGGGCCGCGCAGTCACATGATTGCTCAAGGCGCTGGGTCGGTGGGACAACATTGCGAAACTCTTGAGGATGCCTGGAAGTTGTTGCAACAGATCTTGCGTCCCAATGACGTGGTCTTATTGAAAGCTTCTCGTGGCATGCACTTTGAAGAACTGGTGCATTGGATTAAGGATTGGGGGGGCCCCCAATGACCTTATGGGCTGCAGCACTTGGCCCACGACCCA
>JAMDDZ010000088.1:0-6703 GCA_023488565.1 Bacillota bacterium | reverse complement strand
ACCATGGCCTTTGGCATGGGTCCTGTGGTGATTCCGCTGCTGACCCGACTAAAGTTAGGGCAAATGGTGCGACAAACAGGCCCGCAATCCCATTTAAAGAAACAGGGAACACCCCTTATGGGGGGGATTTTATTCTTACTGCCTCTGCCGGTGGTAGTGGCAATCTTTGATCGGCAAAGTCTGGAGGCTTGGGCACTGGTCTTTATCATCTGGGGGTTTGGATTGGTGGGGTTTGCCGATGATTTCCTGAAGGTGGTGTTAAAACGTCCGTTGGGACTTCGCGCCCGAGAAAAACTTTTGTTGCAAATTATCCTGGCAGTGGGGTTCACCTGGGTCGTGGGCCAAGTGCTGCACTTGGGCCAAAATTATGTGCTGCCTTTTGGGTTGGGGACGATCAGTCTAAAATGGTGGTTTGGACCGTTGTCGGTATTGGCCATCTTGGGAAGTGGCAATGCGGTGAATATCACGGATGGGCTGGACGGCCTGGCTGCCGGGGCCACGGGCATTGCCATGATGTTTTTTACATTTTGGGGTGTCGTTTTCCACCACAACACCGTGTCCTTGGTGGGGATAGCCATGGCAGCCGGCTTATTGGGGTTCCTGCGATACAATATTCATCCTGCCCGCGTTTTTATGGGTGACACCGGTTCACTGGCATTGGGAGCGGCGCTGGCCGGGTTGGCCATCGTGAGTCAAACCACTTTATTGCTGCCCTTAATAGGAATTTTGTTTGTCGTGGAAACTCTTTCGGTCATTATTCAAGTGATTGGCTTCAAACTCACTGGGAAACGAGTGTTTCGCATGAGTCCTATCCATCATCACTTTGAACTGGGCGGGTGGCCGGAAGAACGCGTGGTATCGGTGTTTTGGGTATTTTCTATTTTGGGGGCATTGTTGGCCTGGTGGTAACGTTGCGGGGTGGGAGAAACGCGATGTCACAAGCGAAACAACGCATAGATTATATTTTGGTCGGGGCAGTGCTATCGCTTTTGGCGATTGGCACGGTCATAGTGTTTTCAGCCAGTGCCGATACGGCATATCACCAATTCGGATCACCTTACTACTATCTAGAACATCAACTGGTCTGGGCAGTCATTGGTATTTTAGTGATGGTAGTCGCGTCACGTATCGATTACTGGCGATACAAGCGCCTCATTTTACCGCTTTATGGGATTTCTGTGGGCCTTCTGGTACTCGTGCTAATACCGCATATCGGCATTCAAATTAATGGGGCGCGGCGTTGGCTTGGAGTGGGGTCTTTGCAAGTTCAACCCTCAGAATTGGCAAAACTGGCGATGGTTTTTATGTTTGCTCACTTGTTTAGTCGGCATCAAGATCGGTTGGACGATTTTTGGCATGGGGTGGTGCCGCACATCCTGCTTGCCAGCCTTATCTTTATACTGGTGCTAGCCGAACCGGATCTAGGCACAACGATTGCCATTGCCGGCACCTTCTTCGTCATGCTGTTCGTGGCAGGACTGCAAAAAAAACACTTGTTGGGACTGGTTGCCGTAGGCGCCCCGATTTTGGCTTGGGCTATGTTAGGGGAGCAGTATCGAAGGCAGCGGTTGCTCGCGTTTATTGATCCCTGGAAGCATCCGCTAGGGGTAGGTTTCCACACCATTCAGGCACTCTTGGCATTAGGATCCGGCGGAGTTTTGGGAGTGGGGCTGGGTTATTCGCGCCAGGCACTCGGCTTTCTTCCGGAGTCCTTTACCGACTTTATCTTTGCCATTTTAGGCGAAGAACTAGGACTATTGGGCACGGTAACTGTGGTGATATTGTTTTTGGTGGTGGCATGGCGTGGCTATCGCGTGGCAATGCGGGCTCCGGACTTGTTCTCTAGTCTTTTGGCTACTGGAATTACCACGATGATTGCGATTCAAGCGGCAATCAATATCGGGGTGGTTACGGCTACCTTGCCGGTTACCGGGATTACATTGCCGTTTATCAGTTACGGGGGATCTTCGTTGGTGTTGAGTCTAGCTGGCGTCGGCATCTTGCTGAATATTAGCAGGAACGCAATATGACCAATTGCATACGCTAGGAGTGTTCCCCAAAACGTGGCATAAGCAGTAGGGAGCGATGCAAGTGAAGATGGTGGTAACCGGGGGTGGTTCCGGAGGTCATATTTATCCGGCGTTGGCCATTGTTGATGCCATGCGGCGGCGCGATCCAGACCTTGAGGTACTCTATATCGGAACGGACCATGGCTTGGAGAAGGACCTGGTAACAAGAGCAGGGATCCCTTTTGCAACCATTCACGCACGAGGTCTCTTGGTTCACGGATGGAAAGCTAAATTAGGTGGTGCCGTGGCTGCGGTACGTGGACTTCGCGATGCATTAATCCTGCTATCACGGTATCGTCCTTCAGTGGTGGTAGGCACTGGAGGTTATGTTTCCGGTCCCGTCGGACTAGCGGCGGTCATGTTGCATCAACCTTTGGTGTTGCAAGAACAAAACGTTTGGCCGGGGTTTACCAATCGCAAGCTATCAACCCATGCGACTAAGGTTTTGGTCCCTTTTGAGGAGGCGAAATCCAACTTTCCTCCGCGAGCGCCGCTGACGGTGGTGGCGAACCCAGTAACAATTTCGGTGACTGACTCTAAGGCGATGATTCGAGACGAATTAGCAATGCCACGAGATGCGGTCGTGATATTGGCCACGGGAGGCAGCCAAGGAGCGAAGGCACTGAATCAATTTTTGCTGTCTTGGGTTAGCCGGCTAAATGATGAGCTAGATTGGGGAATTTTTTGGATGACTGGGAAACGCTATTACCCAGAGATCAAGGCGCAACTGGGCCAAATGACATTGGACCCTAAAAGGGTGCAGGTGGTCGAATATTTTTATCAGATACAAAAATATCTTCGTGCTTCGGATATATTTTTTGGCCGCGCCGGAGCGATGAGTGTGGCTGATTGTGCAGCGTTTGGCTTACCGGCAATATTGGTGCCATCACCCAATGTATCTGAGGACCATCAAACCCGCAATGCCGAGGTATTGGTTAAACGCGGAGCCGGGTACCTGGTGCCGGAACCACAATTGCCAAGGCGTGGCGCCTCGGTATTGGAAAAGATTTTGGTGGATAGCGAATTGCGGGACAAAATGAGTAAAAATGTCCGGGGCCTTTTTGACCCCGAGGCGGAAAACAAGGTCGTGGACGCCATTTTGCAAGCGGCGCGAGTGTGAGGAGGCGAGGCGGTAGTGGATGCCTCACAAATTATTGACCAATTAGGTGCATTGGATATTGGAGCAGTGCGGCAAGACGAACCCTTGAGACGGCATACATCCTTTAAGATTGGTGGTCCAGCAAAATTTTTCGTTGAGCCGGAATCACAATCGGCCGTGGTACGGGCGCTGAATTGGGTCCGCGATCATCACATTCCCTATTTCATCATTGGGCAAGGCACCAATATTCTGGTGTCCGATCAAGGTTTGGATGCGGTGGTGATTTCTACTGCCCGAGGTCTTAAGTCGATTGAGGTCGAGGCGCCATATCTATCTGCCGGTTCTGGCGTGTTGCTAACCAAATTGGCTCATACTGCCGCACGGGCAGGGCTCACCGGATTGGAATTTGCGATTTCGATTCCGGGTACTCTTGGCGGCGCGTTGGTTATGAATGCTGGGGCTCATGGCTCGTCGATGGTAGCCGTGGTCGAACGCGTTACAGTGTGGGACCCGTTTCACGGCGTGCGGGAAATCCCGGCATCCGAAGCGGAGTTTGAGTACCGTAAGAGCCGATTTCAAAAAACTCCTTGGATTGCACTGGATGCACGTTTAAAGCTTAGCCCAGAGGATCCCGTCAAGATTCGCGAAACCATGAGCCATCATATGGCCTATCGCCTTCAAAGCCAACCAGTGGGAGAAGCCAATGCGGGCAGCATCTTTAAAAATCCGTTGCCGGAATTTGCGGGGCGGCTCATTGAGAGTATTGGAGCGAAAGGGTGGCGGGAAAACGATGCCGAAGTGTCGTCGCTACATGCCAATTTCATCATAAATCGTGGAGGGGCTAAGGCTATCGATGTGTTACGGTTGATGCGCCGAATTCGTTGCGTGGTATACCAAGCCACCGGTGTGATTTTGCGGCCGGAAGTGCGCTGGATTGGTCCGGGAGAGGGAGGAACCAATACGACATGGGACAATTTGTGGTACGCGGAGGGCGAAGGCTTGAGGGAACCCTGCGAGTAAAAGGATCAAAAAACGCTGCACTCCCGATTATGGCGGCGTCAATATTGGCGACCGACACAGTGATCTTAAATGGGGTGCCGCACCTTCGGGACATTGACGTCATGATACAGGTGCTCCAATCGCTAGGAGCACGGGTTCAGTGGGAGGCTTCCCGACTCATCATCGATCCGCGCCCTGTTAATCAATATGTGGTCCCTGCGGAATTAATGCAACAAATGCGGGCCTCCCTTTTTGTAACCGGACCCTTGCTGGCGCGGTTGGGACGCGCGGTTGCTTTTCAGCCAGGCGGTTGCAATATTGGCGACCGACCTATCGACTTGCATGTTAGTGGATTGACCAAACTTGGTGCTCAGAGCCGAACCGAGGAAGGCCATCTATTGTTGGAGACTCGCGGACTTAACGGTACCGAAGTGCACTTGTCCTATCCTTCAGTGGGAGCAACGGAAAACATCTTAATGGCTGCGGTATTGGCCCGTGGCGAAACCCGGATTCGAAATGCGGCGATGGAGCCGGAAATTGTGGACTTGGCGCAATTTTTGGAAACGGTGGGCGCAACTATACGCGGTGCGGGCACATCGGATATCCGCATTGAAGGCCAGGAGTCACTGCATGGTACCGAATACACCATCATTCCCGATCGGATAGAGGCCGGAAGTTTTGCTTTGGCAGTAGCCTTGACGGGAGGCCAGGTGCGTTTGGAAAATTGTTTGGTAGATCATCTGCCGGGACTATGGGGTCGCATGCGGGAAGTGGGGGTAGAAGTCCGAGAAGTCGATGCGGAAACGGTGGAAATTGTGGCGCCCCAACGATACCGTCGCATGTCGGTATCCCTGCATACGAATCCCTACCCGGGTTTTGCCACGGATTTGCAGCCGCAATTTATGGCGTTTTTGCTCAAAGTGCCTGGTGTCCATCTGATTTCGGAGCGGGTGTTTGAGAATCGGTTAGGGCATGCGCGAGAGTTTAGACGCATGGGGGCGCAAATTGCGGCTGATCAACGGGTTGCCTTAATTTACGGCGGACATGAACTATATGGCGCTCAAGTAACAGCAATGGATCTTAGAGCGGGGGCAGGATTAATATTGGCAGCGCTGGGAGCTAATGGCCAAACCATCATTGAGGGCAGAGAGGTAATTGAACGCGGCTATGAGAATTTGGCACAGCGCTTATCTCAGTTAGGGGCTGACGTAAGGTCTCTGTAAGGTATACTAGAAACTAAAGGAATTGCGATGGGTGGTAGGCTGGACGATGGGCGGCTCTTGGCGGTGGAGCTTAGTCTTGGGTGTGGTGTGCATGGTCTTGGGCATGGGGTTAAGTCAGCAAATTCGGTTGGTGTCCCGGTTGAACAATACGACTCGGGTACAGCAGGGACGCATTCTGACATTTCTTGTTACCCGCACGGTGGAACAAAACCAGACCTTGAAGAACCAAATCGACAATCTTCTGGACCGGGTCAACAACTTGCCGTCTTCCGCAGTGGCACCGATGGCGGAAAAATTGGCGGTGGCCAAACGTATGGCTGGATTGACGCCTGTCGAGGGACCCGGGGTTGAAGTAACCTTGCACGATGCAGCCAAACCTTCATACCCAGGGGAGCCTCCGGTGTATCAATTGGTCCACGATCAATACGTGCTGCATGTGGTCGCTCTGTTGTCTGCCGCAGGCGCCACTGCTATTTCTATTAACGGGCAACGGTACGTTTCGACCACTTCCATATTTTGTGCTGGGCCAACTATCCGCATCAACGGTATAAATTATGGATCACCATACGTGGTGCGTGCTGTTGGTCCACCTCAGGCATTGTTGACGGCGTTATCGGATGATCCCGATGTCCAGGGGTGGTCCCAGTTAGTTTCCATCAGTTACCGCGCCGAGAGCCGTTTGAAAGTTATCGGATATCGTGGCCAGGTACAGTTTAACGATGCCAGACCTGCTAAGATATAGGGTAAGAGGGCAGGGGGTTGGATTCTAGAGATGTGGATTGTGGTTGTCGGTTTAGTGGCTGGGATTGTGCTTGGGCTAGCATTTCCTATTATTGTTCCCTTGGCTTTTGCGCAATATCTCTCGATAGCCTTGCTAGCGGCATTGGATACGGTGTTTGGCGGAGCACGAGCCGGCTTGGAGGGAAAATTTGTCCCCGTGACTTTTGTCTCTGGATTGTTGACTAACGCCGTACTGGCAGGGCTGCTAACATATCTCGGCAATAAGCTTGGTGTCCCGCTTTATTATGCCGCCTTGTTTGCCTTCGGCTACCGTATTTTCCAGAATTTGGGCACCATTCGTCACCTCTTAGTCGACCGTTGGATAAAATCTCGATCAAAATTGCATCAATCCTCTTTGTGAGGCAGGAATATCCACTAAGCAAAGAGAAAAGGACATTAAGGGATGGTGTCGAAATTATCCGCGGAGGTGTGCTGTGCCTAAACGCCCACTGATTTTAGCCATAGATGTTGGCACCACCAAAGTGTCGGCGTTAGTTGCGGAAGTGCGTCCGGACGGAGAGTTGGCAGTTTTG
>JAMDDZ010000048.1:623-4200 GCA_023488565.1 Bacillota bacterium | reverse complement strand
ACGACAAGAACCTGGACGTACTCGTGCAGCATTTTCTGGATGATTGGAACTTCGATGGGTTCAAAATCCATGCCAATGTGCAGCAAGTGTCAGTTGATGACCCGCGTTTGGCGCCGGTCATGAACGGCGTGGTAGAGCGTAAACGGGGCCTGGTCATTCATGCAGGGCGGCAACCTCACGTCAACGCATTTGTAGGGTGGCGGCCATTTTCCCGCCTGATGGCACAGTATCCCGAACTTAAGGTCCAGGTGGCTCACTTAGGGTTTGACGAAGTGGATGAGTTTGTCGCTATGAGTCGGGATTATCCGTATTTATATTTTGACACCGCTGCTATTGGGTCGGCCCGTTTCGCACTGCCAACACAGCGCTTGCTGAAGATTTTCGAGAGTATCCCTGATCGCGTCATTTACGGTAGCGACGTTCCCATTTTGGAGGAGTCTGCGGCTGATCACCGTAATCGACTATTGCACATGATCACTGACCCTGAGTTACGCGATAACATATTTCTGAAAAATGCGGAAAGATTTTGGATGCGCTAAATAGCGGGCAGGGCGCCCGATTTTTGACTAACGTGTATGCTACAATGACATCCATTGGATGTTTACATACATTCTGCGATTGATGGGGAAAGGAAGGTGGTCTCATGCAAGCGCCCGGACAGCCTGGGGTTGACGCCCGGTGGACCAGTAGTGCCAAAGCTGGGGTGGGAACTGCCATAGATGCCTGTTCGACGGTATGGTTTACCTTATCTCATGGAATTTTAAACGAAATTTATTTTCCCCGGATGGACGTAGCCAATACACGAGACGTGCAATTGTTGGTGATTTCTCAAGATGGAGGATTTTGGGAAGAAAAGCGCGATTTAACTCACCAATTTGAATATGTCCATCAAGATGCTCCAGCATTTCAAATGGTTAATGAAGATCCTGGTGGCCGGTTCCGTATCACTAAGCGGGTTGTAACCTGGCCGAGTGGCAATGCCTTAGTGCAGTATACCGAGTTTACCGTGCTTAAGGGTGAACCCCGCGATTATCGAGTGTTTTTATTAACGGCGCCCCATATTGGAAATCAAGGGGCAGGCAATTTTGCTAGTACCACGACACTCAGGGGGCGCCCGGGACTGTTGGCCTGGCGTGATGATATTTGTCTGTGCATCACGTCTACGGTGCCATTTCTTAAACAAAGCGTTGGATTTGTCGGGGCTTCCGATGGATGGACGCTGTTGCGCCGAGATCACGAATTGATGGAGTATGATCAGGCATACAATGGAAATCTTGCGTTAACGGCAGAGCTCAACTTTCGTAATCACAGTGTTCAGACCGTCGTTATGAGTTTTGGGCGAAACCAGTCGGAAGCGCAATTTACCGCTGATTTAACGTTGCTTCATGAATATGCCAATATTGAATCCCACTACATCGCGGGATGGCAGAATTATTTGGCCAGTTTACCCCATTTGTTACCGGAGCAAGATGAGCACGCCCGCATGCAGCGCATATCGGCAATGGTGTTAAAGACACATCATGGGAAACTTTTTCCCGGAGGCATTATTGCTTCTTTGTCCATTCCCTGGGGACAGGTCTGCGGCGATGGCAATATTGGGGGATATCATCTAGTGTGGCCGCGAGATATGGTGGAAGCAGCCAACGCCTTTATTGCGTTGGGAGATGTTAACGCAGCGCGGCAGTCACTTTTGTTTTTAATGGCAACCCAACGAGGCAATGGGTCTTGGGCACAAAATTTTTGGTTGGATGGGACACCCTATTGGAATGGGTCTCAACTGGATGAGACTGCATTCCCCGTTCATTTGGCGTTCCGGCTTCATCAGTTGGACGCCATGCGTTCCGGGGAAGATGCCTATCCTATGGTAAAACGCGCTATGGCATATTTAGTTCAGGCTGGGCCCGTCACTGAACAAGAGCGTTGGGAAGAGGACGGAGGCTATTCTCCAGCCACCATCGCCGCATGTGTTAGTGCTTTGGTTATGGGTGCCGCAATGGCCCGTGATCGTGGAGATGAGGCGGCTGCAGACTATGCCGAAAGCGTCGCAGATTATTGGCAAAGCCACCTTGATTCCTGGACATTTACTGAAAACGGGGCTATCGATGAAAGATTTCCTCATCACTATGTTCGTATTCATGTGGCTGAGCCGGAAAGCCCTGATGGCAATATTCATCATGGATGGGTTCCGATAAAAAATTTGCCGGCGGGTGCCCCTAATCTATATCCTGAGGAAATGGTAATTGACGGCGGATTTTTGGAACTCGTACGACATGGACTTAAATCCCCCAGCGATCCAAACATCGTTGAGTCTGTCGAGGCATACGATGCATTGCTCAGGCAAGATATGCCCTATGGCCCGCTATGGCATCGATACAATCACGATGGCTACGGAGAACGGGAGGATGGCACACCATACATGGGCACAGGAATCGGCAGACTATGGCCGCTGTTGGCGGGCGAACGCGGTCATTACGCTTTAGCCACCGGGGAAAATCCTGTACAATACTTGAGTGCTATGGAAGGGGCAGCATCGGAGGGAGGACTCATCCCGGAGCAAGTGTGGGATTCGCCTGATGTTCCCGAAAAAGAGCTATTTTACGGGCGACCCTCCGGGTCAGCGATGCCATTAGTTTGGGCGCATGCGGAATATGTCAAACTGTTGCGGTCTTCGCAATTGGGACGGGTGCTCGAGACCCAGGATGTAGTCCGCTCGCGGTACGTTTCTGGACGTCCTACGCAATTGCTGTGGGTGTTTTGGCAATTCAATCATAAACGACGTCTATGGCGCTATGATGAACATACTCTTCGTATTGCGGTGGGCGCACCCGCGGAACTAACGTATACGACCGACCACTGGGAACACACTCAGAGCGCGGTATTAAATGACAGCGGGCTTGGAATGTACTACGCGGATATTAGCCTGAAGGACATTGATCACATCGAATTCACTTTTTTCTGGACTGAAAGCGCGCACTGGGAGGGGCAGAACTTTCAAATCGAACGTAAGAAGTAGTCTCTATCTTAGGTTGTTAAGATTGGTAAGACGACAGTTCCGAGATTTGCTGCAGTCACCGTTTCAGTTGAGCGGTGACTGTCGTTTTTGGTCACCCCTTGTTGAATCGACAGGTTGTGATGGGAGTAGGAATTTTATGTGACGAGAGAGTAGACAGCATCCACATTCTATGGAAAACTTCCTAAATTCATCGCCGTACAAATGATAAGCCGAGTTGTACTGAAAACAACGATTATTGAACTCAATTCATTGCCTCTTGATTTGAGTAAGTTAATTTTTTCACAACCCGGAAACTTCATTGAAGTGGAATATATTCAGTACTATCATAAATTAAGCCTCCGGGGCTAGTGAGTACGAACTAGCTTCCTTCTGGAGTAGACGGATAATTCCGGATCAAACAAGGGAAGGTGAGGTTATTGCAAGATCGCCTTGCGATCATTGTTTCCAAAGGATCTTTGGATATGGCTTATCCTCCGTTCATTTTGGCTACAGCCGCGGCAGCCATGGACATGGAGTGTATGCTGTTCTTTACATTTTGGGGACTCGATATCATCCATAAGGATA
>JAMDDZ010000048.1:0-613 GCA_023488565.1 Bacillota bacterium | reverse complement strand
TGTGGATGATATCGAGTCCCCAAAATGTAAAGAACAGCATACACTCCATGTCCATGGCTGCCGCGGCTGTAGCCAAAATGAACGGAGGATAAGCTTGATAATTTGGAGGTTTCCATAGCGGGAAATCCAGGGATGCCAACGATGGCTAAAGTGGCCGGTGTGGTGCCGTTTGGTACCAAAATGGTGTCATCGATGTTTAAGACCCAGTTTGCTAAGTCCCAGGTGATGTCTATTCGCGACTTTGTGCGTGAATCGAAAGAGTTAGGGGTCCACATGGTCGCGTGCCAAATGTCGATGGATGTGCTGGGGGTAAAACGGGAAGATTTAGTGCCAGAAATCGAAGACGTCGTGGGAGCGGCTACATTTTTGGATTTTGCTCGCGACGCTAAAGTTAGCTTGTTCATTTAGTGACGAATTTGATGATATGAGGAGGAAAACGGAGGCCCTGCTACAACAATGGCGGGTCCTGTTCTACTCCATACCCCAAGGCTGGCAAGACGCGGCGTGACCCATGAAAGCGCTGAACCGCCGGCGGAGGAGAGTGTCGGCGGTAGCCTTGGTGCGCATCGTGGTTTAAGCCTGGAATGATTGGTCGTTGCGCACGACGGCGGCG
>JAMDDZ010000043.1 GCA_023488565.1 Bacillota bacterium | reverse complement strand
GTGACTCCTTGGGGATAGGTCGCGCTTTGCTTGCCCCGCTTCGACTTGAAGCGGGGATACCCTTGTTTCTCCCGAAAAAACCGCGTGAACGCTTTATCCAAATGCCCCAACGCTTGTTGCAAGGGTTGCGATGCCACTTCGCCCAACCACGGCAATTCCTGTTTGAGCGCGGTGAGACGTTTGTCTCACTGAAACCGCGTGATCCCCTGGCCTTGCGTCTGGTAGGTCGTAGTCGCCAACGCTAACGCCCAATCGTAGACATACCGCACAGACCCAAACTGGCGGTTTAGGAAGGCAGCTTGCTCGTCGGTTGGATAGAGACGATAGCGATAGGCTTTCAGCATGGAAAATCCTACAACTAATCCGGAAAAAAGAGCTAATACTATTTGCACCGACGTCAAGATTCACTCCTTCTTATTCCACGGTAGTGTTCCTTAAGGCTTGAGCGACAATCCATTCGTTGACGGGTGCATTCCAAGGTTGATGGTCGAAAAAAATTTGCGGCGTCCGGTGAATTTCGAATAACTGGATTAAATGGGGATAGTGCTCCAAGCCTATCACCGTCACTCGAATCAATGGATTAATTTGGGCACATTGAGCAAACATGCGCACGGCATGTCCACAATGGCCTCACCCCGGCGTGGTCATGAGGGTTACCTCCACCGGGTGAATCAGCTTCCCTAAGTCCGCTTGAGTCAGTGGAGACAGTTGCAGACGCCCATACGTAATGAATTCTAAGATCCGTTGTAGAGCATACGCTATCTGGCCTTGGGGCCACCCACCCAAAAATCTCACGATAGGGTTAGACCCGTAACCTCCCACTGCAATGCCGACGGCGGGATTTTCTAGGGGCCACACCAAGGTTGGATCCCAAGAATTGACCCCTGTCTGTAGTCTCAAGATGCCCCTATCTACCCACGTGGCGAATTGATCGGGAACCTGGGCTCCCAATCCCGCTACACTTACGGTCACCAACGGACCGGAAACCAGATTTTCAGCCATGATAAATCCCCCATTGCTCCGCGCATTCAATCAATAGGGCCCCAACCTTTCGACTATTGTGCGGCTCTATCACGGCCAGACCGCGTTCAATCATCCGTTCTCGAAGTCGCTCATTCTCCAGGGCTTCCCTTATCGCATCCGGCCATACCTCACCTCTTTCCGAGTCCACTAGCAACGTGGCCCCTCCTGCGATTTCTTGGAGTTCAAGCGTGTTCCAGGTCACGGCCGGTAAACCCGCCGCCAACGCTTTCAGCAAAGAAACGGGTATGGGCCCGCTATCGGTTGGATCCAAGTAAAGGTCTGCACTGTGAAACAAGGCGGATTCCATGGCGGTTGACAATGGCGGCGCAAATATCACCACGTCGACCAATCCTAGGTGTTGAACTACAGGAGCCAATTGAGATCGCAATGACAACCCGTTCAGCAAAATTAATTCCCCTTGATGTTTTATCACTTGACGAGCCGTTGTCAACAACATACTGAATCCAGCACCATCTTGGTAATTACCGCCAAATATCAATCGTGGCCGGTGTTCTAGGTGAAGTTGGCTGGTGACATCAAACACAGAACCATTGTCCCAAGTCTCAAAGTATAACGGATCTACGGGATACGGAAGGTATTTGGTCCATGGCGCCGACAATAAGGGCGTCTTGGGATCTGTCGTAACCAAGTATTGAAAGCCATGCAAGTTCTCCACTCGACGGGTGGTCAAGAGAATTTGACCGCGGCGGCCTGGACCGCATCCCACAGTCAGACGGGGCCCGGCAAACAACCGGGGCGCAGGCTTAAACCCGCGCCCCAATCCATTAACGTAAACTTCCTGTCCCAAGCCAGCAACGGCAACAGCCATCTGGACGCCAAGTTGCCCATCGGGACTTTCCACTGCATCGTTGCCGATGAAATGCCAGCGCATACCCCTTTGGCTCCCTCACAAATTGCGAAATCGACGAACAAAGGCCGGAGATGGACGATTCGTCGCGACTCTAGACCCCACTTTGTCTTGGTCCACAAACCAAACCTTAGAACTGTGGGTAGCATCCCCAAAAAATAACCAACGCTCGACAAACGTACCAAACAAAAATGATAGCGCCCCCAGTACGGTCAGCAACCCTAGCCCACTACCATCCAACGTGCCAACAATGACCCCCAGCGGCAACAGCACCATGGTTAAGCCGACCACCGCTTCGAGGCCTCCTCGCAGGGAAAGAGGCAAATCCGGCCACACCTGCGTTTGGGTTTGGTAGGGCGGGCGCGTAGTTCCGGTATCAATGATGCGATACGGCGCGCGAGGCATCCCGGTTCCAGTCGCCGCGTTCAACGACCGCCGGGCATCGCGGAACAGCTTCCATTGCAGCAGTTTGATACCGGCTACGACAATGGTGGCCAGCAACATAAAGATGGCCAAACGATGCACCGGGGATGTCAAATGGCTCAGTCCCAAGACGGCAAGCATGGCATAGCCTCCCGAGGATAATCCCACCGCCATCATAGACAGCACCGTGAGCGGTGAGTGCCAACTGCGCATGGCGGGAATCGTGGCATAGAGCATGGCGGTGACAAACATGGCCGCCAGCGCCGCTAATGACGCCAACACACCACCAACCCAATACCACCACGAGTTGACCGGGAGCACCAAGGGCCCCAGCGCTACCACACCTAAAATCATCGCGTAGAGGCCAGTGGTTAAAGCTTCCCGACTCAACCATGAGGTCTTCAGCCGGCGCAAGATATATTTCCCGGCCTGAGGACGATGCATGTGAAAGAATGACGAGATCCCGCCAATCACGGCAACTGCAAAACTTAACAACAATGCATTACGGAGGACGCTATCACTAGCAGGTGGCAATAAGAAACTAAAGGCCGCAACAGCCATCGTGATTCCTCCGGACAGGCCTTGGAGCACCGTAATTAGCAATAACGGAGTAGTCGGTCGCATTAGTATCGCTCCTCCATCACGCGCAGTACGTCGTTTTCATCTATAACTACCGGAGCCGGACGTCTGGGTAGGTAATGCACCGCCGGTCGGGCACCGAGTTCAGGCAACAACCCAAAGCCTTGTCGTTGGGCCACCAATTGTGAAACTGTGGACTCAGGGTCGTCCAAATCTCCGAAAGTGCGCGCATGGGTGGGACAGCTTTGCACACACGCCGGCTGCCTTTCGTAGTCAGGCAAGCTCTCATCCTCGAGCCGGTCTACACACATCGTGCACTTTTTAACCACACCGTGCTCTTCATCAAACTCCCGTACCCCATAAGGACACGCCCACATACAGAGTTGGCACCCAATGCAACTATCGTAGTCCACGAGCACCACCCCGTTATCCTGGCGTTTATATGACGCCCCTGTGGGGCACACTGGGACACAGGGCGCGTCATAGCAATGCATGCAGGCTTTGGGCAGATACAGCACACCGGCGTTAGGATATTCTCCGGTCTCCATCCCTACAATGCGGTTCCACCACATCCCGTCGGGATCTCGGTAGGGATCAGTATCGGGGACGGGCCCAAACGCCCCGGCGGTGTTGTGCTCCTTGCACGATACTTGACAACTCTTGCATCCCACACACTTGTTGAGGTCGGTAATAATTGTTAGCTGCATAGTGTCCTGCCTTTCTAAACATGGGTAAACATGTTCAAATTCCTGAGCTTTCGCTCAGTACATCGTCCCTTTCGGGATATGGCCCTAGCCGGGCAAGGAACCGGGCCAGAATGTTGCGGGCCGCATTGTCGTCGCGATCCATGACGAGGCCACATTGCGGACAGTGATACGTCCGCTTCCACAACGGCATCTCTTGGCGAGTGCCACATCCCGAACACTCTTTCGAGGTGTAGCGCTCGCTGATGAGGTAGACCTTTTTGCCGTTGCGCTGCGCTTTGTATTGGACCATCTGAACGAATTCGTAGAGACCCCATTCATTTTGCACACTCCGGTGCAGCCCTTGGGTTCGTTTGGTGACGTTCTGCGATTTCTGCACCATCTGTTGTTGCGACAGATCGCCGAGCACGATAGCTCTTTCAGCCTGTCGTGCCAGGAAAGCGGAAGCTTTATGCAAACAATCGCGTTGCTTACGACGTTTTTGTTCGGATACTCGATGATACACCTGGGTCACGTAGCGATATCGCCGGGCACCTTTCTGGCATCGACTTCGTAAAGCCCGACTCTTATCAAGCTGCTGATTATACCAGCGATAACTGGGGAAGCCCCCGATATGCACAGAACGTCCGGTCGTGCTATAGCCCGTGGCCAA
>JAMDDZ010000101.1:15816-20392 GCA_023488565.1 Bacillota bacterium | reverse complement strand
TAGAATATGCTTTCGGACAAAACCTATTCTATCGCCCCATACCCATTGTTTACGGCCCGCGGCATATTCCTAGCGGAAATAATCCCGCATACCAATAAGCAGCATCCTTAATAGCAGATTTTTTGGGTTGGGGACATTTCCTCAAGCCTGGTTCTCTATGCCCATATTGCCCATTACGGTAATACCTGGGGCAACCGATAGGCTTTCCCCAAGTATTACCATTTGCTTTTTCGCATAAGTTCAATGGACCTTACCGGCTTAACAGCGTCCCAACATATTGCAAAATCGCGTTGCTGCACTCAGAGCAATACCCGTCATGAGTAATCAACCGATTGGCCACTTCATTTAACTTTTTCAACTGTTCCTGATCTGGAGTACGTGTGGAGGTGGTGATCTTCACCACATTTTTCAAGTCATTGAATAACTTGGCCTCGATGGCGTCTTTCAATCCGGGGTGAGTCCGATAATCAAAGTGATCGCCGCGGCGAGCCAGGGTGGAAATTCGAATGAGAATTTCTTCCCGAAAAGCGCGCTTGGCGTTGTCGGAAATGCCTATTTGCTCCTCAATTGACCGCATCAGTTTTTCGTCGGGATCAATCTCTTCATCGGTAATCGGATCGGTAATTTTAGTCTTGTTGACGTAAGCTTCTATATTATCCAGGTAATTGTTCAAAAGCGCCTGCGCAGATTCCTCAAAAGAATAGACGAACGCCTTTTGCACCTCAATTTTGGCGAGTTCATCGTACTCGCGACGTGTTTCATAAATGAGGTTCAACAATCGATCCCGTTCTTCCACACTAATACCTGTGTGCTGCTCCAAACCGTCTTTCAGCGTCCGCAAGGCATCCAGCGGATTAATGCACTGCACCCCCGGCTTGACCAAGGCGCTGGACAGCCGATTAATCACGTAGCGCGGAGAAATGCCGTCCATGCCTTCCATGGAAAATTCTTCCCGGAGTTCTTTGACGTCTTTGGAAGTATAGCCTTCAACAGATTCTCCGTCATAGAGCTTCATCTTTTTAACCAAGGACATGCCCTGCTTTTTGGAGTCCTTAAGCCGTGACAAGATGGCAAACATGCTGGCTACCCGGAGCGTATGCGGTGCCAAGTGCATAGTGTTGAGCGCCGATTCGCCAATCAATTTTTGGTAGATGCGCATTTCATCCCGCACCTTAAGGTTGTAGGGGATTCGCACCAAAATCATCCGGTCCCTAAGCGCTTCGTTCTTCTTGTTTTCAATGAAACGCACATATTCGCTTTCGTTGCTATGACTCACTATAACCTCATCCGCATAAATCATGGCAAATCTTCCCGTCTTGATATTTTGTTCTTGCGACAGGGTGAGCAGTCCGTAAAGAAACTTCTCATCACTTTTCAACATTTCGATAAACTCCATTAATCCCCGGTTGGCCACGTTCAACTCGCCATCGAACCGATAAGCCCGGGGATCGGACTCGGAGCCATATTCGCCAATGGTGGCCAAATCAATACTGCCGGTAAGTTCGCTGATATCTTGGCTTTTAGGGTCACTGGGTGAGAATGTGCCAATCCCTATCCGTTCTTTCTCAGACATCAATAGCCTCTCAACGGGAAATTCATCAATATGGCCATGGTAGATATCGGTCAGCCGTTGGCGACACACCGGACACAAATCGCCTTCGATGTAAAGTTGGTAATCTCGCCACACGTCGGCTCGCAGTGCCTCAGGAATTAGATGCAAAGGTTCCTCGTGCATTGGACACCCAACCAAAGCGTAGGTCGCTCCAGTAGCGGTACGGGTATACCGCTCCAACCCACGCTTTAGCAACGTCACCAATGTCGACTTTCCTCCTCCCACTGGGCCCATTAGCAATAAAATACGCTTGCGCACTTCTAATCGTTGGGCCGCCGAGTGAAAGTATTCCACCAGTTGATCCAACGCCCGATCTAAACCAAACAAGTCCTGGTCAAAAAATGTGTAATGGCGGCCACCGTCTGATCGATTCTCAATCCCAGCCTCAGCAATCATATCGAAAATCCGGGCGTGAGCCAGTCGGGCCACACGCGGATTTTCCCTGGCTTGGTTGAAATACTCGCGAAATGTTCCCCGCCAGGCAATTTCCTGCTCCCGATTATGATAGGCATCAATGCGTTCCCAAATATCCATGGGCGATCTCCCTCCTTTACCCTAATGTCGCCCTCAACTAACGTATTAGCGTCATAAAGTCGCAACTCGCCATTAAACCGTGGCTCGGCTGTGGGCTTTGCCATCGAAACTTAATATAACCTTGTGTTGAGCGCTGACAGTCTCTAGATGCACCGGACGTCCCCACAGCAAATGCACGTGCTCCAAGGTCCTCTCTGCATACGGCAAATCTAAATCGGTACCCTCATGACGATGGATCAAATAAAGTTCCCCGCGTCGGTGAAAGTCTCCGTCAACCACTTCAATGATGGGCAACCCGCCATGAAACACTTCTTTAACCAGACGATCCCGAACTAATTCCCACTGCCGGGATTTCACCACAATCTTGTCTTGCTCAGGGCCTAAGACATAAAGATGCAGCTCATCAATTAAGGGTTCGGTAAGATAATTGCGTAGAAAACTGACATCATCATCGACGGTTCTCACTAAAAATGCGGATTCCTTGCCCTGGCTTTCCCAAATATCACGAAATATTTGGTAGCCAATGGCATAGGGATTGATTTGATACGGAATCGTGGCGGTGACCGATGAATGCAGACGGGCAAAGTTAATGACGTCCGCGTCGGTTAGGTCCAATGCCCGCATCAATTCTATATGCCAAAGGCTGGCCCAACCCTCATTCATGATCTTGGTTCTCACTTGTGGCCAAAAATAAATCATTTCGTCCCGGACCATTGCTACCACATCGCGCTGCCATTCTTCGAGTTCGTCGCTATGGTCAATGATAAATTGCAACAAATCCGATTCGTCTTCTCGCACCTTCAGTTGGTGCAGCGGTTCAGGGGTTTGAGGTTGCCACAAATCTGACCAGGATCCCCCAGAAGACGACTGTGTTTTAGACCGTTTTACTGACAACAACGGTGGATGGGGCACGGCGACGTGCTCTTGGATTGCGAGCGCAGCATCCAAGAGCCGCTCCACCACCTCCACTCCCTGTTCGAATTGATATTGCCGGACTCGTTCCGCATGACGCGATACGACGTTCAACATGTCCCGCTGGGTCTGAGAAAAATGCACGTTGTGCTTGAAGAAATCGACGTGCCCCATAACATGTGCCCGAACGAACGTGTTTTCCAGTTCCGAGTTGCTGTCCAACAAAAAAGCGTACGCTGGATCAGAATTGATCACCATTTCGTATAACTTGTTTAAGCCGTAATCGTACCGGGTTTTCATCGCGTGAAACGCCTTGCCATAGGACCAGTGCGACATACGTCCCGGAATCAGATAGGCGGCAAATTCGTACAGGATAGTCGCAGGCACCGCCTCGAATCGAATAGGAAAAGGGTCCAATCCTAGTTTCAGTGCCAACTGCCAAATCTCATCGTCTGCAGGATAGTTTGATTGGCTCATGCTCCTTCGTCTCCTGGTGTGCGAGGAAAAAACTTCTTCAGCGCTGTGTAGACGTCTCGTTTGGTGCCAATAGTCACCACGTGAAACCGCGGATGCCTAAGTTTGCCGAACGCTGACATTAAGGTACTGGTGTATCCCCCTTCCCGTATTTCGGCGTAACCAAAGGCATTCACCGACGGCAGCATCGCTTCCAGAAATTCCACGGTACGACGGTTGTCCGCATCAGACCAATTGTCTCCGTCAGAGAAATGGACCGGATAAATGTTCCACTGGCTTGGCGGGTAGCGGTTTTGCACCACTTCCCAACACAATTCATACGCTGAGGAAACCTTGGTTCCCCCACTTTCGCCCAACTGAAAGAACTCCTCTTCGGTCACCTCCCGGGCTTGGGTGTGATGCACAATAAACACCACTTCTACCGACTCATATTTTGTTCGCAGAAACCGAAGCATCCAGAATGCAAAGGTGCGAGCCATCAATTTTTTGAAATCGCCCATAGAGCCTGAGATATCCCGCATAGCGATTACTACCGCGTTGTTATCTTCTTGGGGTACGTTAATCCAGGTCTTAAATCGCAGATCATCAGGCTGCCAGGGGCCTAAACCAGTTTCCCCTTGCCTAGCATGACGCAGCAAGTTTTCTCGGAGACTACGGCGTTTGTCAAGATTCCCCATCAACCCACGTTTGCTGATATCTTTAAATTGAAACGTGGGACGGGGGATGTTGGACAGCATCTTAGGCTTCAGATAAGGCAAGCCCAAATCCTCAAACAGCAACCCTGCTAAGTCGTCGATCGAGATTTCCGCTTCCAGATAGTCAATGCCCGGAAGTTCCCCAGGCGCGCCCTGTCCTCGACCCGCTTTGTCTGCTGAAGCTGGGGCCGGGATTTGTCCCAGAATGTCTCCCTGTTTCAATTCTCCTTGATCCTGCCCCACACGATCCCCTTGCCAGGGATCAAACCGAAATTTATACTCCTCCAAGTTTCGGATGGGAACCCGGATAACGCGTCCTCCATCCGCAGTGAGTATGCTGTCCTCGGTG
>JAMDDZ010000101.1:0-15806 GCA_023488565.1 Bacillota bacterium | reverse complement strand
TTGATGGCGCGCCTGATCTGTGGCGCCTTTTCGCTGCAGAGTCCAGTCCGGCACAAACCCGGCCACTGTTACCACCCCCTTTAAGAAGGTAATAACATCCTATGCACCTTCGGCGAGATTTTGCCTAGATCTTGGAGACTCTGTCAAATATGGTCAAGCGGTGTCGGGATGTTGTCCCACAAACCGGGAGCAGAGGTCATGGCCGACTATAGCCCTGATTGTTTCCATGGGCATCAAATGCCATCATTATACAAGTTTCGGAGAATGCTCGGCTTCGATGGCCGGTCCCAGGTTCTCCAGGACAACGCTGAGAAAACAGGGACCCCCAGCAGGAGTCCCGGCCCTTCCGACCAGGATGTTCCTTGCCGATCTGAAGCCTACCGTGCAGTCTCAACTCTATAGAACGGGCTCCTAACCGTTGCCATCACCGGGATCGTTAAACAAACGCGCGAATTGCTCCGGGCTGATTCGGACCTCTCGCGCCTTCGCCCCGTCTTGACTGCCGATAAACCCGCGTTCTTCCATTGCGTCGATTAGCCGAGCCGCTCGGGTATAACCAATGCGCAAGCGCCTTTGCAGCATAGAAGTCGAGGCTTGGCGGCTCTCCACTACAATTCGCACCGCTTCTTGAAACAGTGCATCGGTCTCTTCGACCGGGGAATTGTCGCTGGAACGGCCGGCACTGACAAACTCCAATGGTTCCTCCGCTTCTTTGGCTGCATTTTGCGCTAAGTATGCGACGATGGCCTCAATTTCCTTTTCATGAATAAACGCGCCCTGAATTCGCAGCGGTTTGCTGGCTCCGACCGGTGAGAACAGCATATCGCCCCGGCCCAGCAGTTTCTCGGCGCCTGCAGTATCCAAGATGGTTCGAGAGTCAATCTGACTCGACACAGCAAAAGCAATCCGGCTCGGAATGTTGGCCTTAATAGTGCCCGTAATGACGTCCACCGAAGGTCTTTGGGTAGCTACTACCAGGTGCAATCCCGCGGCACGAGCCATCTGCGCCAAGCGCGCAATGGACTCCTCCACTTCGGTCGGGGCTACCATCATCAAATCCGCCAGCTCATCGATGATAATGACAATCAGCGGCAACCGCTCATCGGTCTGCTGGTTGTAACGTGCGATATCGCGCACGCCGCTGTCGGCAAACAGACGATAGCGGCGTTCCATTTCGGCCACGGCCCACCTGAGCGCTCCGGCCGCCTTTTTGGGATCGGTCACAACCGGGCTGAGCAGATGTGGAATTCCATTATAGACCGATAGCTCCACCACTTTGGGATCGATCAAAATCATCCGTGCTACGTCAGGTCCAGTACGAAACAGCAGACTGGTAATCAGTGCATTAATCAACACACTCTTACCAGATCCCGTGGCCCCAGCCACCAACAAGTGCGGCATTTGATCCAACCCAGCGACAACGGGGGAACCCGCTACATCTCGTCCCAATGCTACGGTTAAAGGCGATTTAGAGGTGGCATAGGCTTCGCTTTCGATCACTTCCCGAAGCAATACTGGCGTGATTTCCTGATTGGGCACTTCAATCCCTACCGCTGATTTTCCGGGTATCGGTGCCTCAATGCGCACTCCGGTGGCGGCGAGCGACAACGCAATGTCATCCGCGAGATTAACAATCCGTGACACCTTAACTCCGGGTGGGGGTATAATTTCAAATCGGGTAATAGTCGGCCCTTGGTTCACTTCTCCCAATTTGACATCAATGCCGAATTGTTTGAGGGCCGTAGCTAAAATTTCTGCCCGCTCCATCGGGCTAGGGCCTTTGCCCACTGTTTTTCCGATTTGGGGAGTGGCCAACAGCGAATGCGGAGGTGGCAAATAATTGATTCCGTGCGTCAATATCACCGGAGGCGGCATCGGCGGTTTAGCCGTTGTCTCCGGCATCATGGGTGCCGAGGAAGATGGGGTGGAGACGCCGGCCGGTCTAGGACGAACAGAACGTGTCCTGGCAAGTACCGGAGGCGTTGGCGCCAATGGAGTGTCTTCCGGATAAATCCAGTCTTTTAGGCTTGTCCACAGCCAAATGCCCATCCGGGTCACTCTCTGGAACATCTGTCCCAAGTGGCGAAACCCAGTCTGAGAACCGGTTAGCAAACTTTTACCGCTCCAAAGCAGGATCGCCACTATCCATAGCACCAGACTTAGCAACACGGCGCCTGGCACGGCAATTAAATCGCGAATGCCGCCAACCAACGCATTACCCACATGGCCTGCCGCCATCACACGAATCATTCCGATATCCAGAGAACCCGACACATAGCCAATCAGGACCGCCCAACCGCGGCGATGACTGGTCAGAGAAGGACGGTTTAGTAGACGCAGGCCGCCGCTGACCACTATCAAAGCTGGCACCAGCCAGGCAATCAATCCAAAACACCAGGTAAGCCCGGCGCCTAAATCGCGCCCCACAATCCCGCTATGTGGAAAAATCAGCGCCAAATAGCCGAGCACACCCAGGGCCACTAGCGCAACCCCACCGATTTCGCGCCGCATGTCTTGCGTAATTTGTTTCAGGACTGGGCTCATACCTACCCTCCGAGCCACCATGTCAAGAGAGCCATGGCACAAGTATAAAATCCAAATTTGCGCCAGGCGCCTCGATGGCCCAATGTATTTTTAACCCATTTTATCGCAAATAGGCCTGCGACGGCAGAAATTATCATAGCAGACAGCGCATCAGGAGTTTTCCACAATTGGGTAGGATGGTGCAGCCAAGACAGTAAGAACGCGCCGGTGATGACGGGTATCGCCATGTAAAAAGAAAAACCCGCTGCTTCTTCGGGTTTTAATCTGAGTGTCCGGCCCATAAAAATAGTGGATCCAGACCGAGACAATCCCGGTATCAGCGCCAACGCCTGCATACAGCCAATAGCCAGGACCTCCCACCATGCCAAATCCAACATGGTGCGAAAGCTTGATTCTGTAGCCGGTGGTGTTAGCCACAGCAATATCGAGGTGACTATCCAGCCAAACACTACCACTGAGGGCAGAAAATATTGTCCTACCATATCCTCGAACGCATACCCAAGGACTCCTGCGGGAATGGTTGCCACCAGCACCCAGAGCAGCAATCGATATGCCTCGCGTCCTCCCTGTAGCAAGTCCTTAAGCCACAAGGTCAAATCCCGGCGGTAGGCGAGCAAAATCGCCAGCAGCGTGCCCAAATGCAAAACAATTTCAAGAGTGGCGCCCGGTGACACCACTCCAAACCAATATTTCATAACAACTAAGTGCCCAGAGGAACTCACCGGCAAAAACTCAGTCAGCCCCTGAATCAAACCTAATAGCCATACCCGCCACATTGCCCTGTCCCTCCACAATAACATACGGACAACGCGGCAAAGTATGACCCTTACAAGTCGATGATGGTATCTGGACTAAAGTGAGGGTCCAGATAATCACTGGCAATGGGAGAAATGAGACGCTCTAGTCGTACGGACCCGTCTGGATCCCTGCGCCCCAAACACAGCCGCCCTTGAATATGGTATTCGACTAACGGGCTTTGATTGAATTCCATGGGAAAAATAGTGTCCATAGGGTAAATGGTATACAACATAAAGACCTCCTTCCGGATTAGTGCGGCTCTTTTTTGGTGCGGTGAGCACGCCGACTAGAACGGCGTTCTTGCATAATTTTCTGCAGCTTACCCAACGCATCCTCAATACCGCCAACCTCGTCAATCAGTCCCACCTCGACCGCATCACGGCCGACCAGTACGGTACCGATATCGCGCGCCAACTCCCCGGTACGGAACATCAATTCCCGGTACTTTTCCGTCGTGATATCGGAATGCTGGGTGACAAAATTCACCACCCGGTCCTGCATTTTATCCAAATACTCATAGGTTTGGGGAACCCCGATAACCAACCCATTCATTCGGATCGGGTGTACTGTCATTGTCGCGGTGGGTGCAATAAAACTATAATCGGCAGCCACTGCCACCGGACCTCCAATGGAGTGACCCCCACCCAATACCAAAGACACCGCGGGCTTGGACAGACTGGCAATCATTTCGGCCAACGCCAGTCCCGCCTCCACATCACCTCCCACCGTGTTGAGCACCAAAAGCAACCCTTTGATGTCCCGACTCTCTTCGATTGCAACCAACTGCGGTATCACATGTTCATATTTCGTGGTCTTGTTTTGCGCAGGAAGGACAATGTGCCCTTCAATTTGCCCAATAATAACCAACGTGTGAATCGAAGACTTTGCCTTAGGTAATGTCGTGGTGCCAAATTCTTTAACGGTTTCCCCGGTCGAATCTTCTCCTGCTCGATTCCGCTTGTCCGGTTCAGCCGGCACTGCTTCGGGGACATCTGAAATCATGGTAGCTGCTCGACGCATAGCGTTCCTCCTATAAAGCCAACTAGATGCTAGTCTTTGGCTGAATTCCGGTTTTAATACACCGGCGGACGCATACCCATCAATGAGGGGGACAAGAAATGCCGCGGTTATGGATTGATCTCATGATACGTTTATGGCGCGTGGGAATGCCGCCCCTATTCCTGGCCCTCGGCGTCACCTTGGGCGGCGGGATGATTGGGGCATTGGGCACTTGGATGGCGGGTCAAGGGCCAGGAGATCCGGTGGCCACTGCGTACCGAATACGGATATGGGCGGTAGCCATAGCCATTGGCGGCGCCTTGACCGCCTTTGAGAATTTGGAGCGGGGTCTCACAAGCCGTGCCTTGCCCTTATTGTTTCGCGATAGTTTAGGTATTTTGGCAGCCTATCTAGGAGCCCAATGGGGCTATTGGATTATTCGCTGGTTGGTGGGTGGCTAAATGACACCGAAACAAAACCGCCAATGGGCAGCAGCCATGTTAGGAGCCATCGTGGCTGGAGCTACCATTCAAGCAATAACCAGCCATCAACGCATCCTATGGGCCCGGCAAGCCCAGCACTACAAAATCCAGTCCCAAGAATGGCAGCAAAAAGCCCAGCGATTGGAACAAGAATTAAGTACCATTAACCGACAAGCCGAACGAGGCACATATATCCAGTCGGTTCGAATAGAGGCCGCAACACTTCCCCGGAATCTTTCTAAAGTGGCCTTGGACGCAACCCTAGAACCCTATACCGAGGCCCTGCTCGGGGCCCCTTTGGGCCAGATTCGGGTCATGATGGTGTACAACATGTTAAACAACCGAATTGTCACCCTTGGCGGAGCGCTTTACCGAGTTGAGGTCAAAGCGCTCCTATTAAGCCCCACCACCACCGTCTTCATCACCGTCAAGCCGCAAACCCTTCCCCGCGTTACCTAAACTTCCATAATGATAGGCAAAATCATGGGACGCCGTTTGGTCTTTTCCCAAAGAAATCGACCTAAGGTATCACGCACCGCGGACTTGATTGCAGACCATTCACTCAGCCCCTGCCCTTCAATATTGTTTAACGCATGTTTGACCCGTTGGCGCGCCTCATCGAGCAGTGCCTCGGATTCACGAACGTAGACAAATCCGCGAGACACGATATCAGGTCCCGACACCATCAAACCAGACTGAGAGTCCATCCCTAATACCACAATTAAAATTCCGTCGTTGGACAGTTGTTTGCGGTCGCGCAACACAATATTGCCCACATCACCGACCCCGACCCCATCCACTAGCACTTTCCCTGAGAGCACTTGCCCCACAATGTTCCCCGTGTCCTTGGTAAATTCGAACACATTTCCGTTATCCCCAATAAGAATGTGGCTGGGGGTTACTCCCACATCACGAGCCAGTTGCGCATGATGTACTAAATGACGATACTCGCCATGGACTGGTACAAAAAATTTAGGGTGCACCAAATTGAGCATTAGTTTCAGCTCTTCTTGGCAGGCATGTCCTGATACGTGAATTCCCACCGTGGAACCGTAAAAAACATGAGCACCCCGACGGTACAAGTTGTCCACCGTGCGGGCCACAAACTTCTCGTTGCCAGGAATCGGAGTGGCGGAAATGATCACGGTGTCACCGGGCAATATCTCGACCTTTTTATGATCCGAGGTGGACATTCGGGTTAAAGCCGACATCGGCTCTCCTTGAGAACCCGTGGTCAATATGAGAATTTTTCCCGCAGGTTCTTTCAACACTGCGTCCAAGTCCACCCAGGTTCCGGGCGGAAAGTCTAAATAACCCATCTCAATCGCCTTGTGCACCACATTTTCCATACTGCGACCCACCACCGCCACGTGGCGTCCATTTCGCACTGCAGACTCCACTACCTGGCGCACGCGGTGAACCTGAGACGCAAAAGAGGCCACAAATACCCGTCCCTGGGCATTGGTTATGATGCCATCCAACGATTTCCCCACAGTCTTTTCCGAGGGCGTATAGCCAGGACGCTCAGCGTTGGTGCTGTCAGCCAGCAGCAGCAACACACCTTCTTGGCCAATTTGCGCTAGTTTGTGAAAATCTGCTACGTGTCCATCCACCGGTGTATGATCGAATTTAAAGTCCCCAGTGTGCACCACCGTCCCCACGGGACTACGGATAATCAATCCGCAAGCATCTGGAATCGAATGGTTAACCCGGTAGAACTCGACGGAAAAGTTACCGGCCCGAATCACTTCGCCCGGTTCCACCGACCGCGACTTGGGATGCAGAACCACCTGGTGTTCTTGCAATTTCAAGTCAACAATGCCTAATGTCAAACGCAGTCCGTAAATCGGGACGTTGATTTGTTTCAAAAAATAAGGCAGGCCTCCGATGTGATCCTCATGTCCGTGAGTTAAAAATATACCGCGGATCCGATCTTTGTTCTCCAGCAAATAGGTAATATCCGGCAGTACTAAGTCAATTCCCGGCATATCCGGCTCAGGAAACGCCAACCCGCAATCGATTAAAATAATGTCGTTGCCGTACACCAACGCCGCGATATTCTTGCCAATCTCGCCAAGCCCCCCTAAAGGGATAAATTGTAATTTTCCAGGTCCTGGGCGTGCCAGTGTCCCCACCTCCATTTCTATACAAACACAAACCAAAAGGCCCCTAGTCAAGAGACTAGGGACTTATGCCAGGGGCAAACACACCATTAGGCTACGATACTCAGCTCCGTCCGCGTGCCTGCTGAGTCCTTCGCCTTATCCTTACCGCCGAGCAAAAGTCGTCGGTAGTATTATACCCTTTCATCCTTGGAGGATGCAATTGTTAGTGCCGAGGGGGGCGGTCCTTCCGTTCACACCTCTTCTGCACTCAGGCCAAATTGCTGGTGCAATGCGGCTACAGCTTGTTCCATCTGATTCCGATACAACAATAAGGTTATCGTTGAGTGGGAGTCGGCAGATTGCAACACGGTAATATGGTGTTGACTAAGCGCTGCCATTACTCGGCCCACTACCCCAGGCAGTCCTTGAATGGCAGAACCCACAATGGATACCTTAGCCCGGTCTCGAAATATGTCAAAATCCAGTGCCAATTCCTGTAAGGTGTGTTCGGTGCGGTCAGCGGTCGCCGTGGGCACGCAAAAATATACTGTATCCGGGAACATGTTGATCAAATCAACAGAAACCCCGTTATCACCTAACGCGGCAAAAAGGTGATATGCCCATTGTTCATTCGGGATTTTGGCATCCTGATGCACTACAAATTGAACCAAATCTTCCAGTTGGGTGATACCAGTGACTGCATGGTCCGGATCCCGATGAGCCCAAGGATCCATCGTACGACGTCCGCCGAGCACCAAAGTGCCCGGTTGGTCGGAGAAATTGGACCGCACTCTCAAAGGCACGCCGAATTGGCGGGCAATTTCCACCGCCCGAGGATGGACTACTCGAGCTCCTAAATTTGCCAATTGAAACACCTCGTCATAGTTCATTCGGCTAATAGTGCGCGCTTCCGGAACAATCCGCGGATCCGCAGTTTTAATGCCATCGACATCGGTAAAAATCTCTACCACCTCGGCTCCCAGTGCTGCTCCTACCGCAACCGCCGTGGTGTCACTACCACCCCGGCCTAACGTGGTAATCACGCCACCTCGTGTCTTGCCTTGAAATCCAGCCACCACCGGAACATAGTCTTCTTCCAGCGCCGCCTCCAGCGGCAATGGATCCACCTCTAAAATTTGAGCGTCGCCAAAGGTTTCGTCCGTGACAATACCGGCATCGCCTCCTAAAAACACCCGGGGACGAAGACCGCGGTTGCGTAGGTGACCGGCCATGACGACGGCACTGATAGCCTCGCCACACATCATGAGTAAATCTTGTTCCGCCGCAGGTGTTGGGGGGAAATTAGCCAGTAGGCCTAATAAGCTGTCAGTCGCGTACGGATCACCATGACGTCCCATTGCTGAAACCACCACGACGGGATGCCGACCTTCTTGAAATGCCTCGAAAACCCAATTGGCTGCACGTTCTCGGGACTGGGAGTCCCGCACCGACGTGCCACCGAATTTCTGAACTGAAACCCGCATGCCTACCTCCCTGTCAAAACCGGTCACTTAAGGATTCAATGATTTGGACCGCATTAGTCGCGGCTCCCTTGCGAAGGTTGTCGGCTACGACGAACAAATGCAATCCATGCGGCTCAAAGGGATCTTGACGAATGCGCCCCACTAACACCAAATCCTGGTCTTGCGCCTGCAATGGGGTAGGCACCATGCCCTGTCCTGGATCATCCACCACTTTCACTGACGGGGATCGTCGCAAAAGTTCGCGGATTTCTGCAATGGTAAAAGGTGTTTCGGTTTCAATGTAAACGGACTCGGCGTGCCCCACATAGACTGGCACTCGCACCGCAGTGGCTGATACTGCAATCGCCTGAGAAAAAATTTTTCGGGTTTCCCGAGTCAATTTCCATTCCTCTCCGGTAAAATCCAAGTCACCAAACTTGTCACAATATGCCAGCACATTAAAGCCTATCGGTTGCGAATAGGTAGAGGGAGTCACGGGCCGGCCATCAAGCATGGCCAGGCTTTCCTGACGCAGGGTTGTCATCGCTTCACGACCAGTACCCGACACCGCTTGATAAGTGGAAACCAACACGCGTTTCAACCCATAGTGAACCCGTATCGGATTGAGCGCCACCACCATTTGAATGGTGGAACAATTGGGACTGGCAATCAGCTTGCTGTCGCCAATGGCATCCGCATTGACCTCCGGTACCACCAGAGGCACCTCCGGATCCATGCGAAAATGGCTGGACTTGTCAACTACGGTCACCCCGGCCGCAGTTGCACGCGGCGCGTGAAACGCGCTGGCCTCACTTGACGCGGCAAAAAACGCCACATCCACCCGGTTCCAATTCATGTCCTCCACCGATTCGACAGCTATCGATTGGTCACGAAACCTAATGCTCCGTCCTTGACCTTCAGTCGCCAAGGGTACCATGTTAGCTACTGGCGTATTACGATCTTGCAATACCTCAAGTATTTTTTGGCCGACCAGTCCCGTCGCTCCTAGAATGGCAACCCGTATCTCCCTCACCTATATGTCACTCCTTCAAAAAGTCCGTCATTCCCGCCAGTCTCGCAGCAGGGGTTGAATTTGCTCAGTGCGCAGTGCTTGTTCAATGGTTGGTACAATGAGTTCCAAATGTGCATCCAATGACCGAGGTTTGTTTTCTGGATCGTCCTGGCCAAACGGAATAAAGTACATGTTGCGTGCCGTTAACAGACGGCCTAAATTGGCTGCGTTCATCCCCAATAAATCATTGGAGGTAATGCCTAATACCACCGGAAGGCCATTTCGCAATTGCGCTTTTACCGCCATGGTCACCGGGGAATCATTAATAGCATTGGCCAATTTGGCCAATGTGTTTCCAGTGCAAGGCACCACAGCGACCACATCAAACCAATGCTTAGGTCCGCTGGGCTCCACCTCAGGAATCGACGTCAATATTTCTTCAGGCGTGGACTCTTGAATTTGCTCTCTCCAGTAATTCGGCGTGCCGAACCGAGTCGTCACGTGAAGAATGCTGGGGGACACAATAGGGGTGACGACAGCACCAGCCTCCACCAATTGCTTTATTGTAGCGATGGCACGGTGCAAATTGCAATGGGATGCAGCCATTGCCAATCCAATTTTTAATCCAGATAACGGTTTGCCACTCACTGTCACTCACGTTCTCCTTTCTTGGGTGTCGGCGATAGGACTTAACTGACGATCGGATATCGCAACACTAAGCGTCTCCCAGATGATTTCCGCCGCCCGGCGGGGTGCCACTTGTCCGGGAATTCCCAGAATCGATTCATAACGAGTGCTATACTCGGGCTTATCATGCAAGTGAAAACTTAGGCCCCCAGGCTTGGATGCCAAATCGACAATCCAGGCGGGGTCGGTTAATTCAAACCACTCTGGAGTCAAAACCGGATGAGGAATGGTGTTAAAGATGCCGTCTACGGGCGGACACCAGCGAGAGTCCAGGGGGTGGACGCGAAATCCATATGCCGACGCCATAGCCCGTCGTTCCTCGGATCGCTCGAATATTTCCGGATTTGCCCCATAACTTTGCAACCGCAATGCCAATACTGAACCCACTCGCCCAAATCCTAAGACAGCAAAAGAACGATGATATACGGTAAAACCGGAACGACCTAGTGCCGCTTTAAGGGCACCTTCGGCGGTCGGGACCGCGTTGAGCCACATAAAAATCGGCTGTTTACGGTATTCAACCGTCACCAACCCTAAGTCTTGGGCCCAGGTACGAACATCGGCGGCTATCAGACCCGCCGCAACAATGCCACCTTCCGGCATTTTGGCCAGCAATTGGGGTGTAATCGATTGCTCACCTTCGATGGTTTCCATGACACCACGCTCCCCAATGCCGGTCATGGGTCCAATGAGGATGTCTGGGCCGGGGCGCAGCGGTTGAAACGGTTCGATTTCAGCGACAGTCATTCCCCAACACTCTACGTGAAATTCTTGATCTGCTAAAAAGCGGCATAACCAGGCATCGCGGGCATCGCCGCCCGCGACCACCACTCGGTGTCTCATAAAAGCTGCCTCCCCACTCGGCTCAGCACGAATATGTGAATTGGTTTCTGTTCACTATACGTGGCTAAGCGAAATGGGGTTCCACCCGGTCTCAAGTAATAGGAAGTGCCCGATGCCAGGCTTCAAAAGCACGGGATAGCATAGATAGGGGGGCAGTAAAGGACAGGCGCACAAACCTGTCGCTTGAAGGCCCGAAGGCGGCTCCTGGCGTAAGCGCGACTCCAGCCTTGTGTAGCAAGGCGCGGGAAAATTGCGTACCGCTAACGCCTGGAGCCATCGGCAACCAAAAGTAGAGAGTCGCTGGCGGAGGAGGAACTTGGAAATCTAATCTAGCAAGTTGGACTGCAACATAATCTCTGCGTTTACGGTATTGAGATAGAACCTCAGGTTCCATCCCTGACTTGAGAGCTTGAATGCCCGCGGTTTGAATTGGTACATAAACACCTGCATTAATCTGACTTTCAACGCGGTACATTGCTTTCAAAATCTTGGCGTTGCCAACCACAGCTCCCAGTCGCAACCCTTGCATGCTATAACTTTTGGAAAATGTGAGGGTTTCTAGGGCCACATCTTTGGCGCCAGGGAATTCCATCACCGACCGGGCGCGCCCTTGATAGACAATATCCACATAAGCAAGATCGGAGACCAAAGTCCATCCATGGCGCGCAGCTAAGTCAATGGTTTGACGCCAAAAGTTGTCGGGAGCTAGAACTCCAGTAGGGTTATTGGGATAGTTTAGATATCCTAAGCGAATCCGTTTCCATTGCTCTGGTCTAACTTCGGTCCAATCTGGCAGAAAATGGTTTCCAGGTCTCAACGCAACCGAAATTTCCTCCAAATCAAAAAGCGCGCTGGGAATATGGTATGCGGGATATCCTGGATCCGGCACCAACACCGCATCCTTGGGGTCAGTAGTGGCCAATGCCACGTGGATTAGAGCCTCTTTGGAACCCCCGGTAATCAGCACCTCGGTCGCGGGATCCAAGTTCACGGCAAATCGTCGGCGATACCAATCCGCCACCTGTTGACGCAACCCGTCTATGCCTCCGTAAGGCGGATAACGATAGCTGCCAGGTTCCGCCACAGCTTGAACCAAGGCAGCGGCAACACCGTGTGGCGGGGGCAGATCGGGATCGGAAATGCCTAGATCGACGACTAAACGATTTTCTCGGCGCATGGCATCGATATCATCTTCCATCCGCGCGAAAATGTACGGTGGCAAAGCTTGAGCGCGGGCTGACACCGGCATCGGCATTCCCTCCTTGAAAACATCCACGATACAAATCGGGAACTAGTATGTACTAGTTCCCGACTGCCCATACTTAATGCACGTGAATGTCGGAGGCACCGTGATGTTCAAACAATCGTTTTGCCTTATCCACCTCATTGGCGTCAGAGCGCACCATCAGCAATACATCGCCTTTTTTTAGGCGTTCTTCGTATTGACGGCTTTCTTGACGTGGTATCCCATAGTCCATTAAGCCTCCGGCAATACCACCCGCCGCTGCCCCAGTCAAGGTCGCAGCCAGTGGTCCCGCCGCCACAATAGGACCGATGCCAGGAATGGCCAAGGCTCCCACGCCGGCCAAAAGTCCGGTTACCCCGCCAATGGTGCCTCCCCACCCGATACCGGAAGACAAGTCATGCATCCCACTATGGCTGCCTGGGTGCCCTTCTTTGGCTTTGCCATGGTCTTGAGCGACCAGAGAGATGTCCTTTTCCGGCACGCCGCGATGCTTTAACTCATCAACCACGGTTTCTGCGCTATGATGGTCTTGGAATGCGCCAACCACTGTTTTTTCCACACCATCGCCTCCTTTTTATGCCGTGCTCTCATAGTATGAGCTTTCGACATAAAAAGCCTCGCGTTAATTTCGACCAGTATGTCGAAGTGGCCCCGCTTCATCCATATCTACAATCAACACCTCGGGACCCACGCGGCGAATCGCATTCCAAGGAATGGTGGTCTCTTCAGTTTGCCGGTTGAGACGCCCCCGGGATGGCACGATAATCGATTCAATCTGCCCGGTATCCGCATTTATCACCAAATCGGTGTCGCCCAGCGGACCCATTCTGCCACCAGTGCTTAAGTTTATAATTTCTTTAGACGCCAATTCGGTAAATCGCATATTTCTCCCCCCGCCTTAAGGGTATGCAGAGGGACAAGACGTTCATTCGAAGGAATTTGATTCCGATACCGCATAACCTGGTTTGGCCGAAAGCCCTTCTTGACGACGAAAATTTTCCCGGTTCTTCTCCATATAACCATTATATAGCCCCTGGGCATCTAGACCCGCATCAAGACACATGCTGATAAAAAAATGAAACACGTCGACCAATTCTTCGTGAAGCTTAGCCATATCCATCGGTTTTGGATTCTTCCACCACTTATATTGGGCTTCGTCCATCACTTCTCCCAGTTCCACCATGAGCGCCAAGCCCATTTTCTGGACCCAAGTGCTTTGGTCAAAATCCAGGTGTCTTTCCTCGCGAACTTTTTGGTTAAATTTTTGCTGCCAGGCAAATACCGTTTCCAATTTATCTGTATGGTCCATGATTACTGCCTCCAGACAAACCTAATTGATAAGAAAATCACGAAGGTTGCGCCATTCTCGCGGCAAGTTTCCTGCAGTGCCCACGGCTACCCGAGACCAATCGCCAAACAGCGTTTCGGCCAACGTTTGCACTTGTCGCGGTGTCACCCGTGTTAACTGGTCCAACAACAAGTCCCCACTTTGAGGAACTTGTCCCAATAGCCCATACCGTCCAAGCCGAAACATTCTGCCGTCGGGGGTTTCTCGGGTAAAGGCCAAACTGGTGGTTAATTGTGCCAGTGCCCGCTGCACCTCATGAGCCTCTGGCCCATGAGCAATGAATTGCTCCACCTCAGACTTTGTCGCTGATAAGGCCGATGCCAACGATCCTGGGTTCAAGGCCATGTGGATTGACAACTCCCCCCAATCGGCTTGGGCGTTGTACCCGGTCGACACCGTATATACAAGTCCTTCGGTTTCTCGGAGCCGCTGCCATAACCGCGAACTGTTCTGACCCCCTAGCAGCGTAGATAGCAAAAGAGCCGCAGGATACTCATCTTGAGTCAGCAAAGGCGCCGGCGCTCCCAAGAGTATCTGCAACTGTTCGGCCTTATGGTGGTAATGGACGTGAGAGGGCGCCGGCACCGGCTTTAACCGACTTGGGGCTTCTCCCCCGACTATGTTGTCTAACTTACGGATGTTCTCTAACAAAGCCATAGTGCCTTCACCAGCAATTGCCACTAGCATATTTGCTGGAGTATAGTGCTGACGGTAGAAAGATTTTATGGTGTCCCAAGATAGACCTTTAATGGTTTCGGGCGTGCCCAAAATATCATGAGTCATCTGGTGATCCTGATACAACGACTGCATATAAGCCATTTCACAACGGTCTTCGACATCGTCCCAGGCTTCCAGCAATTCTTCTTGGACCACATTGCGCTCACGGTCCAAATCCCCTTCCGCAAGCCATGGGTTCCGCACCAAATCCCACAACAGTTCCCATGCCGTCAACGCCATGGGAGATAGCACCTTGGCATAAAAACAGGTGTAGTCGCGTGTTGTATAGGCATTGACTTCTCCACCCAGCCCATCCATCAATTCAGCAATTTGGCGACTGTTGTGGTCTCCTGCCCCTTTAAACGCTAAGTGTTCTAGAAAATGTGCTGCGCCTTCCTGTTCCGGTCCCTCGTCCCGCGATCCGGCACCAATAAAAATACCAATGGCCATGGTACCTAAAGATCCATGGTCATCGTAGGCAACGGTAAGTCCTTGAGGCAATTTCATCAAATAGTCGATGCGTACTCCCTGCTTTCCCGCCAAGTCCATGGCTGCTTCGTTGGTTATTTTATCAGATTTTAATAGTCGTTCGTATTGCCAGATTGATCAACAACTGAAGCAATCACGAGTTACCCAGTTTCCAAATGATGAGGTCCCCTTCAAAATACTCTATTTGGCCGCCCGGGAAAGGAACCGGAAATGGACCGCCCGGATTCAAAATCGGGAAGAAATCTTTGCAAAATTTCTTTCGAAGACCTGGTCCGCGATCCCCTATAAAATCTGGGGTCGCATAAAATCCTTGACACCCCTACCATGGACGGGTTCTTTTTTGAACATCTCATCGCGTTCGGAAGATACCTTGCCGATGAGATCCTCCTTTGCCAGTTATTTGGCTCGTCCATTGCTCTTAGAGGGTCTGCCTGTACACTGGCTCTTCACGCACATTCGCTTTCCGCCAAGAGCTCATTGAGCGGTACCTTAATATCACAGCGATGCCAGCATGGTGAGAAGATCCTGGACCTGAAAGCTTACGGAAACCCAGGCCATGCCTCAATACATCACCATCACTGCTAACGCACAGCGAGGAAAGCACAAACGCCCCCTATCGCATTTATGAACAACTGGGTACAATAGAGCATAGAGAGGAGGTGTGGCGCATTGCCCGACGAGGTGCTCTTAAGTCCTTTGGTCGATTTTCTCTTTAAACGCTTGTTTGGCGATGAACAGCGCACCGATATCCTCATCGCGTTTCTCAATGGCATTTTTGAGGATGCGGACGCGCCCCGCGTAACGTCTGTACACATCCTCAACCCGTTTATTGAGAAAGACGCCTGGACGGATAAAATGTCGGTCTTAGACATTCGGGCCCGCACCGAATCGCAGTCCCTGATCAATATCGAAATCCAAATTCGTAACACTGGGGAAATCCGGGAGCGGAGTCTCTATTATTGGAGCAAGCTTTACGAAAGTCAATTACACGAAAGTGCGACGTATCACACACTTTATCCGGCCATCGCGATCAATGTATGCAATTTTGTCGAAATTCCCAATACCCGGGTGCA
>JAMDDZ010000126.1 GCA_023488565.1 Bacillota bacterium | reverse complement strand
CGGTCCGAATCACCGGCGGTTCCCCCCATTCCGCCTTCCGTACGGCGACGGCCTGAGCCAGGATCCGGGCGGCATCCGCCGCTTTACACGTCAATCCCAGGTGATACGCAATAATACTGCGGTCGCAGACATCAATGATCGCTTGCAGATAGAAAAATCGGTCTTCCCCTGCGATGTAGCCATACTTCAGGTCGGTCTGCCACAGCTGATTCGGGCGCGTAATCACCCAATTGCGGGGCAATCGCCGCGGATAGACGGTTTTCCGCTGTCGTTGAGGCCACAGGAGTTCCATCTCGCGACACAGGCGGTACACTTTCTTTTTGTTAATGGTGAGATCGAACCGCCGTCGCAGGCGCCACGTTAGTTTCTCGTAGCCATAGGCGGGATTCTCGTCTTCCAAAATCTCGACAATCCACTCCATAATCTGTCCGTCAGGAACCTTCTGTCCCTGCCCCGTAAGACTGTATCCGGGCACGAGCCGGCCCCGTGACGGGGCCGCCTCCGATGGGCCCTCGCGGATTAGGCGGTGGCGCCACGCATAATACGTGCCCCGGGGTAATCCGAGGGCGGCACACACCCCTCGCACCGGTTTGCCGTTTTGCACCCAACTGTCCGCCCATTGGCACAATTCTGTCACGGGTGGATCCCCTTTTTTCGCAACGCATCTTGGAGGACCGCGATTTGCAAATCCCGGTCGATGACCAAGCGTTTGAGTTGGGCATTTTCTTCCGCCAGCGATAAACCCTCGGAACTTTTCCCGGTGTCTTGTCGCACTTCCCGGCTCCACCGTCGCACCATACTCGGACTGAGTTGATGGCGGCGGGCCACAATGGTGGCATTCTGCGTCTCCTGGACCTCATGAATCACCTGGGCTTTAAACTCTGCGGTATACGATTGGCTGGTGGAAAAGATATGGGGCATCAAACTCGAGAGCTACTTTATCAGCTGGATGGTCTTGGACTAGTCCGCAAACCGGACATGACAAGGTCACGCGAGCAGTATCGTACAAAGCGGACTGCAGACGGCGTCCGAGCGTGTGGCGCCCACAATAACAGTATCCACTGTCTTGCTCATAATTGGACAGAATGAAGCGGCCACTATAATGTTCCGTGAAGGGGGCAAAGCTACGTTGTGCTTTGGTTAGCGCATCTTCCAGTGCGACCGTAATAATTTTCCGCCTCAGGGCGACCAAGCGCTCCGTCGTTTTGATGTATCTGGCTTTTACGCTCTCTTTTAAGTTTATTTCGGGGTATAGGTCTCCCAAGGTTGTGTAGTTGCTCCACCATTCGTGAACTTGTCCTTTAGGGACTGTCAGTCGCAAAGCGTCGAAGGTGGTCGCTAGTGATTGCGGGGACAGTCGCCGGGGAGGCACGATAAAGTCACTGTTCACGTGCACCATGGTTTCGTTGGTAAGGAGCCCCGCTGCGGTTGGGTTAGGTTCCACTGTGAGTGAGGGATCCCCGTAAAGGAGGTAATGCCCGACATCTTGTCTCGAGGTTTCAAGGAAGTGATTAATGGTGCCGACGGCTTGTCCGATCGGAGTCTTCGACCCTACAAGGGATGAGAAGATATCACATTCCAATCACATTCCAGTGTGCTGTTGTCCTTAATTCCCCAGTAAGCAACGATAAACCGCGTCGGACCTACACAAAATTCCTGCCACAGCGCCTTGGTCGTCGGGTGATCGGGAGCCACATCCCATTTAAAGCCATAACATGTGTCCAAGAAAACCCCCAAAGTGGGTAGTTCGCTGGCAATGATGGCTGTCCCGTTAGGCTCAGATGAGATTTTATCGTTTCCCACATAAACGTCTGATCCGCTGCCATGGCCCGCTATCGTAAGCAACTCTATTGGATGGTCCAGAGTATAGTCTTGCAACCTCTCGATTGGGGAGGTCTGCCTCGTATATAATTTGAACTCACCTTCAGTAGTGACCGCTTTTGAATTATCGACCATGTTTAGAAAAATGTAAGGGCCAGATTGGTGAGGGAGATTGGTGAGGGTGCGTCAGTGCTTTTGCCACCATAAAGCTTATGTTGCTTGGGTCACCAAAAAAAACGCCGGCATTCGGGAGGTGGGAAATGAAGGATAGAGTTCGTTCTACTGGGGGATCAGAAAAGAAAAAAGTGGTAAATGCTGACCCCTGATAATACGGTTCTGTTAGGGGGAAGTCGTCTACTATTCGAAGTATACATTGCTTTGCTATGGAGTACAGTTGAGCATAGAAACGGACGGTTGCCGATTCGTCTGCTCGGCAAATACACAGACCACGCTCCTGCTCAGGGTCACCGGTCGATTGCCGTACATGAACTTCGGTTGGCAGTTCGGCTACAACTTGGGTATCATATATGCGGCTTACAGCATTGATACGTACCTTGGATAAGGAATCAGACAACATAATTGGTATAGATTGACGCTCAAGATATTCTTCGGGAGCGTGCAGGGCCGAAACTCCATCATTGAGAATCCAATATCGCACGGTCAAAGACGGTAACCTCCCAGCGAAATAAAGTGACATGAATTCGACCAACAGGGGCGAGATTCCGGGGAACGTAATCACGTTTCATGGTCATTGTCTTTTAGAAGTTCTGCCTTATGACCCGGAACGTCGGAACTTTTGGGGACACGGTCCTCGGCAGCAGATGGTGGCTGGATGTCCATTTGGATATCGGCACGTGATAGGCGGCCAAGATCGTGAACCCCCAAGTTTTGTTCGCTCATCGCCGATCGGGCACGTATGATTAAAAAATGCGGAGTCGTATTTAGGCGTTCGTAGCGCATTAGATCCTTACCTTTAAAGGAGTCGAGAGGCTGCGGTTCCACAATTCGGTCTATCGTGAAGTAACGAGTAACCTCGCCTATCATTACTTGAAGTGGACGGTGATAGAAGCTGAGGCTGACCTCACCACTGTTTGGCTTGTTCCAAATATCCGTGTAGGCCCGTTCTTCAAAATAGTTTTTCGGTGGGCCGGACTTCGACATGATTCGGAAAGGGTGTGTGACTGACAGAAGCAACCAGCCCATTGGCTTTAGTACCCTGCTAAATTCATGAAGGGTCGTTCCCCAGTCGTGAATGTGATCAAGTACTAACGCGCTTACGATTAGATCAAATGAATTGTGGTCAAAAGGGAGTGGTGCCGCAAGATCGTGGCGGAGGATTCGGGCGGATTTGCCAACGCGGCGCTTGGCAGCCGCCACCATTTTCCGACTAATGTCAACTCCAGTGACTCTACCGCCACGTTTGGCAAGCTGATCGGCATACCATCCGGCACCACAACCCGCATCCAACACGGCCTGTCCAAACAAACTCCCTGGTAGAAGTTCTAACATGGCAGGGCGCTCGTAATCCGCATTATACGGACTGTTGGTATCTACTGTGTGCTCAAAATCATAGGAGAGTCTATCATATGCATCTGCAATTTCGGACTGCATTTGGTCGTTTGGTACTGGTTTCGTGGGCTTGACCGACCTTTCTTTGCGAGATTTTCAGTGCAACGATGGATCCATCAACCGGATGATTCCAGATATCAACTGGTCAGGTTCTTCCAGAGGGATGTAGTGGCCGGCGCCAGCAATTTCTTGTATCGCACTTTGGGGGAGGAACTTACACATGGTTCGTTGTAAGAAACTACGAGTAATGTACTCGTCGTGTTCCCCGTACCAAACTGAGACGGACCCGGAATAGTTTACTGTCTCTGCAAAGTCGGCGTCACTCCATTCGCTAAACGCCTGCGAAATTGCCGCGGGATCGACATCCCGACTGATGTCGAAAACTTCGTCGGCTAGTGTTTCGTGGCCAGGCGCGACTAGACCAGCCAAGAGAGTTTTTGCAGTTTCCGCATTCGTCGATACTTGCCTGAAGATAATTCGGGCTTCGTTTGGCATTGGCATGCCGCTGGCAGGCACCGGCGCCGCCAACACCACACCTCTCACTTGACTCGGGTGTGTACTAATAAGTTTCTGTGCAATTGTTCCGCCCATGGAGTGACCAACCACCCAATAGTTAGACACGCTTTCACGTGCCAAAAGTTCGACCAAGTCTTCGGCGTAGCGGTCGAGTGTATAAGTCGAGTCAGATCGTCCTGATTCGCCAGAGCCTCTCAAGTCAGGGACTAAAATCGTTAGTTTGGGGTTGGCGGCAAGTTTTTCCCACACCTTTCGCCAAACCCGGCCGTCAACCATCCACCCATGAATTAATACGACTTGTTCAGGACCGCTACCGAATTTTCGGTACGATATCATGGTGCCGTCTGACGTTACGTGACTATACACTCTGCTGCACATCTCCCTTCAGATTTCTCGACTGATTGGGTGGTTGGTCACTCCA
>JAMDDZ010000010.1:1733-4385 GCA_023488565.1 Bacillota bacterium | reverse complement strand
GGACAACGGCGCAAACAGAAGGGGGTTATAACAGTTGGACCACACCAAATCATCATAGATATTTGCGGAGGAAGATTCGTTGGCGGCATGATCGCACCGACGCATGGCGCCGACTAAAGGAAAAGACGCTAAAGATCGCATTAGGGCTTGAAGACCGGTGCTGGCGGGTAGCAGTTGAATCATAATTTCTGCGGTCAGAAGACTAGGGAACACTAAGGGCACAATACGGATCCACCAGTACTGCACCACGACTGGCCAAAGGTTCGGAATTTGTGGCCCTGCAGTGTATAGTATAGCGATACTCCACAGGAGAATGCCCCACATTGGCAATTGGCGGTAGAGAGTTTTCATGACTGCCTCCGTCCAAGAGGTTACTGGAAAAAATGCAATAGATGCCGTGTCAAGCTATGATTGGGGACATCAAGGCATGACTGTTGTTCATAGACTGAAGGGGACGAAAATAGATGTCGCAACCAGGAGTGACTTTGGCTTTGTCCTCGGGTGGAGCCAGAGGACTAGCGCATATTGGCGTGCTGAAGGTTTTGGATCGCTATCAAATCCCTATTCGGGGAATTGCCGGTTCCAGCATGGGCGGGCTGGTTGGTGCTCTTTATTGCACCGGCTATACCGGGCTCATGTTGGAAGAGGTGGCGCTTGGCATTCGGCGCAGCGACTGGCTCGACTTTTCTTTGTCCAAAATGGGTGTGGTCGCAGGACGCAAACTCGAAGGACTGTTGAACTTGCTTACCCGGGGTCGCCGTTTTGAAGAATGTCAGCCGCCACTGAAAGTAGTTGCCGTCGACATCGAATCGGCGACTCCGGTGGTGATTGATTCGGGCAGTTTAGCACGAGGAGTGCGGGCTACGGTATCGATACCCGGTATCTTCAGCCCGGTGATTCATGAAGGCAGAGTGCTGGTCGATGGTGGCGTATTGAACCGAGTGCCGGTAGATATTGCACGGAAATGGCCGGGAAACGTGTTGGTAGCCGTGGATGTGGGGGTCGAACTGGCGACTAAAGTGGGGTCGATGTTTGATGTGCTTTTCCAAACCTTTGACATAATGGCGCGTGAACTACGCCAGTATCAGGAGCTTGATGCCGACATCGTGATCGAACCGGACCTGACGTTAAGCCGAGATGCGCATTTTAGCCAAATTGGGGCCATAATTGCTGCTGGAGAAAAAGCTGCGGAAGCTGCTATGCCGTCATTGTTAGCGTTACTAGGGAAGGCAACAGCCGCTGCCAACGAAGGGAGTGCTCTATGAAGACAAAGCGAAGTGTCGGAAAAACTCTGGTGTGGATCGTAGCGATATTGGTGGTGGTCGGCGTTGGGCTTTGGTTTACCCCCACTAATTATCTTGCAGTAGCTCCCGGGATTACCGGCAACTTATCACAAATGGTGGAGGTTTCCCATGGACACTCGCCGGGCCGTGGCAAACTGTTAATGGTTGCTGTGGAAATAGGACAACTCAATGAACTCTTGTATTTAGGCGCAAAGTTGGACCCCAATGTAGAAATTTTACCTCTAAACTACGCTACCGGGGGATTGGATATGAAACAGTATGAGCAACTCAATTATGCGATGATGTCGGGCAGCAAGCTTTCAGCGGAAGTCGCTGGGGAACGGCTGGCAGGACTTAATGCATCAGTGACCACGGTGCCCGGGGCACAAGTCGAAGGCGTGCTGAAATCAGGCACCGCCGCCGGCAAACTTAAAGCGGGCGATTTGATCGTGGCGGTGGGGCCATACAAGGTGACATCACCCATTCAAATTCGAACCTTGATGCAAAAACATTTTACCTTTGGGCAGATTGTTCCATTTACCGTGATACGCCATCACCAGCGACTAGTCATCCCTATTAAGACGATGCACTTAGCAGACGACCCCGCGCCAGCCATCGGTGTCGTGATAGGGCAGGATCTAGATTGGCATATTCCGCGCCCGGTAACTATTAAAAGCGAAAATATTGGAGGTCCCAGTGCTGGGATGATGTTTGCGCTGGAAATTTATGATCAAATCACGGGAAAGAACTTAGCCCGTGGTCGCGTCGTGGCCGGTACTGGAGAAATTGCCCCCAATGGTACCGTAAGTCAAATTGGGGGAGTGGCGCAAAAGGTGATTACCGTCCACCGTGCCGGCGCTACTATCTTTTTGTGTCCTCAAGCCAACTACGCCAAAGCATTGCACATGGCACGAAGCAAAGGCTATCATATGACGATTTATCCGGTAAAAACGCTGGCTCAGGCACTTAAAGACATAGAAATTGGCACTAGTGCCAACGCTTAGGTTAATTGGACGATACCCGGACATACTACCCTTTAATACAGTAGCCAAAGGAGGAAGGGACAGTTGGCCAATGGGTCTAGCGGAGGGCAATCGTCGACCAGTTTACGCGACATTATTCGCGAGGAGTTAGCAAAAACACAACAGTCGGGGGAAATCGGCAACGGGGCTAGTGGAATCCCAGATCCTGAACAGCTGCGGCAGATGGTGCGGCAGGAACTGGCTTCGGTAAGCCAAAACCCAGGAGGCAGCGCGAATCAAAACTCGCCTGGCGGTAATCAGAATTCGGGCCAAGGCAGTAGCAACAATAACCAGAGTAGCGCTTCGGGCACCGGCAGCAACAAATCCAAGAAAGCCCAGGTGAAACC
>JAMDDZ010000010.1:0-1723 GCA_023488565.1 Bacillota bacterium | reverse complement strand
GAATCGGATTTGGCCAATCTAAAGAAACTGCGTAGCGTGATTCAGCAAAGCGAGGAAATCGCCAAAAAAATCGAGTTGGTTTTAGGGCGCGGCGACAAGGGAAGTGGCAAACAAGAATGATGATAGAAGCTCTCTTAGTGCAAGGGGGCACCGTATACGCACCAAAGAATCTAGGGCGGCAAGATGTTTTGATTGTCGGAGAACGGATTGCCGCCATAGGCAGTCATCTGGCATTGCCGCCGTGGTGCCGTGGTCAGGTAATCTCCGTTGAAGGAGCCCTGGTGATGCCAGGATTAGTGGATCAACATGTCCACATTGCAGGAGGTGGCGGAGAGGGCGGCCCTCAGTTTCGCACGCCGGAAATTCGATTGACCCAATTGACACGGGCGGGAATTACCACGGTGGTGGGGGTGTTGGGAACGGATGGCACGACTCGCAGTGTCTCTGGACTTTTGGCCACTGCCCGCGGGCTGGAGGCGCAGGGCCTTACCACTTATATCTACACCGGAGCCTACCAAGTGCCGACCCGAACTATAACGGATAACCCGCGGAACGATATTATTCTTATCGACAAGGTGCTGGGCATCGGCGAAATAGCGGTGAGCGACCACAGAGGCAGTCATCCCAGTGATCGGGTTCTGGCCGAATTGACCTCTGAGGCGCGCGTCGGCGGTCTTTTATCCGGTAAAGCGGGAGTACTTCACCTCCACATGGGAAACGGCCCACGCCGGCTTGGCCCTGTGTATCAGGTGCTGGAAATTGCGGATTTGCCGCCTGATACTTTTGTGCCCACCCATTTGAACCGGGATCGAGAATTATTGGAGGATGCGGTGGCTTTAGGCAGACGGGGCGGATGGCTCGACATTACCACGGGAATTGAGCCCGCGGACGACGATCCCGATGCGGTAGCACCGGCTTTTGCTGCGCGATATTTGCGTGAACAGGGAGTGCCATGGGATCACATCAGCTTTAGTTCGGATGCGCAAGGATCGGCACCGACGTTTGATGCTCACGGTCATTTGGTCCGGATGGGCATAGGGTCGGCTGATACCTTATGGCAAGCTGTATTGGCGCTGGTTAAAAACGGAGTGCCGTGGGAGGAAGCTTTGGCGCCGGCAACCAGTACTCCGGCGCATATTTTAAAATTACCTTTGGTCGGTGAGATAGCCCCGGGAATGATGGCTCATGTGCTGGTGATTAAAGACGACATAGTGGACACCGTCATTGCCAAGGGGCAGATTATGGTGCGAGATGGTAAACCGATAATCTACGGGACTTATGAGAACATAGGACAATGAGAGGTCCGTGGCCCCGAGCCGCCGGCTGGCGTCGTTATCGAGAGATTGCGACTATTTTGGCCCAGCATGGATTTGTGATGGTCATGGACAGTTTAGGTCTTTCCCGGCACTTATCGATAAAACAGCGCTGGCTTCGGGCCCGGGTTCCCGAAGACGACGCCAATTGGGCTGAACGCTTAGGTTTGGTACTCGCAGCCATGGGGCCGACCTTCGTGAAATTGGGACAATTGGCATCCTTGCGCAGTGATATCTTGCCGCAGCGCTTGGTGACGGCTCTGGAGAAATTACAAAGTGACGTGCCGCCATTTGGGTTCGATGTTTTAGTGCAAACGCTGGAAGCCGCTTGGGGTCGGCCTATGGCCGATGTGTTGCTGTATATTAATCCGGAGCCGCTGGCAGCCGCTTCCTTAGGCCAGGTTCATCAA
>JAMDDZ010000045.1 GCA_023488565.1 Bacillota bacterium | reverse complement strand
ACCCATCTCCCGTGCTTTGAGGACAATGGCATGGTAGAGAGGTTTGTGATGGTAATGATCGGCTTCACCAATAAAAATTCTTAATCGCTTTGACTGTCCAGTAATTTTAGCAGGCACCTGAGTTCCTCCTTTGCATTTTTCAGAATTCCAACCAAAATGTGGATTTAATTGTACCATGGAGAATTCTTAGGGAGAAATGCTCTGAGAAATGCCATACTATGGAACTATGGACCCTCAAAACTTGGAACCTGTGATAACGCGTGACACACCAACCTATGTTGTGATTAATCCGTTTTCACGCACAGGTCGTGACGCCTATCGGGAAGTGGTACGCACTGTCGCGGAACGGATGAATTTAGTCGGGGACTATTTACCAGAGTCCCCTGCTGAATTGGTAGCTATCATTCAATCAGGCTTGTCTCATGGCGTAACCAGATTTCTTGTCGGCGGCGGGGATGGTACCTTATCGATAGCAGCCCAGGCGTTATTATTTTCGCGGGGAGTTTTGGGAGTATTGCCTTTGGGCACTGGCAACACCTTTGCCCAAAGCATTAGCATGCGGCCTTGGCCGCATGCTCTGGATTCATTGATATCGGGGGAACCTCGCGCTTTCGATGTGGGTCAGGCAGAGACTCAGAATGGCTGCCGGACATTTTTAAACAGCGCGACCGTTGGAATCAGTGAAAATCTCGTTAAGCTTTTGACGCCCGAAGCCAAACGCCGGCTCAAGTGGGGAGCTTGGGCATTTAACGTCCGAAAGGCGCTTGAGGAAAGTGATACGTTCCAGATTACCTTGGAATGTCAGAACCGCGTGGAATCTTACCGCACTAGGCAACTGGTGGTTGCCAAGGGACGAAATTTGGCTGGCCCGATTTTTAGCACGCCAAGTGCCCATCATCATGACGGTCAACTTCATGTGTTTAGTTTAGGAAGCCATGACTGGTGGTCACTGATTCGTGTAGCCGCATTGTTGCTGGTAGGACGCCACATCAATGACGCGGCGGCTCATTATAAAGCCGTCGATGAGATCCGTGTGAAAACGGATCCTCCGCGAGTGATAGATATTGACGGAGATCTATGGGATGCCACCCCCGCAATATTCCGCGTCCAACGGCGCGCTTTGTGGGTTTTAACTGGCATAGCACCTGAAAACAAATCGGGATCTCCCCACGGATAAATTCATGGATCTAAAATGTTAGGCTGTCCACTTTTATACGGTCGCCCAACACCTGCCAACTGCGGAAAATCAGGTATAAACCGTGCCCGGATCCCATGGTCGGAGACTGGGTCAATGGTGACCGTCGTTCCCACACCTACCACCACGGGATTTGTATGGTATTTGTACCACGCTCCCAACGCATCGGTCTGCCCCTAAAGAATCAGGGGGATTGTATTGAACCTTCAGCTCGTATCCTGGGGGTGTGATTTCTAGAGGAGGCGGGTTCGACAGACGTTGGCCACCCGGTGGAAAACTGGTTTCAGCAAGGGTGCCATTGAGGCCAACACCACCTCATCCACCTGCCCCACCACAGTCCGCGTAGTATCCTTGGAGAGTCGCTTATACTTCTTGCCGCAAACCGTCATGAAAGAGCCCCAATTTGATATGCGTGTTGCCACTATATTTTGCTCTCTCACCATCCCATTACCGGGGCGAGGGCTGGCGTGGCGCCCAGGTCGTCTCGGCTTTGTGGCCCGCCGAAGATATCAACCGGCATTACGACGGCTATGTTCGAGAAGATGACGGAAGCTGGCGCCCGGCCAATATTCCCGGGACCAACCCCAGAGATCCCGGTTGAGGCTAAAGGAGGAAGCCAATTGAAGCACACTGCCCATCAAATCCTCGCCGATTCCGATACCAATTACACTGCCAATAACGTTTGAACTCGCCTCAAAACATGGGTGGTGTGGACCACTTTTATGGTTCTAATCGATGGCCAGATATGGGTAAATCGACAACTTGGACGCGCATGAATCGTGTTCCTTTGCCGACTTCTTCATGGGCAGCTTTACGTGGTTAATAGTGCGTCAACGGGGACAAATGTGCAACAAGGTGGTTGGCTCGCGACCGTCGAAGGTACTGGTGCCAATATCTGCTAAAAAACCGACGTACTCTGGAGTGAGACCATGCCATATGTCATCAGCATTGTTCCCCCCAAAACATACGGGCAACGAATCGCCAGTTCCAAAGACGGTGGCCCAACAACCATACTCCATGGGTCGTGGAGCCCCACATTACCGTCAAGGCTCAAGGGGGCCTGACGCCAGACTTGGCTTGGACGGATCCCGTCACAGCGGTCTGCGCAGCCTTTCCGCGCTTTATAGTCGCCATCACGGGACCGGAGTTCTTGGGCGATGCCGTCGTCTATCTCGGGGTGGTATCCGAGTCGCTGAGAACCCTCCACAAACGACTGGTCGACGCCACATCGCCCGATCCCGAATCGATTCAGCGGTATTTCGAGTTAGGCCGTTACGTGCCTCATTTAACGTTGGGGCAAACGGTGAGGGGCACGACGCCATCGGAGTTAAAGGATATGCGACACGAGGCCGACCAGGTTCTGCGGCCTTTCCCGGTTTTTGAAGCCACGGGCGTCCGGATATACCAGGAGGTCGAAAACCGACGCGATGCAAACGACACACTCCCATTTGGGATCGATTTTGGAAGGTCGAACCGACCCCTCTTCGGACATGGTGGCCCGTTTGGCCGCTTATTTGCAACGTTCGCCTGATGATGTGAAGGTCTGGCTCCGGGAGAGCGACTGGGGTGAGAATCTGCCCGGGGCGTCGAACCATTTATCCCAGGAATTCCGCGACCATGTCTCATTAATTGCAACATATCTGACGATTGTATGGTTGTTGTCCGCCCAGGCTGCACGAACATGGGATTCACTGCAAACCGTGCGCCTACCTGCGATCCAAGATCCAAGGACTGGGCAAACAACTACGGTAGAAGATCCTGCCGGATTGTACGATTACGTGCAAAAACAACTGGCTAAAATGTCTAACGAGCAAGTTTTCCATGTGCTGGAAGCTGCTGGGGCGCTCGCAAGGATTGCCTTCACCGACTCGGAGTTTCTTCAGCACTTCCGGGAATTCCATGAAGCCTTACATCCAATGCTACCTCAGACTCAGGGAAAGCTGCGGCGAGATCCCGCGGCCGACCACCCGGAGTCTAAGCGGAAGACTTATTTTGATTATTTGTCCGAAGATGAAAAGGATCTTATTCGCACATTGATCCGTAAATTGGCGGCCCACAAAATCGAGGCGGACTCGGAATAGTGACCAAACCTTATTTGTTCAGTTGCGGTTTACCGCGTTCGGGACGAAAACCCTTCCGTAAGATTTCTTGGGGAACCGGTCCCGTCGGAAGCTTGGCTGGCAACGGCGTGGCCGGCACACCCAATGGTTGGGGTGTGGGTTGTACGGATTTTGGCGGCTGCTGGGGCATCTTTTTTGCCATGGTGCGATTCACCTCCGAATAGAAAACAGACCGATTGACGCAATAATCGTCCCGATTAACCCGAGCAATGCCCATACTAATCGACGACTTTTTGGGCCAGCATCGGGCGGTTGTGCTGAACTGCTTGGGCCATTCCATGAATCATCCACAGTGTCGCGTCAAGTGCGGAGTCATGGGAGTGCGTTTCGTAAAACGACGGTACGTCTGGTCCGTTGTGATAGTCGGCCACCCATAAAGTGGTGAGCGCCAACACCGTCGAAATCAAGGCCAATCCAATTGGAATCATAACCCACGGCCACCAAGTTGTCTGGACTAGGATAGCGATGACCACCCCTTGAAAGGCCAACAGCCCGACCGCCTTCGTCTCTAATGCATTGGATGCATCCAGTTGCCGACTCAGCTGCTCTTTGACCAAGTCAAGCAATAGTGTGGTTAAGGGTTGCCCTTCTGATTCGTTCACGCGCCATCCGTCCTCTGCTCTTTATTATATCCAGATATCCATTCCGCGTCGAACCACAAGCCTTAGGGAAAGCTAAGAGAATTCGATTTGCCGCTCCTTTCCCTTCCCTAGAGGATCGCGGGCGCCCGATTGCAATAGAGATCGGTCCAAAAACAAAGAGTCCCGGGGTCTCTTCTCTTTCCCTATAGCCTTTCTTTTGTGTTACTATCTGTTACTACCTCGTTACTATCTGAAACCGTTATCCAGCTTGCCTTTCAACCCATGTTACTACTGTTACTACCATTATTACTGCTTTAAAGACACGCTCAAAAAAATTACGCGAGATCTCGATCGTGATAATTCTTTTTAGAAGCTTTAGAGGGGAAATGCAGTAGTAACAGTGGTAACTGTAGTAACACCCGCGTCCGGCAAGGCTTTACGGGTTCGCGGTGTGGTAACAGCGGTGGTAACAGATAGTAACAC
>JAMDDZ010000071.1 GCA_023488565.1 Bacillota bacterium | reverse complement strand
ACAATCTTAGGTTGAGATGTCCCGTTTGTTGGTCAAAGCCACCCTCTTCGGCGTTCTCCAAATACGAGGGTTGTTTGCACTTCCCCGTTGGTTGGACACGCCATTGAAGACGGACCGGTAAAAGAGAGATCAACTGCTGATCGCTCGCGAAGGGCGATGTTGCCTGCGCTCAATCCTCTTGCGATGAGTGGTAGCGGTGATACTTTGCAATATGTTGAATAGGTTTAGGAGCTGGAAGGAGGACTATGATCCGCCCGAAAAGTTGATCCGGAGATAGGCGCCGATCTTATGAGAATCAGGTGGTGACTATCGCGAACACGCAATGATTATGGCTCCCAAGTTCCACGGATTAGTATCCCTTTTCTGCTATGATTCCGGATTGATGGCATAGCGCTGAAAAGAAAACCCGTCATTCATCTCGCCGCCGGAGGAGCGGGAGAATTCTGGCGCCAAACTGTTAAAATTTTATCGAACCTAAATGGAGACACGCTTGAAATCCCCGTTGAACAGCAATTTCAGCCGCCTTGCGGACCCCCATCCCCTGCGCCAGCGACGCCGCAAATCCACCGGCCACCGCATCACCAGCCCCCGTGGTATCCACCACCGGCCCCGACGCGTGGATACCGACATCCATTAGATGCCGACCCTTGCGCAGTTGAATGCCCTCCTTACCCCGTTTTATTAAACAAGCGATATCATCGGGACGTCCAAGTGCCTGCCATTCCCGCTCATTCGCCAAGATCCAATCCACCTGGGATAAGATCCCCGTCAATCGATCGCTAAGGCGCGCATGCGCCGCATCCAAAAGACGGGTCATCTTATGACGGCGCGCCCACTGCAGCCATTCACCTATTCTTTCGACTCCCCCTGGTCGATCGACCAAATAGCCGGAAATAAGTAAGACCTTCCCGTGGATACTGTCATCAGGCGAAGCCAACGGACCCACCCCGGGATCGGTTAGCAACGCCCGTTCTCCATCCTCACGAACAATGGCCACAACCCGTGTCAAAGGGTCTTCCTGGGTGGTGCTTACTAAGTGAATGCCTGCCCGACGTATGTGGGCAAGCAGTGTCTGACTTAGCATGTCGCACCCGACCTGAGTCACCAAAGCGGTTGAACTCCCTAGTTCCGCCGCTGCAATCGCCATGTTAAGCCCCTGCCCGCCCATTCCCTGATAGATGGTGGCATTGGTGTCCGCATCAAACTCTAGATCCCCATGAAGGGGAACGACGGTATCCCAGGCGGTATCACCGACCACTACTACGTCATACATGGAAAGCCGCCGCCACTTGTGCTGCCAATGATGCATTATTCTCAAGCAAGGCAATATTGGCCGCTTTTAAGCTATCGCCCGCGTGTTGGTTCAAAAACTCCAATAGAAACGGGGTGGTTTGCTTGCCCACGATAGATTGGGCGCGGGCCGCAGCCAACGCTTCGCCGATAAGTGCTTCCACGAGCTCCTCATCCACGCTCAAAGGCCCTGGTTGCACCAGCAACAACGCTTGCCGCATTCCTATAGACCGCATGGCACAATCTATAGCAATAATATCCCCTGGACGGGTAATCGAACTCGATACCGAAAGTCCGGTTTCGCGAACATAAAATCCGGGCAATACAGCGGTCCTATACCCTACCACGGGCACCCCGAGGGATTCTAAAACCTCCATGGTCTTCGGCAAATCTAAAATGCTTTTCGCGCCGGACGACACCACGATCATTGGCACGTTCGCTAAGGCATAGAGATCGGCCGACACATCCAACGTCTCGGTCCATCCTCGATGAACGCCCCCGATGCCACCTGTTGCAAACACCCGGATTCCCGCCCGGTGCGCCAAATAGGCTGTAGCTGCAACGGTAGTTCCCCCATTGCGGCCACGCGCCATGGCGATGCCCAGATCGCGAAGAGAACACTTTTCTGGGTTATTGAGGAGCGCTTCCCAATTATTAGGCTCTATCCCCACAATGATCTGTCCCTGGTGTAGGCCTACGACGGCCGGAACGCTTCCCTGGCGTCGTACGGCACGTTCCATCTTGGCCATTGTTTCCAAGTTATCAGGAAACGGCAGCCCATGGGTTAACACCGCTGTTTCTAATGCCACGACTCCTTTTCTCTCTTGCACCGCCTGTTCAACTTCTTCGCTCATCATGAAAAATGCCTCTGTTGTCATGCCGATTGTCTCTCCTCTAGGGAAGCATCTACTTGCGATAATATTCCAGTTGCTGCCACATCCATGAAAAGAAGCCCTCCACATCAATATCGGTCGCCACGTTCACCCCGGGAACCGCTCCTTGGCTCGGGATAACCGTCATCTTCCCCCTATGCTCATCGTCACACCGTTCCACGTGCAACGCCATCGGTGTCCATTGAAAGAGGTGGGGCTGGGCGAGAGCCGCCACAGCTAAGACATCATGGACCGGCGTTCCCTCGGGTCCGGCATTGGGCTCATGTTGGCTAAAGAAGGCAAATAACTGATAGAACATCTCCCCAACCGGTGTTCTCAATTCTTTAAACCGGTAGAACTCATGGAAGGATAAAAGCGCCTTATGGGTGACATCGAGTCCGACTAACGACACCGGAACACCCGACGTCAGAACATATTGGGCCGCATCTGGATCCACATAGAAATTAAATTCCGCATAACGCGTCACATTACCGCCCCTTAACGCGCCGCCCATCACAGTAATATCGGTAATCTTTTCTCTGAGATCTGGATGGCCCATGAGCCATACGGCAACATTCGTCAAAGGTCCAGTGGCAATCCACCGGACTTTTGGCTCCTCACGAATCCTCTGTCTAAGCCATGAAAACGCATCCACCGAACGGGCCGGGGCAATTAGCGGAAAATCATACCCATCCAGCCCGGAATCCCCGTGAACCCGATCAGCCACCACCAACGGACGAAATAACGGCTTACTCGCGCCACGAACTACCTCACAGTGAATCCCCGCGACATCCAGAATACGCCGTGTGTTTAAATAGGTTTTTTCAACAATTTGGTTGCCGGCGACGGTGGTCACGCCACGCACAGGCAAACACGACAAAGCCACCAGCAAGGCCAGCGCATCGTCGTGCCCCGGATCCATGTCCAAGAGCACCGTGTCCATCCCTCGTCCCCCCTCTTATCCTATACGGTTCGCCACGGCAAGGTCTCCGCTCGACTTGGGAGCCCAACCGAAATAGACCGCGGCCGCCACGATTGAGCCTACCACCGGCAGCGGTAAGACATTATAAAAGAATCCCGGAAGGAAGTTCGGGCCAAAAACACAACACAAAACCGACAATCCCTCCGACAAACGCTGGAATCGACACCCATTCGGCCCAAGTCTTCGGTGGCGTAAAGAACGCCTTGACCTCGGCTCGCTTTCGTTGAACCCAAAGCCAATCCGCAATCATGATAAAGGTAAAAGGCAACAAGAAGTCGCCGAGAATATTAAGAAACCCCGTAACATGGTCAATAATTCCGTAAATCGCTAATAAAGTCGAGAGTACGCCTAATGCGACCGTGGCCACGGGTTGCTCCCATTGAGATGCCGTCTTAATTGTGTTTAGGGCCGCCAGCAAGTCGACCGTGGACGGATAGAGGTTCAGAGCGTTGGTATGAACCACAGCCAAAGCCACCCCGACCGCCGCGACAACCCCCCAGACGGGAATGCTGGAACCAAACAACGCCACATTCCAATTCCCCGTGGCCTCTTGGCTAAAGATACCGACCACGCCCATCAACAACACGGCCAGCACGATCCCAATCGATGGCGCCAGAAAATATCGAGTACGGTGAGAGATCTTTTGAACCGATACAGCGAAGCGAAAAACAGTAGAAATTTTATAGGTCCACGAGAGGATGGAAAAGATGAGAATAGTTGTGAGCGCTCCTCCCCAAGGCGTTTTGCCGATTGACTGAGGAACACGCACGTGGAAATGGGTAAATAAGTACACGGATAACGTGCCGTAACAGACCACCAAGATAGCCGATGTATAACGATAGAAGTATTCCAACCACTTCATGCCAAATAGCACCAGGACAACTTGAATCACACCAACCGCCCAAAACCAGAATTCGCCATGCAAATGAAAAATCGCCGATAGAATCTGTCCACCTACTTCGGTATTTAATCCAAACCAGCCCACATTCACAAACGTAAAGAAGATCGAAAACACAAACGCCCCACCCCAACCAAAAGTGTGCCGAGCCACAATAAGCGCTGTAAGGGGAAGCTCTCGTCCCATTTCACTAAAAATTCCCGCCGGAATCATCCCAATCAGAAATGCTACAAGGATGGCAATCACCATATTGGTTAATTCCATCTTAAATAACAAAAGCCCAATCAGGGGGTGTCGTCGCCGAGGCAGATGCCATGGCAAACACAATAAATAACCGCCATGACGTCATAGTACGCTCGGCCTCTGTCACAGGTAAGACTCCAGCCGTCTCCCAATTTCCTGGCCGATTCGTCCCAGCGACGAGTGCCCCTCGCCTCCGTCACGTATCCACCCTTATCATTTCTTAAAACTTGAGTTTCGCCACCCTCATAATACACTGTTGTTAGATGCCAATCCATCCACGAACCTATGAAAATAGTCATCTTCTCGTCATACGCCCATGCCGTGGGTGCCGGGTATCATGTGATATCCAGTGGGGAATCTTGGGGCAAGACTCACAAGAAAATATCCTTGAATGTTCTTCCCATCAGGGCTCAACCCGGCCTTGTTTGGTTCGTTTTTCACAGGGCGCCAGACCTTGTACCCTCCGATCTGCTGGAAAACGAAGCACTTTCTGGAGAAACCGTAGCGGCACGATGGATGGGCCTATTGGCTAAAATCGGCACACGAGCAGTTTCTTCCCAAGCGATGCAAGCGTTGTCTGCCACCACCGCGTCACAACACGATGATCCAAAGTGGAGTTTTTTGTCACAGTCGTGGCCTCGCCTTGCGTCCACTCAACGGACCGTTCTCGGGGATTTAGTGAAAGATTTTTGGCTATTTGCAATCTACGGTTGGATGGTCTTCTGCTTCATCACGACGGATTGGGCCTTCGGAATAATCCTCTGTATTGTGCAAAATACGGTTGGACTACCGCCTTGGTTTGAGGGTCCTTAATGCACATTCGGGCCGGTTAATGATCTAGCACAGTATTCGGTCAAATCGGCGCGGTGAGCGTGGGAACGACGGGACGAGAGATATAATGAGAATTGTTAGGGTCGACGTTGCCCACTGCCGGACCAGCCGTGGATGAGCGAAATTTGTTGGGTAGGAATGTCGGGATGGACAGGAACGCAGAAAGGCAGGAGGGGAATTCGGTGGCCTACGAGGAACTAGAGGTCGAACTACGGAAGTTTGGTCCCCGAGAGCGAGCGCGATTGGCGACCGCGCTGCTCAGCAGCCTAGAAGAACTGTCGGACGAGGAGAATGCGCGTCTTTGGGCGGAGGAGGCGGAACGACGGCACGACGATCTACTGGCCAATAAGACCTTAGGCCGAGCCGCCACGGACGTCTTCCGGGAGATCCGAGAACGCCTCGGGGGATAAGATGCGCGTGACGTTTCATCCGGCGCGGAGATTGAACTGTATGATGCGGCGTTGTATTAGGAAAGCCAACGACGCGGGCTGGGCAGCACGATCCTGCAAGCCATCGAGACGACGACGGATGAAATTCACGAAAACCCGATGACGAGTCCGCGAGTCCAGGGTGTCATGCGAAGCAAACGGGTGCAGCGGTTCCCCTATTCATTCATGTACTCCGCTGAGGATGGCGATCTTCGAATTCTCGCCATCGTCAATCAAAAGTGGCGACCACTCTACTGGTTAAGACGCCAATGAATCGTCATTCAGAATGTCAGCGGGAGCCGAGAAGTTAATGGCGGTCCCTAGACTAACACTAGTGTAGATACGGGGGTAATTGTCCCGCAAGGACTTTTCTAGTGCCATACGCGAATACACCATCCCATGACAATCCCGGTCGAACAAGGAGGGCTCCCGATGTCTCAGGTGGAACTCACACCGATCACGGAGGAAAACTGGCGGGAAGCTTTGACGCTGGCGGTCGGTCCCGATCGGCAAGACTTTGTAGCCAGCGTACGACCCGTGGCGGCTATCGCTCTCGCCAAAGCGTATATTAAACCCGGTGGCAAGACGGTCGACCCGTACGGCATCTATCACCAGGGTACGATGGTCGGGTTCTTTAACTTACACTACACGCCCAACAGTCGCGACGACTTTTGGCTATTTCACTTCTTCATTGACCAACGGTTTCAATGCCGTGGTTTGGGGTTGGCGGCCGTCGGGCGACTCATTCAGCATCTCCAAGCCTCCCACCCCACGTGCCGCCGTCTGCGGTTGACCGTCCATCCCCAAAATCAGTCCGCCCAACGGTTTTATCAAGTGCTGGGCTTTTCCGACGACGGCGTTCTCACGTTTGGGGAGCTCACTTACTCATTAGTAATCCCGTGTTCCTCGTCTGTCTCGGGCCGGACTTAGGATGAAACACCCATGGGAATCGGGGCCTGATTGCGGTCATCAAATAATGGCCCCCGATGGGTGAACCGGCAAACCCTCTACCGTACAAACGGGGGCGAATGCACCGTTGGTCAAGTAAGTGGTCAGGTCGCGATTCCCCCCTTCTGCTTTACCGTAAAGCATCGAGTGGAGTAGAGTAGATGACGAATGGATCTGCTGAATGGATGCAACAAAGGCGTCTGAGCACGTCTTGAAACAGTGCCGTGGTAGGAGGACCGTGTGAGCATGAATTATCGCGAGATTAACTCGTCTGTTATTGATGGGTGGGTCGATGACGGCTGGGAATGGGGAATGCCGATTTCTCACGAGACCTACGTGAAGGCGACCCAAGGGGAGTGGCACGTCGTACTCACCCCAACAAAATCAGTGCCTTCCGAGTGGTTCCCCCCGTTTACCGGTTGCAAGATCTTGGGGCTGGCGGCGGGTGGCGGACAACAAATGCCCATCTTCGCGGCCTTAGGTGCCAAATGTACCGTGATGGACTATTCTCAACGGCAGTTAGACAGCGAATTAACCGTAGCCACACAGGAAGGATATTCCATTAACATCGTTAAAGCCGATATGACCCAACGGTTTCCGTTTGAGGATGCGTCATTCGACGTGATATTTCACCCCGTGTCCAATTGCTATATCGAAGAGGTTTTGCCCGTTTGGCATGAGTGTCATCGTGTGTTGAAGACCGGCGGTTTACTCATCGCCGGGATGGGCAACGGCATCAACTATATATTTGATGAGGGGGAAACCACCCTCAAAACCCCACTCCCGTTTAATCCGTTACGTGATCACCGACTCTATCAGGAGTGCATGGAGAATGACCTGGGCATTCAATTCTCCCATACGCTCGACGAACAGATCGGCGGACAATTAAAAGCGGGATTTATGTTAACGGACCTCTATGAGGATACTAATGGTAGTGGCCGTTTACACGAGTATCATGTGCCGACGTATATTGCGACGAGAGCCATTAAACGGTGATGAGTATACGCACAAATCCCGTGACACCTTGATGAATTCAGTCATGGTCAGCCGTAGTGCGGCGACTGGACATCCGCCTCGCAACCGAGCATAGGGGTCCTCAACGCAGCCGATTGGGGATTCCCTACAGCGCTTTCGGGGGCGTTAGCGCCGCAGGCCTAATCGCTTAACTGCAGTCGCGCGGAACAAGAAAATCCGTTGTTATGGGTCATACGGCCTTTTTATGAAGAATTGTGTTGCTTCAGGACAACGCGCTGTGATGCCGGAAGAATTAGGTGGATAGCAATGAGCCTCCCGGAGAGCCCCCGTCCATCGGTCAAAAAAGCGATAACTCTGACCAACCCAACCGTACATGGCTATCCAAAGCTCTTGACCGCTAATGGTCACCAGATGAATTCTTTATCGCTTTACCCCCCCAATCTCTCATACCAGGTACGGGCAGGAAGGTTATCCGTAAAACCTGTCAAAAGCATCGACTGGGCGTGGTAATACTGAAACTGCTCCATCACCAAACGGAACAACGTTCTGCCTATTCCTCGACTCCGGTACTCAGGCAAGACGTAACGTATATCGTGTTCAACTCTCCATCGAAACCTTCAGGCGGGTGATGCGGGAATGAGCCCATGGTAAATCCCACGATCTTGTCTTCTTGACGGGCCACACCACAAAAGGCATGGGGTTTCTGTAAGATGCCTTCGAACCTGCGTAACGTCTGATCCAGTGATAGGGAATTGAGGAATGAATCCGGAACGATACCTTTATGCGTGGCTCTCATCACGTCTAAAGAGGCCTGTCCAACGGTGTCCAGTTCTTGAGGTTCAATTGTCCGAACGTTCAAACCGGCACCCCTTCCTTCAGTGTCTTCAGGCATCACCTGAGTTGATTCCTAGATATTTTACAACTGAATGATTCAGGGTTATTGTTCAGTGTAGCCCCCGATTAACCCTTATCGTACAAACGGGGAGATGCGCACGCAGCAACTGCCTGACTCCGGGCAGGAGAGTGTCGTGCTTAGAGCGAAGCATCCCTGGGATTAAAGTGCTCAATGAATCTTTTTAGTTGTCTTCAAACGCTTCAGAGGATCCCGAGGCGCAATATTGGGTGCCGGGGTCGTTACCCATACGAGGAGGAGTTGAAAAACGATGCCATATGGTGGCGTAACGTTACAGATTCACGTAGGACACCTGGCGGCGGGACTGGATTTTTATACGACTCTTTTTGGGCGTGGCCCGGATTTCTCGCCGCATGAGGATTTCTTTGAGTGGCAGGTGGTTGCGGGTGCGGAAGTCTGGTGGCAAATCGTGGTGGTATCCGGTCAGGTTCGCCCGATGACGAACCGTTCAAGGCTGAAGGTCGACGACGTGCGCGCCGCCACGACCTGGGCTCGAACATTGCTCAAGATCGAACCCAGTCAGGTGTCAACGTTGCCAGGCGTGGTCTCGTTCGTTGATTTTGAGGATCCTTGGGGGAATCAGTTGGGGTTCTACGAGGACCTTGTATCCAATGGCCAGAAACCACCGGAACCGGGCGGCAGCGTCCGCGACGAATCTTTATATATCACCGATCCGCCGGAGGCCCAGCTGCATTCGGGGGCGCACGCACGAACCTCTTCCCTCAATCCGTATGGGTAAGCGCCGTGAGCAGGGCCGGCGGCTGGAGTTTTCAACACCCGCGAGGCTGCACATCATGGCAGCATCGATCGTCCTTTCCAACCTTGGCCGGTCTTGCTGAGAACGAAAGCTTGAACCAAGAACCTAGGAAATCCAACCACATTTTGCACATAGCCAGATTTTTTAGAAGAGGAGTAACACCAGTGCGTTGGTTGCAATCCTGTTGCTCCCGTACGCTCCGCTCGTGGGGATGAAAAGGCCTTTGGGGATGATACCCAAGAAGCAAAAAACCCGCAATCGCTTGCGGTGTAATGGTTTGAAATGGAGCTGGCGATGGGACTCGAACCCGCAACCTACGGTTTACAAAACCGTTGCTCTACCGATTGAGCTACGCCAGCGCTATAGTAAATTTGTTGTTCTGACAGCGGAAGTATATTAACATAAATACGCACTAGAATTCAAGACATTCGAGATCACCCGTTGGCATCGACACCTCGTGTAACTTTCTTCCTGATTTTTACGTTTTAGTTTTGGAACCCGCGGCCGGAGAGGAGACACAGCCCGATGCTTCATTCAGATAAGATGTCAATTCATGGAAACAACATTGATACCGTCATACCCGAACTACAACAAGTAATTGCAAATGTTGAAAAAGTCATCGTGGGCAAGCGTCATACCATTGAGCTTCTCGTTACCGCGATATTGGCAGAAGGACATGTTTTATTAGATGATGTTCCCGGAGTTGGAAAAACCACATTAGCCAAATCGATTGCCGCAAGTCTTCACTTGTCCTATAGCCGAATTCAATTTACACCCGATCTTTTACCGTCTGATATCACCGGCATCGGCATATATAATCCCGCATTAAGTCAATTTGTATTCCAGCCGGGACCGATTTTCGCCCACTTAATTTTAGCCGACGAAATTAACCGCACCTCGCCCCGCACTCAAAGTGCCCTGTTAGAAGTTATGGAGGAAGGACAAGTCACCGTTGACGGCCATCAGCATCGCCTGGACCGTCCCTTTGTGGTGATTGCCACCGAAAACCCTATCGAATATGAAGGCACGTTTCCATTGCCGGAAAGTCAGCTTGACCGTTTCTTGTTTCGTATCCAATTAGGATATCCAAGTATCGAAGAGGAAACAGAAATGCTGTCTCGGTTAGAATCATCTCATCCCTTGGATACCTTGCAGCCGGTGTTGACCCAAGACCAGTTGCTGAATTTAATCAACAAAGTGTCTACGACCTATGTATCTCCGGCCATCCGACAATATATTGCGCAGTTAGCGGAACGCACCCGTGAACACAACCGCATTTATTTAGGTATGAGTCCGCGTGCTGCCATTGCCTTACAAAGGAGTTCCCAAGCGTGGGCCTTTCTTCACGGTCGCACCTTTGTCATTCCCGATGATGTGCGTATGCTCGCACCTCTGGTCCTCACTCACAGACTCATCCCTCGCGGAGGATCGCGTCATGATACCCGTGCCATCGTGCGTGAAGTAATCGATGACATCGTAGCGCATTTACCCGTCACTGAAAGTCATGGTAAATCCTCATGACGAAAGCAACGTGGCAACGTGTCTTTATAGGCATACTTATCGTCCTCAGCGCGGGTACCTATGCGCATGTCCAAGGAGGATTCTTGGCCTGGCACTTATTTGGCTTTGTTTTGGTTATGGTGGCCGTCATCGTGCTAGGATTCGTATCCCCTCTAGGACGCGTTCATGTTAGCCGTTTATTGGACCCAGGACCTTTTCGCAGCGGCGACACGGTTAGCGTCCGATTGCGCGTGGAATACCCCAGGTGGTGGCCTTGGGGCTGGCTGACAGTAGAAGATATCGTGCCCCCTCAGTTGTCTTCTCATGCCAGTGCATCTTTTACCGTATCGCCATGGCTCTATAAACGGTTACTCCTAGAATACAAAATTCAGTCCACTCCACGGGGTATATATCATCTTTCCACGATAGTGGTACGTACTGGGGACATCTTTGGTTTGATTACACGAGAGAGAACACTGGACTTGGCGGCCACTATCACGGTGTGGCCGCAATCGGTCAAGTTACATACCATTGGTTTAAACCGTTACAATTGGCAAGGAGAGGCCGAGCGTCACCGCGGCACCACTGAGGAATCCAGCAATTTAAGAGGAATTCGCGACTACGCTCCCGGTGACCGACTATCACAAATACACTGGCGGACATCGGCTCGGACCGGAGCATTCAAAGTGAAGCAGTTTGAGCCTTTTACTCAGCCCCAATTGCACGTGACATTGGACTACTCGAAAATATTTGATGCCGGTCATTGGGAACTTGCGGTAAGTTCAGCGGCCTCTGTCGTAGAATTTGCCCATTATCGAGGCCAAGCCATCGGGCTCATGGTACTGGACAGTCCCGACGACCATATTTTTCCTGGAATGGGTCATGATCATCTCGTGGAACTATTGGATTACTTAGCGGCCCTTCCTCGGCGCGAGAACTCTACCACGCGCATACCTCCCGTGGTCCGTGAACAGTCGGCACTATGGATTACGCCACGAGATCCGGAAGATTTGCGGGGTATCCCAGCCGTTGGAATAATTACCATTGGCTCCAGTAACACCACGACTCGCATTAGTTCCCTTTCTGAATTACCCGACTATCTGTCGCGTCAAACCGTTTAAGGAGGTTCTTATGGTCGACTCCCGCTTTCGCGTCCTGATAACCGGAATATGGATGACCGCCCTGTTTTGGCCTTATGCTCACGCCGGAGGATATGTTGCAGCGGGGTTTTTAGGTTTGACGCCTTTCATACTGGCACTAGGGGATCTCTGGCCTGGGTGGGCACTTAAATGGGGCACCTGGGTCATTGCCGTGGTCGTGGAACTTTATGTGCAATGGTCAAAACTTCCCGGACCGAACGAGTTCTTTCGAAGCATGTTAAAGTCAATTATCGCTCTGCACCAAATAGCGCCCACTGAATGGAACCAAATGAGCGCCCATTTGGCCACACCTCTTATATTGATCGGGGCCTGTTTAGGGTGGGCGGTTTACCGCCAAGCCACCACACGCTCCCGGGTGCTTACCTTGTTTGGGGTCGGCATCATCGCGCTTGCCTTAAACCATGTGCTGTGGGGATTACCTGCAGAAGGCCCCCTGGTGGTGTATTTAGGAACAGGACTTTTGCTACTCTTGTGGTTCCAAGTGTTTCTTACAGAACAAGGCAATCCTACGTTTCTTCCCCATAGGTTATGGTATGGGTTGGCATTTGTATCCATCGTGGTACCGTTGGCTGTAGGGTGGACGACTCCTGCCAGACCTGGTCACGGCTATCTGACAATAGGGTTCGGCCACCCCTCGCTATCTGGAGGTTTTGGCAAGGGGATCGCGACCACAGGATTTGCCGATGGCATTAACCATATTGGTCAGTCTTTGACCCCTAACTACCAACCGGTCTTGCTAGTAACATCGCCTTCCCCTCATTACTGGCAAGGTGAAATTTATAACAAGTTTAACGGCACTACTTGGACCAATCCCGTCAGCCAGGCGCCATATACTATTACCAACGATACCTCGGACTTACCGTTGTTCCCTATGCCTTTTTCCAACAGCATCAGCGTTTCCACTCAGCAGTTTCGATTTACCAGTCTTGTTCCGGGGGGGCTGTCTACGCTGTTTTACAGCGGCGTTCCCATTATGCTGTCTTCTCCCAGTCCAGTCACTGTCTTTCCTTCCCATGAAAAAATCGTCGGCAGCAATATTGCCACTTATTCCGTGACCGCACTCGTTCCTTCGTACAACTATCATACTATTGCCTCGACGCCGTATCCGTTGGTTACTGGGATGCCTGAAGATCTTCAAACTCCCAAAAACTTATCCCCTCGAGTCAAGGCTCTGGCAGAGAAAATCACAAGAAATACCGACACGCCATGGCAAGCCGTATTAGCAATAAAACACTATCTGGATACCCATTACAAATATTCCTATCACGTCACCCCCACTAGGACGGATGTAGTCAATCACTTCTTGTTTAAAGACCCCCAAGGATACTGCGACCAATTTTCTACCAGCTTTATCATGATGTTACGTACATTAGGCATCCCGGCGCGATGGGTGGTCGGTTATGGACCTGGCACGTACAGCAGTAGCAAAAACGCTTATGTCATTCGATCAGTGGATGCCCATTCTTGGGCCCAAGTCTATATAGCCCCTGACGGCTGGATTCCGATTGACCCCACTCCAGGATGGTCAATTCCCCAGTTAACTGTGGGTACCCAAACTTCTGTAAAGGAACAGGTTACCGTTCCTATCCAACCCAAGAATCCTGTCGTGCCGCCAGGAAAACTGCACTTTAAAGGTCCTAACAACACGTCTCCGATTAAACCTACCCACGTAACTGGCCCTACCCACTCAAGCCACCCCATCATAAGGTTATGGCCGTGGATTGCGGGAGTGTTAGCTTTGGGTGCAGGATTAGTGATCTTGGCGCCACGACGCTGGCTAGGGCGTCGCGCGACGCCCCGACAGTTATGGAGAGAACTACGATTTTGGCTGTGGCTTCATCATCGGATCTCACCCAAGTTCATTCAGACACCCCGGGAATTTTTAGGGTATTGGGTCAGGCTTTACCCAGACCCAGCCCAACCCTTGTTGGAATTAATCCGACTGATGGAAAAGGGCCTTTATGGACCAGAAGACCTCAGCGAAGAGGAACTCCAACTATGGCAAGACCTATGGAGCCAATTGCGAAAACATCGTAAACGCCGCCCTTTTTCCCGTCCGGCCTAATTCTATGAAGATGCACACTGGGCCCGATGCAATGTTAGTGCACTAACATAGGCTTTTGTTTGTAATGTGCCTATTGATCGACCGGTGTTTGCCACTTTAGTGTCGGGAGGACGTTTAAATGAAGGATGCGCAAATTCGTCAGTTGAGATTTTCTGAACAATGGCCAATGCCTCTACTACTACTGGCTGATCCCTCACAAGCGGTAATCGAGAGCTATATGGCCCGGGCCGACTGTTTCATTGCGGAGTGGGATTCTCAAACCATCGGCGTATACGTCTTGCTTGATACACGTCCCCAAACAATTGAACTGGTGAATGTTGCCGTGAGAGAAGATGAGCAAGCACAGGGATTGGGGAAACGACTCGTCCTTCATGCGATAGAAACTGCCCGATCCCGCGGCTACAAAGTGATTGAAGTAGGAACTGGGAATTCAAGCATTGGGCAATTAGCGTTATACCAAAAGTGTGGATTTAGAATCTGCGGGATCGATCGGGACTTTTTTGCGTTGCATTATGCCGAGCCAATATATGAAAATGGAATACCGTGTCGTGACATGATTCGGCTTAGCATGAGCTTATGAAGGGTTGCGGCTTCCGGTGGTTCGTGCCACAAAAGATTGAGCGGAGCATCTGCCCCGCTCAATCAGCTCCTGGTGGCATAGCCACCATCACTCGCCCCTCTAAATAGCGTTCGAGTTTACGTTTGACACGTTGCAACGCGTTGTCGATCGACTTGACATGTCGACGCAAATCGACAGCAATTTCTTGGTAGGAACGCCCATCGAGGTAAGCCATAAGCACTTTCCACTCGAGGTCGCTTAGGATTTCACCCATCTTTTCCTCAATATCCCCAAACTCTTCCCGATTAATGATCATTTCCTCGGGGTCGGAAACCCTTACTGTAGAGATAACATCCATCAAGGTGCGATCGGAGTCCTCTTCATAAATCGGCTTATTCAGAGAAATGTACGAGTTCAAAGGGATGTGTTTTTGCCTGGTCGCCGTCTTAATCGCGGTAATAATTTGCCGTGTAATGCAAAGTTCAGCAAATGCACGAAAAGAAGCTAGTTTATCGCTGCGAAAATCACGAATCGCTTTATATAGTCCTATCATGCCCTCTTGAACAATGTCTTCCCTGTCTGCTCCGATCAGGAAATATGAGCGTGCTTTTGCCCGAACGAAGTTGCGATATTTATGAATTAAAAATTCCAACGCCTCATTTTGTCCTTCGCGAGCATCGGAAACAATGTCCTCGTCCGCCATTTCATCGTAATTGCGGATTACCTCCCAAGAGGGGCCAATATTCACCCGCACCAGCCTCCAATAGAAAAATATTGCCCGGCCAAATTAGCAGAAATTTCAAACCTTTTATGATATGATGACGTCCTTTCACGTAACGTTACATAATCCATGGCTCATTATAGCCAGGCACCAATTTCGGCGTCAATCCCTAAACCGCCGCAAAACGTGAAAATTTAACATTGGAAACCATTTTCGCGAAAGATGGACCATCCAGAAAGAGACATTCCGATATGCAAGGTTCCATAATATGCCATATCATGTGATGGTGTTCGACAAATCAATGCAGGATAATTACTGAAAGTTCCACTCGGAGATTACCGAGCGCTGCGTTGGCGCAGAACCTCAAAGCCTAAAACCGCAGCGGCAGTTGCTGCATTTAATGAACCGACCTGCCCCATCATAGGAAGTGACACCATTCCGTCGCAACGCTGTTTTACCAAAGGTCGGACTCCTTGCCCCTCGGCCCCAATCACTATCCCCACCGATCCAGTCCAATCATTTTGATAATACCGTGTGGATGCCCCAGGATCTGCGGCAAAAACAAAAACCCCTAATTCTTTAAGGCGCATGATGGATTGCGCAATATTGGTTACTCCCACCACGGGGACATACTCCACGGCCCCGGCAGAAGCCTTAGCAACCGTAGCCGTTAGTCCTACCGCACCACGCTCAGGAATTATTACCACCGTGCAGGCAACCGCATTAGCCACCCGCAAAATGGCCCCCAGGTTGTGGGGGTCTTGAATCCCGTCCAAAATAAACACTAACGGTTCTTCCGCTTGACTTATCAACGCCTCGGCGTCCTTCATAGATAACAGACTGCGTACTGCCACATATGCCGCAATACCCTGGTGCGGCAAATCCCCAGCAACCTGGTCCAGCTTCGCCCTCGGAACTCTGTGAACGGGAACCCCGGCTGCCCGGGCCAGGTTGATAATTTCTCCCAAGCTTCCTTGCGAGGTTCCGTCCTGCACCAAAATCCGACTCATAGGGCGCCGCGTTCTGAGCGCTTCGCGAACCGGATGCCTGCCAATAAGAACTTCATCCGAAGATGACGCGACCAACCCATCGCGATGAACTCGCGATGCCCGGGAAAATTCCCGTCTGTCTCTCATAAGTCCTCCCTGGACACTAACCGAGGACCGCTCGGAGTATCTTCGATGGTCCAGCCAGCCTGGGCCAGCACCACACGGATCCGGTCGGCGGTTGCAAAATCCTTATCTTGGCGAGCCTCTTGGCGCCATGACAACAGTTCCGCCAGTATTTCATCATGGGCAACCGGATCGTTAACCGTAGCCGGCAACGGTAAAATTCCTAATACTTGGTCCGCCTTCAATAAGTTGATCCGCGCCCACCCATAGGCGGTAGCCGCGTGACCTGCCGCTTCGCCCTGATGCACATCCCGCACCATCTCGTAAATCTCCGCCAGGGCACGGGCTGTGTTAAAATCGTCATCCAGAGTGGCTAACAATCGTTCCTCAAAACTCTCCAACCGCTGTGCCCATGGTTGGTCCAATCGTTCCGAGGGCGATCCCACATCTTTCACCCGCTCATACAAGTCCCACACGCGGGCCATTCCTCGAGACCAGTCCAACAAGGCATCCTGAGAAAAATCCAACGGACTCCGATAGTGCACACTTAATAAATAGGTTCTGAGTGCCATTGGCGACACACGATCCAATAATTCCCTAAGACTGATTCCATTTCCCAGTGACTTTGACATTTTAATGCTGCCGTGAGTAATTAGGCCGTTATGTACCCAGCAACGGGCAGGAGAAACACCCCAATAGGCCTCAGATTGTGCCAATTCGTTTTCATGATGAGGAAAAATCAGGTCGATGCCGCCCCCATGAAGATCAAATTGGGGCCCCAAATATCTGGAGGCCATCACAGAACATTCGATGTGCCATCCAGGGCGTCCACGGCCCCATGGGCTTGGAAATCCCGGATCACCTGCTGTCGACGATTTCCATAAGGCAAAGTCTGCCGGGTGTTCTTTATCTTCCGATGATTCAATACGAACACCCACCCGTTGATCCTCCACTTGGCGTCCTGATAGTCTGCCATAACCCGGAGATTGATCGACGCGAAAATAGACATCTCCCGCTGGGGTGCTGTATGCTTTGCCTTTGTTTATCAATTCCTCAATAAATTGGTTAATGGGGGTTACATTTTCTGTTACTCTCGGTGCATAATCTGGAGGCAATACCCGCAACTGGTTCATTGCATCGGTATATTCCTTCATATGCCGCTCGGCTAAGTCAGTCACCGAAATTCCCAATTCTTGGGCACGCGCAACAATCTTGTCGTCAATGTCGGTAAAATTTTGCACATGATGCACTAGAAAGCCGCGTCGTATAAAATATCGTTTAATTACGTCCCACAATACAGCCGGACGGGCATGACCCAAATGACTTTCGGCATAAGGAGTTACACCGCACACGTAAATCGAGACGTGCCCTGAAACAATAGGCTCAAACGGTCGTTTTTGCCGGGTCAGCGAGTCGTAAATCATCATGGCGCACCGGGACTCCTTCAATAATTCCAATTTCGGCAGTGCCGACTACATGTGGAATTCTAGGCAAAAATTTGTTTAAGGTCAATCCAGGACACATGAATGAACCCAAATATACGTTGCCATAAATTATTCCACCACGTAAGCAGTTGCGTCCAGAATGGCTGATTAGCCCGGAGATCTTGCTCAATACCCGATAATTGGCGACTAAAACTTTGATATGAAATAGACAGCGTTCCTAATTGCACCAGCAAACCAGTAATTTGATTGACCTGCGTGGAAGTTAACCGGATGTTGAGGCGATTGGCCATCTGGATTACCACAGGGCGAATTTGTTGAGGAGACTTAAGACCTTGACGCACTACTTCCTGTTTTACCAGCAAGATGAGTTCGGTGGCCTTTGGTTTGTTATGAATGGCATCACCCAGGTTTCCCGTGACCACCATTTCTCGAGCGGCGGTACGAGTTCGTTGCGGTGACAACTGAACTCCCCTGGCTTTTTGATAAGCGATTAAAATACCTGCTAAAGCAGCGGTTCCAGAGACCCCAAAAGGTGCTGCTGCCACCACCTTTGCGTTTTTAACCCCTGCTGTCGCCAGTGCGTTTGCATACATGGCCGGGGTTACCCAGGTAATGTTGTAGGTTGCCACCCGTATCCCATACCCCGAGGACTCCGGCACCACATAAGAAGACGAAATGGAGCGAGTGCCAATTTCATAGGAAGGTGCAATGCCGTCAAGCAATTGATGCTCTTCCTGGTTATTTACGGTAATCACGGTGACCGTAGACGACGTCACCCCAAAGTAGTTCAGCATTTGCTGCCGTTGGCCGGGCGATAGATTGTCCCCCAACGTTACGACACTCTGTCCTCTGGCGTAGACACTAGAATTAATCGCCATCGCGAAAATTAGACCCCATGCCACGACAAACCACCACCATCGCCTTACCATAGATCCAGTCACCTCGTAGTTAGTATCAACAGGTTTTGGAAGGATATACCTAACCGATTGGGAGCACGCTTCTGGCAGATTCAATCGGTTGCATCGTCTCAAGTGGTATAATGAAAGCCAGGAGGCGAGCGCCTAATGGTTCCCGAAGACAAAGACCTATCTCATATCATCGTCGCTGGATTCTTAGCCGGTATTGGTCTCACTCTTGTCATGATTGGCATTTTGCCATCTCTACTCCATGCGGTTATGATGTAGCAATTATAGGCGGATAAGAGGTCAGAAGCGTTAGGTCGGTAACACGTGTGGGATAGCGCCAGATCTCTTCCATCGCCTTGGAATGCGAACTCAGCCGACTGACGGTAGGTATGCTTCACCAAGATAGCAGCGGAGAAAGGAGAAGCGAGAATGGGACAGTCAAACTCTTCCGCGCCATCCCTCCCCGACCTGACGGCCGAGATTTCCCGCACGGCTGGATGAAAAGTGTCTCATGGCTTCTGAGCGTCGGGTTGTTGTGGCTAACTGCTGGGTGCGGTTTGAGTTCCATCCCGGTGAAAAACACTCCTCCAGTGGCTCTACGGCTAGTTCGCGAAGATAAAACCTCCTTGACCTGGTACCCCGTAACTGTCGGTCCCGAAGTACTTCTCAACGAAGGCACCTCTATTAGTTCGGTAATGTCAGGTCCCCATGGCCGCATTTACTACGGCACGGGTGATCCATTGGCGGATGCCGATGTAATCGGATGGCTGGATCCGGCTTCCGGCCAGTCTGACTGGTCTTCCGTCCCTCCAGTCAATCCCGAGTTTCCGCCAAACTCCGAGCCTGAAACGCTGACCCAAACCCAGTCGTCTTTCTGGTCTCAAGTCGATCTGGTGGTTAGCGGCGCCCATACAGTCTGGTACCGACACTGGGGCTACATCGGGGGATGGACTGCGAACGGCTCGTTTGTTCCCGGAGCGTATGGCATCCCCGGTCCTACCGTGACCGATGGCCCTTGGACAGCATCAGTGCGGCTCTCGTTTAGCGGAACCGCCGCACTGCGGGTAATGAATGTGGCCACCAAAGCCATATCCGCATTTTCTTTGCCCTCGGCCCAAACACCCATCGACCTGGCTTTTGGTTCAACTCCTAACCATATCTGGCTCTTGACGTCCTCCGAACTCTGGCAGTTCAATATGGCATCCGGCTCTTGGAATCCTGCGGCTATCTTGTCTTCGGGTGATTTCTTTGTCGCCATGGGGCAATCCGCACTTGGTACCTGGATTATTGATGCCAACGGCAATATTGGAACCATCAAGTCACAAGGCGGCATTGATTGGATCACCACACTGAACGTTACCCCCTTATCCGCAATATCCGGACCCAACAATGGCATTTGGATTGCCGGGACACGCCATCTAACTTTGTGGCGGCCTAATTTCCCCTTGACGCAATGGCAATGGCCCAAGGATCCTTATCCTGCGCCAGCCTCCACCTGGCCGACTCAATCCTTAAATGCTCCACCGGATTGGCCACCTTTACCGCACTTAGCAGCCGGCCCGAACGGTTCTTTAGACATTGGATATGGAACCTATATCGGCCAGGCTCGGGAGCAATCCGTCATGGTCTTAAAAAAAGTGTTAACTTCAGGAGGGAAATCATCTTAAAATGATGGCGAACGAATTGGTCGAACAATATTACGCAGCTGCTTCTGAAGGCATCACCTTGCACGCATTCATTCAAATTATCCTCCACGACTGCCACACAAGAGAAGATCGGGATGCGATGCTAGAATTTGTGGATCAAGTGGAGCGCATCGTTTTAAGCAACATGATTACCCATGGCGATGATGACAATCTCGAGGAAGCAGAAGAGGAATTCCACGCCATTCGCAATTGGCTAATGGATGCATTACCGATGTAATCAGTCGGCTGTTTTATCACTTGTAGTAGACACCCCCGGCCTACATCACCCACACAAGTCCTGCAAGTGTAGAGCGCCGAGTACCCCCTGCGGCATCGTAGACCGCGCTATGGGGGCTGCCTAGATATAGAATGGGAGTCACCCGCCATGGACACTAAGTCCTGTCTAGCGGAAGTTTCCCAGTTAAGGGGCAAAATTGGCCTCAAAGGCACGCACTGCCTCAAATCGTTGTTTATATAACTAAATTTTGGTTCCGGACTGGTTATGTCCGAAAAAATATTTCTTAATAAAGCGCAAAAATTGCAATGGACTTTTTGCCGTCCACCGCGAACTCCTGTTTATCAACCCATGGGACAGGAGGGTTCATCAGTGGCAACCATTACCAAGCGCAAAGTCAAGGGGCACGTCTACTACTATCTGGTCGAAGGCAAACGGGTCGATGGGAAATCCCGACTCGTGAAGCAACAATACTTGGGGCGGACCGAGC
>JAMDDZ010000065.1 GCA_023488565.1 Bacillota bacterium | reverse complement strand
AAACCACCACGAGAGCTTTGACATCGATGCTGGTGGGACAATGACGGATACTATTTTTGTTGACGAAACAGGTCACTTTGTGGTTGGAAAGGCGCAAACCACTCCAGAGGATGAGGCTGTAGGCGTTCTGCGATCTTCACAAGACGCTTTACAATATTGGTCTACACGACCAGAAGACGTATTTAGCTCTTTGATCTCGGGAGTCTATTCAGGGACAGGGATGCTAAATCGTCTTGTTCAACGCAAAACCCAAACGGTTGGGTTAATTGTCAATGCAGGTACGGAAGACAATGCCATGCGCTTACGTAGAGGAATCGAAAGTTATTTGGGTTATTCGTATTCCGATCGTCTCCACGTCAACACGCATCACTATGACCCTCCGCTAGTTAGCCGACGATATATTCGTGGTGTACGTGAACGCATCGATATGTTTGGACAAGTCATCATTCCGCTCTATGAAGCCGATGTTGAACGAGCGGTTAACGAACTGCTTGATCAAGATGTCAAAGCTCTCGTGGTGGTTTTATTGCATTCGTATTTGAACGAAAGCCATGAAAAAAAGGTGAAAGTCATTGCCGAAAATATCATGGCCCACCGAGGAAAGCAATTGCCTATTTTTCTGTCGTGTGAATATTATCCGGTTCGAATGGAGGTTCCCCGGATCAATACTATGGTCATCGAAGCTTCTGCGGCCGAGCCTTCTCGGGGGCAAATGCGAAGCGTAGAAAGTACGGCCCAAAAACTTGGTGCGCCATTTCGACTACGCGTAATGGCGGCTCATGGAGGAACCATTGGCATCGATGCTCGAGAATTGGCCCGAACACTGATTTCCGGCCCCATCGGCGGAGTAGTGGGCGCGAAATATCTCGGGGAAGCCCTGGGATTGCGTAATTTAGCATGTACCGATATTGGTGGGACTAGCTTCGATATGGGTCTTGTGGTTGATGGTGATTTTGCTATTGACCCGACTCCTACTTTAGCCCGTTTGCTCATGACAATTCCTACCGTGGATATTGATTCGGTCGGAGCTGGCACCGGTAGTTTTGTGAGATTCAATCCAGTTTTGCGGAATCTTGAAATAGGTCCCGACAGCGCCGGATATCGCGTAGGAGTTTCCAATCCAGATGGTGGTATTGATACGGTTACGGTGACGGATTGTCATGTGGCGATAGGTTTAATTAACCCGGATTTTTTCTTGGGAGGAGATATTAAGCTTGATCGTGAGCGAGCAATTGAGGCGATACAGACCCAAGTAGCTGAACCTCTCGGACTCGATGTGTTTGATGCTGCCCTGGGGGTGATAGAGCTTCTCGAGTCGCGGCTACAGAACGCGTTAGAAGCCGAAATTCTCGGCAAGGGATATGCGCCGGCTAACTTTGTCTTGTTATCGTATGGTGGAGGCGGTCCGCTTCATACGGTCGGGTATGGTGCAAAATTGGGATTTGAAGACATGTTGGTGCCAGCCTGGGCTGCGGGCTTCTCGGCTTTTGGCTGTGGAGCAGCCGATTTTGAATATCGGTATGACCGAACTATGTTGATTGATATCCCTCGAGAACCCGAAGGAACTACCTGGCATACTATTGCGGATGCTATGAACCAGGCCTGGGACGAATTGGAAGGGTTTGTGCGGGAAGAATTTGTCCGTGGGCATTACGATCCGGAGCAAGTAACTATGCGCTATTTATTCCGGATGCAATATCAAGGGCAACTAAATGATCTGGAAGTAGAATCTCCTGTTATTCGCATCCAATCGCGCCAAGATTTGCAGCGTGTATTGAACGCCTTTGAAGAGATTTATACCCGGGTATATTCGGAAGCTGCACGGTCAACAGAACTTGGGTTTCGGTTAATGGCGGTGACTGTCCGTGGGCGAGGAGATATGCCGCGGGTGCAGTTACCTGACGAACCAATTCAAGACCCTGACAATCCGGATGCGCGCAAAGGTACGCGGCGGATTTATACCCGTGACGGTTGGCAAGATGCCGCGATTTGGGATATGAGTCGTTGTCGGGCAGGAAATGTGATTCGAGGTTGGTCTATCGTTGAGTCGCCATCAACAACATTGGTCATACCAGCCGGCTATGAAGGGCGATTAGATCGTCACTTGGTGTTTCATTTGTGTCCGACAGAATCCTAACCATTTAAAAGCTGGAGCTAAGAAAGGAGCACAATAATGACGACAAATCTATTAGTGGAAATGAAGGCGTCTATAGGTTGGGATTTGCATACGGGGGAGCGGATTCCGCTCCGCGTTATGTACGAGCGGGGACAGCAGTTGGTTAGGGAAACGGGGCATTACTGGGGCCTAGAAAGATTGTCGCTCAAAGAATCTGACCCCATCCGCTATGAAAAAATTTTTGCGCGGCTAAGGGCCGGCATGGTCAATGCTCGCGAGACTGCCAAACGTATTGCAGCCTCTCCCATTGTAGAGCAAGAAGGCGAACTCTGCTCGGTATTCTATAGCCCCGAAGGTGACTCTGTTGCCTTGTCAACGGGAATTATTGTCCATGTGCATACCATGAGCGAGTTCATCAAGTTTATGATTCAGCAGGATTACGAGACGGATCCCGGTATTCAGGAAGGTGACCTCTTTACCAATAACGATTGCCATGTAGGTAACGTCCATCCCTGCGATATTGCCACTGTGCTGCCGGTGTTTTACGAAGGGGAGTTATTAGGCTGGGCAGGAACCGTGACCCACGTGATTGACATGGGTGCGGTTGCGCCGGGCAGTATGCCCACGGGTATTGTCGAACGTTACGGAGATGGCTATTACATCACTGCTCGCAAGACCGGGCAAAACTTTCGCCCCAACAAAGACTGGTTACTTGAATCCCAACGCTCAGTGCGAACACCGAGTTTCTGGAGCTTGGACGAAAAGACGCGCATTACCGCCAATATGATGATTCGTAATACAGTGCTGAAATTAATTGAAGAAGAAGGGGTTGATATTTTTAAGCAATTTATGCGCGAAGCGGTCGAGGACGGACGCCAAGGATTCGTTAATGCTATTAAGTCGATGCTGGTGCCAGGAACTTACCGCGGAGTTGCTTTTGTAGACGTTCCTTATGGCGAGGAACGGGTGACGGTACCGGACTTTGCTCACAAGAATTCCATGATGCATGCGCCTAGTGAAGTCACAATTTCCAATGACGGGCAGTTTTCGGTGACGTTTGATGGAGCCAATGAATGGGGATGGCATTCTTTCAATTGCACGCCGGCTGGAATGCAAGGAGGTATCTGGGTTTTACTGACACAGACGATTATGGCCAACGAAAAAGTAAATGACGGAGCCTACTATGCTTGTCAATTCGACTTTCCGGTGGGAACGTGGGCGAATACGGGTACGGTGCAATCGGCTCACGCTTATTCATGGCATTTTCTCGTCTCAGCATGGGCTCCGTTATGGCAGGCCTTATCCCGTGGCTACTATGCCCGTGGATACTGGGAAGAAGTTAACGCCGGCAACGCCAATACCAGCAATTGGCTACAGGGCGGCGGTATAGATCAATATGGCAAACTTCATGCTGTTAATAGTTTTGAGTCGGCTGCTGAGGGCACTGGTGCGAGTGCAGTTCGTGACGGTACAGATCATGGAGCGGCAGTATGGAACCCTGAAGCCGACCAAGGAGACATGGAAATTTGGGAGGTAACGGAGCCCTTGCCCTTTTTAGGACGGCGAGCGAAACCCAATACAGCTGGCGGGGGAAAATATCGTGGAGGTTTAGGCTACGAAAGTCTGAGATTAGTCTGGGGAACGCAAGACTGGGTTATGTATTTTATGGGCAATGGCTTTATGCATAGCGATAGTGGTCTCTTTGGAGGATATCCGGGTGCTACAGGATATAGTTTGGCTGCTCACGACACCGATCTAGCTGAACGATTTGCTCATCAAAAAGCCTATCCTACCGGAGACCCCGATCCCGACCGGCGTGATTTTGAAGAAAATCTTCATGCAAGGGAAATCTTTCGAAGTCCTACCGGTACAACTACTCAGGAAACTTATCATAACTATGATTTATATCTCAATTATTTACGGGGTGGACCAGGCGTGGGTGACCCACTAGAAAGGGATCCTGAACGGGTTCGCCAAGACGTAGAGGATGAATCGGTTACGGTGCCGTATGCTCAAAGTCTCTATGGTGTTGTCGTTACTGTTGTCGAAGGGCGGGCGATAGTGGATGTAGAGGCGACAACCTTGCTTCATGACACGTGCCTCCCCTTCTTTTGCAAAGCAAGTGTTCTAGGTTAGCCCGAACTTACAGTACCTGAAACCATAGAATCCGAATTCGACCAGGAGATCCTTGTTCTGAGACCTGCATCGCACATCTCGCTTGGTCACCTAGCAATCATCGCACACACCATAGCAATGCTACGCATGCTTATACCTACATCCCGTAACCTAGAATAGCCATTCTCTCTATTTAGAGTGTGAGAGCAGACCCCGAAGAACTGTAAATTATGATT
>JAMDDZ010000013.1 GCA_023488565.1 Bacillota bacterium | reverse complement strand
ACCACGGTTCCACTGCCCATTTCAATAGCGTAAGCCTCATCCTCGACAAAAGGTTCTTCGGATTCATCCCCTTCAAGGAACCCCTTCAATTTCACAATAATATGGTTTCCCATCGATACGGGTTCGTCATCGGCTGGGATCAGTTGCGCCTGACTCCGAGCCACGGATTGCAATTCCTGTTCAATATCTTCATCAGTTACCTCACGAACGGTTAAGGGTATCGTCAACAAGTCGTGATAGTCTCCCAGTTCGATAATCGGCTTGGTCTCCACTTCAATGTCAAATTGAAAGGGGGACCCATCCTCTAATGTCACAACCTTAATGCTCGGTTCCGCCACGGGCTCGATTGCGGCCTGCAGCACGGCTTCCGTATAACGAGTCTTCACCAACTTGTCGGCAGCCTCCCGCAACAACACTTCTCGTCCCACATAACGTTCAAAAATAGGACGAGGAACCTTCCCGCGACGAAATCCCGGAATGTTGTATTTAGACACCACGGACCGAAACGCCTTATCCATCGCCACCGACATCTCGGCCGGATCAATGGTCACCGAAACTTTAGCGACAGAATTCGGTAGTCGCTCTAATGCCACTTGCATACCTTGACAATCCTCCCCTTAACCCGTTGCAATTCAACCTATTATAGCATGCGAACTTCTTTATGCAACAAAACCAGAGGCGCATACATCGCCTCGGTAATGGAGCGGAGCACAGGACTTGAGCCGTCGCCTGGGCAAGGCTCTGCCACTGAGTTACTTCCGCAATGGATGGTGCGAGGGAAGGGACTTGAACCCTTACGCCTTGCGGCACGAGATCCTAAGTCTCGCATGTCTGCCATTCCATCACCCTCGCAAATGGTGCGCCCGGTAGGATTTGAACCTACGACCTGCGGATTCGAAGTCCGTCACTCTATCCCCTGAGCTACGGGCGCGATAAAAAACCCGGTTTCCCGGGAAAACTTTTGGGGTGAATGAGGGGACTTGAACCCCCGACCCCCAGGGCCACAACCTGGTGCTCTAACCAGCTGAGCTACATCCACCATGTTTAGCATTTACTTGCCCCGCGACGCGTTACCAGCAGCATTTCTAGCGTTAACAGATGAAAACATATCATATAAAGAGTCAAAATGCAAGATGCCTGGTTAAGTGGGGTGTATCTCACTTTGGTGAGGAAATTTTTGGTATTAGTGCCCAGGATTTTTGACGCTCAATCGCAAAAGAGCTTCCTCCAAATGAGGGTCCGGCAAAGCCCCATCGAGAGGAGCTGTGAGAAGCATCATCAATATTTTCAACACCAGGCCGCGCCGATGGATTATCCCCGGTATACCGCAATGGGCTTACCTATTGGATCCGGGATCGTCGAAGGCGCCTGTAAAACCGTGTTAACACAACGTCTGACTGCAGGAGGTTGCGAGTACGCATCAAGGATCTCGGGCCATGGCGACCTTGGGTGCGCTCCATCGATCCGAACGCAGAACTGGACCGTATTCTTTCGTCGAACAAATGGTCGCATAACTCTGGTCACAATCGTGAGGTACGCCCTCCGATTCGGAAGCATCTTGTCAAAATACCCCCTCTACCTTGTATACTGAGAAAGATGTTGCCCACCGGATTGGCCGAAATCACTAACGATCCTTTTCGGATGAAAGACGAAGGAGGAGAGTATATGAAATTCTTTGCAGCCTTTGGTCACTTAATTGATCAACGGTCTTCGTTGAATACGGAGATGGCGGCCTACCGGCTCGTAGGCGGACAGGTATTAGAGGTATTGGAGCAGTTAAACACGACCACTGTTGCCTCCGCCCGAGCTTATATCCAAACCGCACGTTGTTTGGAATTGTTTGCCGATGGCTTAGTGACTCCTTATATAGGAAGTCATCCTACAAATGCGGTACCCCAATGGATTACGACCCAGGCGGTGTCGCTATACCGGCCTATCCCCGCGTTTGTAACCGCAGCCAAACAGGAGGCCATCGATCCCGGCGGAAGGCGGGATATTGCATTGCCGTGGATTCTTCAAGGACGTATAGTTGGGGCAAGTCAAGAACGTGCCGCGGTGTTCTCAACTTATGCGGAAGCGGTCAAGGCGGTCATGGATTGGGTGGAAGTCTTTTTAGCCAATGCAGATGAAGTTAAAGCAGCTCGGCTTTATTTTGCGGAGGCAACCACGAATTACGACTCTGCACGTCACTTAGCGAGCAGCCTGGATGACCGTGATGGCTCGAAATCCTCCAAACAAGCCGTCGACGATTATCTATGGACTGCCCTCGGTTATGCGATAGGAGCGATTCAAGAAGCGTGCGCACCCGGCATCTACCACGGAATGGACATTGACACAAAACTCGAGGGACACCAGGCTTCTGAGCCTCATTTTGAGGTTATCCGACCACATCCTTCTCACGTCAATACCCCTGGATGGATTGATGCCCTTGAGGAAATTGCTCGGGCTTTTGACGACCACAGGGAGGATGATTATCGGCGTGACCATCATCATGAGCATCACCATCATGATCACGACCACCATAAACATCATCACGACTGGGATTGAAAATAGGCCAACGGCGCCGCGATTGGTCCATTGTGTGGTAGCTGATAATCCTTTTTTCGTCGGCGGTGGGGAACGCAATGGCCGATCGAGGAAGTGCGGATTTTAACTTTTCGCCAAAAATCGACTAAGGAGGGGATGGGTCCGCGTGTCACATCCGTATTTGGTACCTGCATTGATCGCGGGGATTATGCAAGGTGTGGTTGAATGGTTGCCGATAAGCAGTAAGACCATGATTACCCTGTATTTTGCCTTGTTAGGCGTCAAACTGCAAAACGCCTATAATTTGGGCCTCATTGCGAATTTTGGATCGTTTTTCGCCGCAGCCTATTACTTTCGCCGTGAGGTGTGGCTTACATTAAAGGCGCTGGCGCATCCGTTTTCAGACCAACCCTATGCACGGTTACTGCGGTTTCTGGTGGGAGGTACGCTTGCTACCGGTATTATTGGGATCCCGTTATACCTCTTTGTACGGCAGACCTTCACGGTAATCGGCGGTTCTGCAGCGATGTTGGGAATTGGAGTGCTCCTCTTGATTACGGGGGTGGTGGCACGCCGCAAAGAACTCCTGTTGGCCCGTGCTTCGGACCACGCCGAGTCGACTCAGCCAGTGACCTTGTGGGCCGCGGTTATCACAGGGGGCATGCAAGGTCTAGCAGCCCTTCCGGGCATCTCCCGCAGCGGCATGACCATTACACCCTTGTTATGGATGGGGTTTAGTGGGAAAGAAGCGATTCGGCTCTCCTTTATGTTGGATGTCCTCGCCCTGGTAGGCGCGGGGGTAGTGCCGATGGTGATTGGTCACGGAGGGGCGCAGGCGGTGGTGCAATTTGGTACTGAAGCTACTCTGCTGATGGTGGCTGTGGCTACGCTGGTGTCATTTTTGGCTATCAGTGGGGTTCTTACGCTTGCCCAGCGGTTGCGCACTTCGACCGTGACGTTTGGCATTGGGGGGATCACTGTTCTGGTGGCCGTTTTGGCTGTGTGGCGTTTATAGAGCCTAATCTTTAACCATAGGCAGGAACCCTTAGGCGTGGTTGGGGTGACCATCCCATGGGACTATCCACAGCAAATCGGCTGACTGATCGCCAGTTTGTGCCATTCTGGCCGGGTTTTTGTGGCATGACGAAGGTTTTGGCTGTTCCCGCCGGGCCGCAGGCGAGGCGCGCAAGCAACGCTGTCAGGTTAGGCTAAACGAGAAATAATGACCTGGGGATTACACGGGATCACGCGCAACCCGGATAATTATCCGGGCCGCTGCGTCGCGAGTATGATCACGCGGCGAGGATTTTGGCGATGATAAGTTTCCGGCTTGCAAAGACTCTTGTCGTCGAAAATGACAACTTAAATAATGCCCCTTTAGAACGACCACCATTCATTCACGACGGGCAGATCGTTACGGGGCTCTGGTTAATTAGCCGTGCGAATGTGGGAAAATTATGGGACGTGTTGGTTTCACGAACCTGGTCGCAGTGTGACTAAGCAGGCTGCACCGCTCATCACGGTGTGTCGACATGAATGATTATGCATTACCGCCACCGGATCTAGGTGCCAGCGTCCACTAATCATGGAACACCGGTGGATTGGCGCGGTACCAAATACGGTGCTAACACCAAGGGATCGGGACACGATGCAGGGTCAGTCATTAATGAATATCACCGACGCGAGTTGGGGAATATCGGCGTCCATGGTGGTCAAGGCAAGACAAAGAAATCGACTGATTTGCGCATTATCGAACCCTATCACGGAAATATCGCGGGCCACTTGATAGGCTGTATAGAAATAAATATTCGGTAGACCCGGTTTTTGAACGGGAAATCTAGCATGAAATTCTCGACGAAAATTGGGGCTGGATACTTAGTTCCATTCCTGTTGCACTGGTCCTATGAACCGTATAGAGAGCCTCGAATTCCCTAATACAATCGCCACGTGTTACGACCGCATTCAAGCATTGTCTGCGGAGCTGACCGCAGC
>JAMDDZ010000035.1 GCA_023488565.1 Bacillota bacterium | reverse complement strand
CGACAATTACCTTTTGAAAAAGAGCACCCAATGCTAATGCATGGGTGCTTTTTTCACTATTTAAGTTCTTTATGCGCTTTGTTGTGCTGGGTTGGCCGGGGTCTTGTTAAATGGTCCCAATGGTAGTACAGTGCGGCCAAATGACTCGTTAATCACTTCAGCCGCGGAGAGATAAAAGGCTAGGATAGCAGTAATCAGACCAACGTAGCCGCCTAAGGTGGTCATGGAAGCAACGCCCCAAGCACCAATGGCTAATAAAATGAATGTGATCCACAGTGCCAAAAACACCAGTTGCAATGCCATATTATTCTTTAGAGTGGCGATCCACATATAGAACGTAAAGATGCCCCAGACAAATAAATACCACCCTATAAACGCTGCTGGCACAGTCGCGCCGAAATAATGAGCAAACAGGGCAAACGACCACCAGAAAGCCCCATATGAGAAGAATGCGACGGTACCGAAAGTGTTGCCCTTGCGGAATTCCAACACGCCTGCCACCATCTGAGCAGTGCCACCATAAGCCATAGCTAAAGCAATGACCATGCCTAGCGCTTTCGCATCGAACCACCCGGCGTTAATCATGCTGAGCATCCAGGTGGTAAAGGCAAATCCGGCGAGGCCTAAAGGCCCTGGATTTGCTAGTTTTCCAGTCATGCGATATTCCTCCTCTAGTTTACTAGTGTGGGAATTCAGTTTTTTCTTAACCGGGGAATCTCTTAATAAAGATTCCCCTGCGCATGCAAATACCGGATGTTACTTGATCCGGTTTAGGGGCGGACTAGGTGATGAATGCTGTCAACCACTTCAGGGTTGGATAGCGTGGTCACATCCCCAATCTCTCGATTGTCTGAGATCGACGCCAAAATACGGCGCATGATCTTACCTGATCGTGTTTTCGGCAAATCCGGAACCATCCAGATTTTGCGCGGGCGGGCAATAGGGCCAATTTCCCGCACGATGGCATCGACAATCTTTTGTGATAGTGCGTCATCGCCGATAATGCCGGGATGCAACGACACATAAATTTCAGGAATACTGCCTTTGATGTCGTCGTGCGCAGCCACCACGGCCGCTTCTGCTACCTCTGGCATTCTCAGCACCGCAGACTCCAACTCTTTGGTCCCGAGACGGTGTCCGGCAACATTGATGACGTCGTCAATGCGGCCAAGAATCCGGAAATACCCGTCTGCCGCTTCCATGGCGCCATCACCAGCCATATATGGCCAGTCTCGCCAGTCTTTGCTCTCCGGATTTTTGTTGTATTTTTCGTAATAAGTGCGGACAAATCGATCCGGATCGCGCCAAATGGTTTGGCAAATTCCAGGCCAGGGGTTGCGAATGCAGATGTTGCCACCCTCGCCGGAACCTGCGCTGACTTCATTGCCTTCTTCGTCAAGCACTACGGGATGGATCCCTGGGATGCCCGGTCCGGTGCTGCCGGGTTTCATCGGTTTTAAGGCCGGGACTGTACTGCAGAGAAAACCTCCGGTCTCGGTTTGCCACCAAGTATCCACGATGACGGCTTCTTGCTTACCCACGACATTGTAGTACCAGCGCCATACGTCGGGCTCAATCGGCTCGCCGACCGTGACCATGAGTTTGAAGTGGTAATTGTACTTGCCGGGAATGGCGCTGCCATGCTGTCTTAAGCTCCGGATCGCGGTGGGGGAGGTATGAAAAATGTTGACTCCCAATCTTTCTGCGATACGCCATACGCGACCGGCATCCGGATATGCAGGGCCGCCTTCATAGATGACCGAGGTGGCTCCCAGCGACAACGGACCATACACAATGTATGAATGTCCCGTAATCCATCCAATGTCAGCCATGCACCAATAAACATCGTCGGGCTGGATATCCAGGATATTCTTGCAGGTGGCCGTCACATAGGAAAGGTATCCTCCAGTCCCGTGCTGGATACCTTTAGGTTTACCCGTAGATCCAGAAGTATACATCAAAAACAGGGGATCTTCCGCCGGCACCGATTCGGGTTCCACAACCCTGCCTCGATATTGCGGCAACAAGTCATTAATGACATAATCGCGACCTTCGACTAAAGCAGATCCCCCATAGTGGCCGGGTTCTCGTTCGAAAATAAGGACGCGGTTTAGCACATGCCCCAGCTCGTTTGCACGGGCTACAGCAATGTCGGCTTTCTCTTTATGATCCAGCCATTTGCCATTGCGGTTATACCCATCGATGGTTATCAGCAGCGAGCTTTCTGAATCCACCATACGGTCGGCACATGCCTGCCCGCTGAACCCGCCGAACACTACCGAATGGATGGCTCCCAACCGTGCACAGGCCAGCATGGCTATAGGAAGTTCGACAACCATTGGCATGTGAATAGTGACGCGATCGCCCTTTTTTACGCCGGCGAAATCTCGCAGTAAAGCGGCAAACTCATTGACGCGCCAATACAATTCGCGATAGGTCACCGTCACGATAGGGTCGTGTTCATGTTCAGCCACGAAATAATAGGCGACTTTATCGGGATGGGTGGAAAGATGTCGATCAATGCAGTTATACGAGGCATTGAGGCGCCCCCCGACAAACCAGCGCCAAAATGGGGGATGCGAAGAATCCAGTACCGTGTCCCATGGTTTTTCCCAATCTAAAAGATCAGCATATTCTACGAAACAATCCGGGAAATTCTCTAAGCTAAAGCGGGGATAAACATCGGGGTCTTTCAGATTAGCTTGTGCAACAAAACTTTGCGGAGGTTCGTAATAATCCTCTTCCCGCCAATGCACTTCGATTTCTTGCTCTTGTCGGGAATTTTTGTCGGCCATACTTAACTCTCCTTTCCCACACATGCCCTTATCATTATACTCGGAAAACGAAAAAAATAGGAGAGTTAAAAATTCATAGTAAATTGCAAGCAGTTCACATTGCAGCAGTCTATGGATTTTTCCAACAATCCTATTGTGGCGATGTTTACCACGAGGGAACAACAAACGATCAACCAATAGCGTGACTAAATCTTACCACCGTGCTGGCTTAATTGATTTTACCCCACGCTTCCAACTGTTGAATCACTTGCCGGGTAATGTGGCTCGGGGTGGAGGAGCCAGCGGTTACCGCGACTTTGGTTATGCCGTCAAACCATTCAGGACGCAGATCTGCCACACTTTCCACACGTACTGAAGGCTTGCCGCCAATTTTTTCCACGACTTCCACTAAACGATTGGAGTTGTTGCTGCGCCGGTCTCCAACTACCACAACCATGTCTACCTCATCAGACACTTTGACGGCGGCTTCTTGGCGCAACTGGGTGGCGAGGCAAATCTCATTGTGCACTTCGGCCTGGGGATACTTCGCGAGTAGTGCGTCAATCACTGTCTTGGTATCCCACTGGCTCAATGTGGTTTGCGTAACGATAGCTAGTGGTTCTTGAGCAGAAAATGTGAGGTGTTCGATGTCTGCCACGGTGGTGACTAATGCGACCCGGCCTTGGGGTGCTTCGCCCATAGCCCCTTCGGGTTCGGGGTGCCCTTTAGTGCCAATATAGATAATGGAATATCCCTCCTGAATTTTTTCCCGAATTAATATATGGGTTTTAGTCACATCAGGACAGGTGGCATCATAGAAATTGAGACCACGTTGTGCAGCCTTAGCTTTGACTGCCGGGGAAATGCCATGCGCAGTAAAAATCACTGTAGCGCCATCGGGCACCTGGTCCAAGAGGTCTAACCGAAGGCCGCCATCCAGAGTTTGGATGCCATACTCTTCAAGCTCCAGCACCGTATGCCGATTGTGCACGATTTGGCCTAAAATATAGATGGGACGGGGCACATTGGGATCCTTAGCAATCCGTTTAGCCATCGTAATCGCATCGACAACCCCGTAGCAGTAACCCCGCGGATGAACCTTTAGCACTTCCATCATGACTAGACTCCCTTATCGTTGCTGGGGCACTGATGGCAATAATCTCTATGCCAGCCTCGCTATGATCATAGGATGATTATACCATGGCTATCAGGAAAACACGTCTGATACGGGGTCGACAGCATTGGCACGGGATGACCGCAGAGGACACTCCCAATGGGGGTCGTTGATTAGTTCTCACAATTGGTAGCAGGGGTCATCAGGCGAAAGCCGGCAACGGCAGCAGCCAGAGCTAGCCATTGTCCGAGTGTAAAGGGCACGCCATGGGTGGGCAGGGTAAGGCTGGTGGCAAGCCAAGCGATGGCAATGCCTAACATAACCGCGCCTGCAGTAGCCCCTGGCCACAAAAGGCGCCAATGACGGTAAAGGATTCCTCCGCCTATCAACACCAGGACAAGCAACACTGCCCAAAGGGCATAGCTGGGAAACACCAATGTGCCGTCTAAGGAAACTGCGATGGCGCGTGGCCAGTTCGGGGCTGGGATCCCCACCAGATTTTGTCCTGGGGCGCGAATCAACAGCATTGCCGCAACGGTCATGGCCAACGTGTCAATATCGGACAGATGCCACTGGCGGCGATAGCGCCAATATACCCAGATCAATCCTATCAAAGCGCCTATGATCATTCCGCCTATGCCCCAAGCACTCATCGGAGTGAACAGCAGGTGGCTCAAATGGTGCATGTAGTATGGGAGATCACTGAAAATGTAAACGGCTTTGTCTCCAAGGGCGCCACCTATTAACATGCTCCAGAGTAGCTCTGTTACTTTTTGGGTTCGATCCAAGCGCGATGCCAGCAGGAGACCCGCCGCCAGCGCCGCTAATAACAGCACTGTGCCAAGCGGTATCGGACCCAAGTACGAAAATGCCGGCAGATACATGTTAGTCATCCTCCTTGGCTACGAGTTGCGATGAATAGGTCATGGTCCAATAAGGCCGGTGTCATGGGGCCAATCACTTTGGCCACCACAACTCCATGGCGGTTGATAAACAATGTGGTGGGCAAGGTGCTTATCAAATACTGGTTGAACACCTTGCCCGTCGTATCGTAATAAGCACGACGGACATCTACGCCGGATGCGTTAAGTAAAGGAGCCGCTGCAGCGACGGTATCATTGGTCACCAGTGCAATCGTAGCGTGGGGAAAGTGTTGTGAAAAATCCGGCAACTCCATCCTGCATGCAGGGCACCAGGGCGCCCAGAAGTTCAAGAGACCTCCCTGCCCCCGAAACAGTCGTCGCAGGGATTGCACTTGACCGGTGCTGGAGATAACATGGGAGGCGGGTAGGGACTGTCCCACACTGGCGGTAAACTGGTGCGACTGAGTTGCCGGGCGAATCACGACGACCAACGCCAACAGTGCGGCCAACAATGCCAGCAAGTTTCGCCACCAGAAGACGCGTGCCATTACAGACCGTTCACCGCGGATGTAACCCAGTTGGGTATAAGGTCGAACCAGCCCGTGATGAGCATCACTCCGAGAATAACCAGGAACGCACCGGAAAGCCTTTCGATCCAAGGCAAATACTGACCCAGTCGCCGAGTCCACTGGGCTGCTTGACCCAAGAACACCGCTAGAGCAAAGAAGGGGATTGCTAGTCCCACGGCATAACTGGCCAGTAGCAGGGCGCCGGACAAGACGGTGTTAGAACGAGCTGCCAAGATCAAGATGCTGGCTAAAATCGGGCCAACGCAGGGCGTCCACCCAGCCGCAAACACAACCCCCAGCAAAACCGATGACCAACGCCGTCGGGTGGGCTTTAGGCCAATATGAGCGTCGCGTTTGAAGAGGCCGATTTCGATGATTCCGCTGATTTCTAGGCCAAAGACAATGATCACTAGGCCGCCCAATTCTGCGATGAGACGGCGGTGTTGGGCGACAAATTGTCCGAGCGCACTGGCCCCCAGGCCTGCGGCAATCAAAATCAGGGAAAATCCTAAAATGAATAGCAAGGAGTTTTGAATAACGCGGGAGCGAATTTTCTGATCGGCAATCGAATCCGGGGTAAGTGCAGTACCAGCCATAGATGTGAGATAGGATGGAATTAAGGGTAGCACACAAGGGGACAACACAGAGGCTAATCCGGCAACAAAAGCTACTCCAAGTGACACTAAGGACATAGCGTGATATTCCCCCGCTTCCACAAATTACTGGTCATTATAGCATGTCAGCGCAAAAATACGGGAATGCGTTTCACAGGCAGGATTGTTACAGTTATTGTCGAAATATATCTAATGAGGAATAAAAGTGAGGTGGGTTCGTGATCCGATTGGACAAAGTCAGTAAACGCTATCCCAATGGCCACTACGGCTTAGTTGATGTGTCACTGACAATCCGTCGAGGGGAATTTCTGTTTTTGGTGGGGCCATCGGGTGCCGGAAAATCGTCGTTGATTCGTTTGCTCTACCGTGAAGAAGCAGCTAGCCAAGGTGAAGTGTTTGTCGACCAGTTCAAGCTGTCAAGCCTTCGGCGATCGCAAGTGGCCAGGCTTCGGCGACAGTTAGGAGTGGTATTTCAAGATGTCAAACTCTTGCCGCAGCGTACGGTTTATCAGAATGTGGCGTTTGCTATGGAGGCGGTGGGCGCGTCCACCCGAGACATCCGCAAACGAGTGCCGCAAGTGTTGGAACTGGTAGGGTTAAGTCGTAGCCGAGACAACTACCCCCACCAATTATCCGGGGGCGAGCAGCAGCGGGTGGGAATTGCCCGGGCGTTGGTTAACAATCCGATTTATGTTATTGCTGATGAACCCACCGGAAACTTGGACCCGGAGACGGCCCGGGACATCGTGAAACTATTTGTCGAAATTAACCGGCGCGGTGCCACGGTGATTATGGCAACTCATGCCAAAGACATTGTCAACCAGATGCAACGCCGAGTGGTCGCGATTGAACGCGGCCGCGTTGTGCGGGACGAGGTACGGGGTGCATATGGCTATGAATCTTAATGGTGTCAGCTATATTGTCAGGGAAACGATGCGCAATTTAATACGTAATAGCTGGATGTCGTTGGCTTCCGTTTCCACGGTGGCTATTTCCATGTTTGTGTTGTCATTTTTCTTAGTGCTGACCATTAATTTAAATCACGTCACGGCTGTTCTGCAAAGTCAGGTTGAAATGAAGATATTTATCAATCGCCATGTTCCGCGATCTCAGGAACTGGCCTTGCTGCGGCAAGCGCGTCATTGGCCCGACGTGCGTCGAATTGACTTTTTTACCAAACAGCAAGCGGCAGCCAGCCTCAAACAAGAATTCCCTGACCAGCGAGACCTGGTTGCCTTGATTTCTAAATCCAACCCTTTGTTTGACGGCTATGACGTGTACACGTACCGACCCCAGGCCATTCCGCAGTTGGCGGAGCGGTTTCACAAGGAATCGATTGTGCACACCGTCGTCTATGAAGGCCAAGTGGTATCTCGGCTGGATAAGTTGTCCAACATTCTCCGCTGGGTAGGCTGGATTGTGGAAGGACTTTTGGGACTGGCTACGCTCTTTATTATTGTCAATACAATTCGGCTTGCGGTATTTGCCCGGCGTCGCGAGGTACAAGTTATGAAACTGGTGGGCGCGACCGATTGGTTTATCCGGTGGCCTTTTGTGCTTGAAGGGATGGTACTGGGAATTTTAGGCTCACTGGTGGCCGATGTCGTGGTGGATGGGGGATATCGTTGGCTTACGGGCGCGGCGGCAGTGGCTCTGCCGTTTTGGCCATTGGCTCCACTACATAGTGTGATGTCAGAGGTCTTGATGTTTACCTTGATTGGAGGGGTATTGGTCGGCGTATTGGCAAGCATGGTGGCCTTACGACGCTTCTTGCGAATCTAAGTTCGTGCCTCCGCCGGAATCCAGACCCACCTATATGGCATGGTATAATGGGTCAGTATAAGGAGGGGCCACATGCGGCGACCAGGACTGGCAATTTGGGCGGCAGTTACCGTTTTGTTAATGGCAGGGTCCTCCCTAGGAACTTGGTGGGCAACCCAGAACGGGGTATTGGGCGGCACCGTGGTGCCTGCCAGCATGCGGCAGAATAAAGAATTCACGCGGTTTGTCCAGGTTTATGACTCGATTCGGAGAGAGACCATTTGGCATAATACTCCCAAGCAGCTGCTGGCAGGGGCAATTAATGGGATGGTCGGTACGTTGCATGATCAGTTTTCCGATTATTTTTCCTCATCGCAGAATCAGTCATTTCAGGCTTTGCTCAATCCTACGTTTGTAGGCATTGGAGTGGAAGTATCCGCCTCTGCTCCTCAATTGGTGATTGAACAAGTCTTTCCCAAATCCCCTGCCTCCCGGGCTGGTTTAGCGCAAGGAGACATCATTACAGCGGTCAATGGCCAATTGGTTTCTCGTGTGGGGACTGCGGCGGCGGTCAATATGATTCACGGTAAAGTGGGTACTACGGTGCGATTGGCGGTGTCGATCCGTGGCAAACAAAAGATTGTCGTGCTTAAGCGGGCGGTGATTGACGAGCCCACCGTATACAGCTACATGATGCCACATCATATTGCGTATATGAACATTGTAGAATTCGGCAACAATACCGGCGCCGAGGTGGTGAGCCAATTTCATCAACTGGTGAAAGATGGGGCCCGTGGATTGCTGCTGGATCTTCGCGACAATCCGGGTGGGGAAGTTGCCCAAGCTTTAACCGCAGCCAATGCGTTGGTACCGGCAGGACCGGTGGTATCATTGCATTATAAAAACCCTTCCCAAGACCAGACTCTAGACTCTAGCGGGCCCGGCACTAAGCTGCCCATTGTAGTCTTGGTCAACGGGGAAACCGCGTCAGCCGCCGAAATTCTTTCTGCGGCGATTACGGAGCGACAAGGCGGCACTTTGGTTGGGACTCGGACCTATGGCAAAGGGATCGTGCAAGAACTGATTCCTCTGGCTAATCATGCAGCACTTAAATTGACGGTTGCCAAATATTACACGCCCGACGGACAATATATTGAGCATAAAGGTTTAACTCCCAGCGTCTACGATCCTGAGGCATCCAATGTGGTTCCTTCTGATATTCCCGCAGAAGATCCCCAATTGGCTAAAGCCGTCACCGTGTTATTGAAAAAAATGGGACAATGATATAAAGGAGGATCAAACATGGGCGTGTATCAGTTGGAGGCACCATATGCTCCGGCAGGCGATCAACCGGAGGCAATCGTCGCGTTGTCTCGCGGGGTGGAACGGGGGCTTCGCGAACAAGTGCTTCTGGGGGTGACCGGCTCGGGCAAGACTTTTACCATGGCTAACGTCATTCGTGACGTCAATCTGCCGACTTTGGTGATTGCGCCTAACAAAACGCTTGCGGCACAACTGGCCGGCGAGCTCAAAGTGTTTTTTCCTCATAATGCCGTGGAGTATTTTGTCAGCTATTATGATTACTATCAACCGGAGGCTTACATTCCACAGACCGATCTTTACATTGAAAAAGACGCGCAAATTAATGACGAAATTGATAAACTCCGTCATTCGGCCACCTCGTCTTTACTTGAGAGGTCCGACGTGATTATTGTGGCTAGTGTCTCATGTATTTACGGATTGGGTTCTCCTGAAGATTACCGTGATTTGGTGTTGTCGCTTCGTGTTGGAATGGAGCGTGATCGGCAGACGATTTTGCGAAAACTTGTGGATATCCAATATGACCGCAACGATGCCAATTTTGTGCGGGGGAAGTTTCGAGTTCATGGGGATGTTATCGAGGTGTTTCCTGCCAACCAAAGTGAACAAGCAATACGTATTGAACTCTTCGGCGATGAGATAGAGCGTATTCGTGAGTTTGACGCTCTTACCGGAGAGATCCTAGGGGAACGCGAACATGTGGCAATTTACCCGGCTTCCCATTATGTCATGGGCAAAGATCGCCGGGGACCGGCATTGCAAACTATCCGTGCCGAATTGCAAGAGCGCTTAAAGACCTTGCGTGAACTCGGAAAAGATCTGGAAGCCCAACGTTTGCAGCAGCGTACCGAATACGATTTGGAAATGTTGGAAGAGGTAGGATTTTGCTCCGGGATTGAAAATTATTCCCGTCATTTTACCGGCAAAAAGCCCGGGGAACCTCCATACACCTTGCTTGATTATTTTCCTGAAAGGTTTCTGACCATTATCGACGAATCCCATGTGGCGGTGCCGCAAATTCACGGCATGCATGCTGGTGACCGTTCGCGCAAGGAGAGTTTGGTCGACCATGGTTTTCGTTTACCATCGGCTTTTGACAACCGTCCTTTGACATTTGACGAGTTTCACGCCCACTTGTCTCATGTCGTTTATGTCTCAGCGACTCCCGGGTCCTATGAACGAAAAGCAGCACAGCAAATTGTGGAGCAAATCGTGCGGCCGACCGGATTGCTCGATCCGGAAATTACCGTAAAGCCAACCAAGGGACAAATTGATGATTTGCTGGCCGAAATTCGGGCACGCACCCAAAAACAGCAGCGGGTGCTGGTGACCACCTTGACGAAACGAATGGCGGAAGATCTTACTGAATTTTTTAGGGAACATGGGGTTCGGGTGCGATATCTGCATTCTGACATTGATACCTTAGAACGTATGGCCATCATCCGAGATTTGCGGTTGGGCGAGTTTGATGTGCTGGTCGGTATTAACCTATTGAGGGAAGGGCTAGATCTGCCTGAGGTGGGACTGGTGGCGATTTTGGATGCGGACAAAGAGGGGTATTTGCGCTCGACCACATCTTTGGTGCAAACTATCGGACGGGCAGCACGTAACTTGGAAGGCACTGTGATCATGTATGCAGACAAGATTACGGATTCGATGAGACAAGCTATCTCAGAGACGGATCGCAGGCGCGAAATTCAACGCCAATTTAATCTAGACCATCACATTACACCGCAGGGGGTTTCCAAAGCGGTTCGAGAAATAATCCAAGCGACTAAGGCGACTCAGGAGCAATCAGTGGAAAAACCGATTCGTGATATGACGGCTCGGGAACGTATTCAAATGGCCAATCAATTGCGTAAAGAAATGAAAGAGGCCAGTCGCAACTGGGAATTTGAGCGGGCGGCCGTACTGCGGGATTTGTTGATGGAACTTGAAAAAGAGCGACCGATTAAGGCCGTGGCGGGAGGCTCCAGAAAGTCTCATGGCTAGCCAATGGATTCGGGTGCGGGGCGCTCGTCAGCATAACTTAAAAAATATCAATGTGGACATTCCTCGAGATCGATTGGTAGTAATTACCGGCGTGTCGGGTTCGGGAAAATCTTCATTAGCGTTTGATACCATTTACGCCGAGGGCCAGCGGCGGTATGTGGAATCGCTCTCCAGCTATGCCCGCCAATTTCTCGGTCAGATGGATAAACCCGACGTGGATGCCATTGAAGGGTTGTCACCGGCTATTTCCATTGATCAAAAAACCACGAGCCACAATCCTCGAAGCACGGTGGGTACCGTGACCGAGATTTATGACTACCTAAGGTTGTTGTATGCCAGGGTGGGGCAACCGCATTGTCCCGTCTGCGGTCGTGAGGTGTCGCAACAAACCATCGATCAAATGGTGGACCATATCATGGCACTGCCTGAAGGAACGCGGCTTGAAGTGCGGGCTCCCTTGGTGCGTGGCCGTAAAGGAACCCATGACAAGGTGTTGGCCGATATCCGTCGGCAGGGATACACCAGGGCACGCGTTGATGGTGCTACGGTGGAATTGGAATCACCGCCGGCATTGAATAAAAATCAAAAACATAGCATCGCGGTGGTAGTTGATCGTCTTGTGTTGAAGCCGACAATCGGCTCGCGATTGGCCGAGTCTTTGGAACACGCATTAGATTTATCAGGTGATGTTGTGGAAGTAGGTCCGCCAGACGGACCAGCCGAAGTGTTTGCTCGAGACCTGGCGTGCCCTCATTGTGGCGTCTCACTAGAGGAGCTATCGCCGCGGATGTTCAGTTTCAACGCCCCATATGGGGCGTGTCCGGCTTGTACCGGACTGGGGTTCAAATTGGAAGTAGATCCGGATCTGGTAATTCCCGATCCGACCCTTACTCTGCGGGAAGGTGCGGTAGCACCGTTTACCCGTGGCAGTTCGCGATTTTATCCCGATTTGCTGCAAACAGTGGCGAAAATTGCTAATATACCGGTCGATCGTCCGTATCATTTGTTGTCAGATGAGGCTCAGCAAATTGTTCTGTATGGATATCCTGACCCAGTGCCATTTTCTTTTGAAAGCCATTACGGCAGCCATCACCAGCAGTTTCGCTATCATGGCGCAATACCCATTTTAGAGCGTCGTTATCGGGAAGCGGGCTCGGAATCGGCCAAAGCCGAAGTCGAAGAGTATATGACATCGAAACCGTGTGCGATTTGTCACGGACAACGTCTTAAACCGGAAGTGTTAGCGGTAACGGTGGGCGACTTATCAATTGCTGCCGCAACTGACCTTTCTATTGTAAAGGCACGGCAATTTTTTGAGACACTGGTGTTGAATACCCGGCAGCACGTCATCGGATCTCCCATTTTGAAAGAAGTGCTGGAACGGCTAAATTTCTTGATTGACGTGGGATTAGGATATCTGACACTGTCTCGGGCCGCCGGTTCCTTGTCGGGCGGGGAGGCCCAGCGAATTCGCTTAGCTACCCAAATCGGATCTTCACTGATGGGCGTCTTGTATATTTTGGATGAGCCATCCATTGGATTGCATCAGCGGGACAATGATCGGCTGCTTAACACATTAAAAAGGCTGAGGGATTTAGGCAACACGGTACTGGTGGTAGAACACGACGAGGAAACCATGCTGGCTGCCGACTATCTGATAGATATCGGCCCGGGGCCGGGAACTTACGGTGGTGAAGTCGTGGCCCACGGTACTCCTCAAGAAGTGATGGCGGTCCCTAATAGTTTAACCGGGCAATATCTGTCTCGGCGGCGGGAGATGCCCTTGCCGTCTAGCCGCCGCGTTCCGAATTCCCGGTGGATTACAATTGCCGGGGCTCGAGAACATAATTTGAAAGGGATTACGGTACGGATTCCTCTCGGAATGATGGTAGCGGTTACCGGCGTCTCGGGCTCCGGAAAGTCAACTTTGGTAAACGATATTTTGCGGAAATCGCTGGAACTTCAACTCAATGGCGCGCGAAATCGCCGAGTGGGGGACCATGATGCGATTGGTGGTTTGGAGCATCTGGACAAAGTCATTGCGATTGACCAAAGTCCCATTGGTCGCACCCCTCGGTCGAATCCTGCGACTTATACCGGATCATTTGATCTGATTCGGGAGATATTTGCCGGAACCACGGAGGCCAGCATTCGGGGATACAAGGCCGGACGATTTTCCTTTAACTTACGGGGTGGTCGTTGCGAGGCGTGCAAAGGTGATGGGATTCTTAAGATCGAAATGCATTTTTTACCCGATGTCTACGTGCCGTGTGAGGTGTGCAAAGGACGACGATATAACCGGGAGACCATGGAAGTCCATTATCGCGGACAAACCATTGCGGATGTTTTGGAGATGACTGTGGATCAAGCAGCGGATTTCTTCCAACATCATTCTCGGCTTAAACGAAAATTGGAGACATTGCGGGATGTGGGACTTGGGTATATCCACCTCGGACAGCCAGCCACCACGTTATCTGGGGGCGAAGCTCAGCGGGTGAAATTGGCCACCGAATTGTCGCGCAAATCCGAAGGCCGCACCCTATATATTTTGGATGAACCGACGACGGGACTTCATCATGAAGACATTCGCCACTTGCTAGGCGTTTTGGAGCGTCTGGTCGCCCAAGGCGACACGGTTTTGGTTATTGAGCACAACCTCGATGTGATTCAAAACGCGGATTGGATAATCGATTTAGGTCCTGAAGGGGGCGATGCAGGCGGTACGATCGTGGCAGAGGGATTCCCTGAGCAGGTAATGGACAACCCGGCATCCTATACCGGGCGCTATCTCAAGCGTCATTTGGCTCGTTATCAAGCGGTGGATACGGCGCGTTAACTGAGCCATAAGGGGGTAAGCATGGCGGCAATTTCCGAAGAATTGGAACGTAAACGGCAGATTTTGCCCGATAGACCGGGTGTCTATCTCATGAAAGATGACGAAGGCCATGTCATTTATGTGGGCAAGGCTGTCGACTTAAAACAGCGTGTGCGTAGCTATTTTCAGGATCCGGCCCGGCTAGCGCCTAAAGTTGCTGCAATGATGCGCCACGTGGCCGACTTTGAGATTATAGCCACCGATACCGAAGTAGAAGCGCTGATTTTGGAAGCCACATTAGTAAAGCAAATGCAACCGCATTACAACATACGCTTGAAGGATGATAAAGCATATCCTTACTTGCGGTTGACCTGGGAAGAGGATTTTCCCCGGTTGGTGATCGCGCGTAAGCCATCGGAGTCTGGCAGCCGATATTTCGGTCCCTACACCCGGTCACAATCGGTACGTGAAACGATTCGGTTATTGCGGAAGATCTTTCCTATTCGCAATTGCACCAACATGAAATTTAAAAATGCCGCGCGCCCCTGCCTGGAATATCATATTCAGCGTTGCCAAGCGCCGTGTCAAAATATGGTGGACAAGGCCGCATACCGTGAAATGATGAAATCGGTGGAGTTGTTCTTGGAAGGCAAGACCGATCGTGTGCGGGATCAATTAATCCAACAGTTGAACGATGCGGCAGATTTACTGCAATTTGAACGAGCGGCTAAATTTCGGGATCAAGTGCGGGCAATTGAAGAAATCACCGCTCAACAAAAAGTGGCGGCCGAGGCAGGCCGTAATTTGGATGCCATCAGTTGGGTAGTGGAACGACCAGATGCATATGTTCAGGTGTTTCGAGTACGGGACGGGCGGTTGACGGGGCGTGAATCCATGGTAATGACGGGGGTTGACGGAACCAACGACGCGGAGTTGGCCCGTGCCTTTCTGTTGCAATACTATGAGCGGGCCAATGAAATTCCCCAGGAGATTCTGGTCGAACACTTACCCGATGAGGCTGACGATTTGCGCAATTGGCTTCGCCAAGAACGGCATGGCAAGATTGAATTAAAGGTACCGCAACGCGGTGAAAAACAACGCCTTTTGGCGATGGTGAGGCAAAACGCCGTGATAGCCCGAGATGAGGCGCTGCGACGCATGGAAGTTAAAGAACGGGAGCGTGAAGAGGCACTTTTGGGATTAAAAGCAACATTGGGTTTGAGCAAAACGCCGGACCGCATTGAATGCTATGACATTTCCAATACCCAGGGAACGGAGTCAGTAGCGTCCATGGTGGTGTTTACCAACGGCAAGCCTGACAAGAGCCAATATCGGCGATTCAAAATCCAAACGGTTCATGGACCCAACGACTTCTTGTCGATGCGCGAAGTGATTGGCCGAAGATTTCGCCATCAACAGTTGGCCGAGGACAGTGTCCACACCAAACGGTTTGCGAACCCCCCCGACTTGGTCATTATTGATGGTGGCCGGGGACAATTGGGCTATGCCCATCAGGCAATGGAAGAAGCTGGGGTAGGCGATATTCCTGTATTTGGATTGGCCAAAGAACACGAATGGTTGTTTGAACCAAATCGACCGGATCCGATAATTTTGGATCGGGAGTCGCCTCCGCTTAAATTGCTGCAGCATGTGAGGGATGAGGCCCATCGCTTTGCTATTACCTTCCATCGCCAATTGCGCACCAAACGCAATCTGGCGTCAGTGTTGGATGAGGTGCCCGGGATTGGACCCCAGCGAAAAAAAGCTGTGCTGCGCCATTACCCCGATTTGGTTGCTTTGGCGCGATCGGAATCAGCGCTGGAGGAATTGGCCAAGTTGCCGGGAATGACCAAAAAAGCCGCCGAGTCGGTGGTGTCCTATCTGCGCCAAACTTATGGGGAAAACCCGGAAGGGGGTGTTTAAATGCGTTGGATAACCGTGTTCGTGGTAACCGCGCTGGGACTTGCCGTCATTAGCCATATTGGAATCGGCATTTATGCTCAGCACGGAGCGAGCGTAGTGTGGGCTGCCATTGCCTTAGGGTTGGTGAATGTGTTGGTGCGTCCGATTGTGCGCTTGATTGCATTCCCAATTACCCTGCTGACACTGGGTTTGTTTGGCTGGGTAATCAATGCGTTGATGTTGTGGCTGGTTTCTGATTTGGTTCCGGGATTTGTGGTGACCGGATTTATGCCCGCGTTGTGGGGCTCGTTATTACTAGGTCTTATTTCTGGAGGCGTCAATTGGCTGATTCGGCACACATAAAACTTATCGCGTTGGATTTGGATGGCACTATTATCGGCAACGGGGGCCAAATTAGCCAAAGGCTGATAACTGCAGTGGGTCGAGCCCGAGATCGTGGGGTTCGTGTGATGTTGGCAACGGGGCGGATGGTGCAGTCGGCTCGCCCTTTTTGGTTGCAGTTGAGTCTGGGTGAGGGCCCCCTGATTGCTTACAATGGCGGGCAAACCGTGATGATGCCCAATGGTTCTCCCATATTGTCCCGATCACTTTCGGATGAGGCTGCGCGATTTGTCGTTACTCAAGCGTTAGCGGAGGATCTTTTGGCTCAAGTTTACGTCGGGGATGAGTTGTGGATTTCGCGTGAAGATGTTCGGGCCCGGCACTATATTGAAGCGAATCATATTCCCGCGTGGGTTCGTGGTGATAAAGAGATTTTCCAGTGGCCGGAACCTCCGATAAAGATTTTACTGCAAGCATCACCCGAGACTTTGGATGCATTTCGTCCACGGTTGGAGGTCCGCGCCCAAGAGTTGGGAATGCGGATCTTTAAATCGCAAGCCGATTACCTCGAAATTGTTCGCCAGGGGGTAGGCAAAGGTCCTGCACTCAGAGACGTGGCGGGCCGTCTCAATATTCCTGCTGCACAAGTGATGGCGGTGGGTGACGCTGAAAATGATGCCGATATGTTAACCTGGGCCGGCTATGGAGTGGCGATGGGGCAGGCTCCTCAAGCGGTAAAGCAAGCAGCGAAATTGGTGACCAAGACCATAGACGAGGATGGGGCAGCTTTTGCGATCGAAACTTGGGCACTGGGCGATTAAAGGATAATATGCCAGTGGCGCAAAACGGTGATGCCCCAAGGGCTGCGAAGTAGCAAATATAATGTGGTCCCCGCCACTACGACCACAAACGCCCAGGCAAAGCGCCGTTCGATTTGGCGCTCCCGTTTCAGACGTCCGCGTGCGCTTCGGCTTTCCAAACTGACGGCATTGGCGGGGCGAACTTTATTACCGCGTTCTGCCCGGGTTCGTGGATGATATGGGGAAGAAGAGGATGCCACGTTACCAACCTCCTTCAATCGCGATTTTAGCAGTCAATATTCGACATTCTTTCCGGTTTTCCTGCTGGCAGCAATGAGAATGTCTGGACACCAATTTCTGTGACGTGGCAGTTTCAATCGGTTCTGGGTGTTTACAATGGAGTGAAGGGGGGCAGTAGCAATGGAAGCAGCACGTCTTGTGGTTATTTCAGGGCTGTCCGGTGCCGGACGCACCGAAGCCATGCGGGTGTTCGAAGATTTGGGTTATTTTTGTGTCGACAATCTTCCCCCCAATCTGGCAACCAAATTTGCTGAACTAGTCCAAAAGAGCCCGGAAGTACAAGGCGCCGCATTAGTGATGGATGTGCGTGGCGGCGTCTTTTTCCAGGATGTGGAAGCCACCTTAAAATCTTTTGATGAATCAGGAATCTCGTATCAAGTCCTCTTTTTGGAAGCAGATGAAGAAACCTTAATTCATCGCTATAAGCAGTCGCGAAGACGTCATCCGCTGGAATCCCAAGGACGGTTGGTGGAGGCGCTGAGGCGTGAAAAAGAGGCAATGGGGGCCTTGCGAGGGATGGCCCATGTCGTGATAGATACCTCGGGACTCAGTTCACTGCAGTTGCGCCAGCGCATTTCCGACATTTTTCGGTTGGAAGGCGGCTCTTCCTCGTTTCAAGTACGGCTTGTGTCCTTTGGCTTCAAATACGGGTTACCCAAAGATGCTGACTTGGTATTTGATGTCAGATTTTTGCCTAATCCATATTACGTCGATGGATTACGCGATTTGACGGGTAATGATCCGGTTGTGCGTGACTATGTCATGCGGTTTTCCCTGGCTAAAGAAACTCAAGTCCGATTGGAAAGCTTATTAGAGTTTTTGATGCCTCAGTTCCAACAGGAAGGGAAGCCACAAGTCACGGTGGCGGTTGGCTGTACGGGAGGGCAGCATCGTTCGGTGGTGTTTGCCAATCAACTTGGATCATTTTTGGAAGGCAAGGGACTCACGGTGGCCATTGAACATCGTGATTTGGACCGGCAAGGGGGGCCAGTGGCATAATATGTGGAGGTTACTGGCTCCGGGGCTAAAGTTCAAACGCTATTTGGCGGGGATCGCAATTGGGCTGATCGGCTTTGGTATCGCCATCGCGATAGCGATACTACCCAAAGGCATTAACCCCCTATGGGCTGCTCTGGTGGCGGTCTTGGGAGTCATATCGGTATCATGGGCCTCGGTGCGATTAGGCAAAAGCATTACAGAAGTGCTTGGATCTGACCGCTGGGCCGGGGTTTTATATTCGCGTAGGCACCTGGCGCGAGGGCCACGAATTGTTGCATTGGGGGGAGGCACCGGACTGCCCGCAGTGCTGCGAGGACTAAAGCATTATACATCCAATTTAACCGCCATTGTGACAGTGGCCGATGATGGCGGCAGTTCGGGACGGCTGCGCGGGGACTTGGGAATGTTGCCGCCGGGGGATTTGCGCAATTGCCTGGTGGCATTGGCTGATACCGAGCCTTTAATGGAGCAGTTGTTCCAGCACCGATTTTCTAGTGGGGAATTGGCGGGACACAGCTTTGGCAACTTGTTTTTAGCCGCCATGGAACAAGTCTCGGGAGATTTTGTGACGGCGCTTAGGGAATCGAGCCGTGTGCTTGCGGTGCGGGGCACAGTGCTGCCGGCAACACTGGACCAAGTGGTGCTCAAAGCTCGGCTTTCTAACGGACAGGTGGTTCAGGGGGAGAGTTCGATTGGGCACGCTCCGTTGCCGATATCCGAGGTGTGGATGGAACCACCGGATGCTACACCCTTGGCGGAATCCATCGACGCGATTTTGGCCGCTGATATGATTGTGCTGGGGCCGGGCTCGCTCTATACCTCAGTATTGCCCAATCTTCTGGTATCCCCCATTGCTGACGCCATCCGCCACAGCGCAGCGTTTAAGGTTTATGTCGCAAATATTATGACGCAACCGGGCGAAACCGATCATTTTTCGTTGGCGGATCATGTAAGTGCGTTGGAACACCACGTAGGCCAGGGACTCATCGATCTGATTCTGGTCAATGGGGAGGCGATTCCTCAAGAAGGATTGGTACGGTATCTCAAAGAAGGTGCGGAACCGGTGACTAAACCGGAAACTGACCGCATTGGCGCGGCAATGGTGATGGCGGCACAATTGTTGTCGGTGGATACGGTGATTCGCCATGATCCAGATAAATTGGCGCGGGTGTTGTTGCGAATTTTGATGAATATGCGTCCGAAATGGGCCGAAGGTCGGATAGGAGATGCACTGTGGCTCGAAACTCGATTGCGTGGAAAAGGTCCCCGCTACCAAAATGGAGTTATTCGCGACAGGTCAAGACGGAGCTAGCTGCCTCCTTTTTGCCGAACCAAGGGGCCGGGTGGGCCGAATTGGCGGGATTGATGGGGCAGTCCGCCGTATTGCCAGGAGCTCTGACAATACGAGTCTCCAGTGTTGTAGTGGCGCGCCGGGCTTACCGCCTGTTGAAAACCTTGGGATTGGCACCGAAAATGGGGGCTAATCGGCGTAATCGCATTCAGTATACTTTGGCTGCAACGGTAGATGTCGGCTGGAACCAAGATTTGACCTGGGCGTCATCGATTGCAGCGGGATGGTTCTTGCGACATGGATACATTACGCACCCGGATCACGGGCCTGCCCATTTGGAATTTTGGGTGCCGAGGGATCAGGACCCCGTCATTTTAGTGACCGTGTTGGATGCCTTGCGCGTAAAGGCCAAAACGGTGCCCAAGCATGGAGGGACCTCGGTGTATATTAAAGATCGGGCTCAAATTCGGGTGTTGTTGGGGAAGATGGGGGCCCACCGCGCGATGCTGCAATGGGAAAGCGTCGATGTAATACGCCACATGAAGAATCAGGTGAACCGTCTGGTCAATTCGGAAACGGCCAATTTACGACGAGCCGTAGAATCGGGGTTAACCCAGGCCGAATATTTTCGCCGGGCCATTGATCAAGGGCGAGACCAAGCCTGGGATGAGGCCGGACAGAGGTTGGCCCGGCTCCGGATAGCCCATCCCGATTGGTCTTTGTCAGAGTTAGGACAGGCGATGGTTCCGCCTCTCAGCAAATCCGCAGTAAACCATCGTATGCGCCGTTTGCTGCGACTTGCTAAAGACTGAGTATTACGAATTGTCAGTCTAAAGCGAAGAATACGTTCTTGCGAATCTGGTACAATGAGAACGAGACTTTGTCGACGTTAAAAATTCTTAGGCGTATAATACTACTTGTGAATTGACGAACTTTCGTCTGGGAAGATGAGGGGTGGCGTTGAAATGACCGGCTATGCGGCGCTGTTGGTGTATTTAATAGTGGCATTTGTGGTGGCACTAGGGATTTCGTTTACGTCGGAACTTCTAGGGCCTCATGCCCCCGGCGGCTTAAAGAGTACGACTTATGAGTCAGGGATTGTACCTGACGTCCCTGTCGGGTACTTTTCTGTGAGATTTTACCGAGTGGCCATGTTTTTTATGATCTTTGATGTTGGAGTGATGGCGCTTTATCCGTGGGCTACTAGTCTAAAAGCTTTGCACCAAGCAGGTTTTGTCAAAGCTATCATATTTCTGGTGGTGGTAGGCATTGCCTTCGCTTACGTGTGGAACAAAGGGGGATTCCAATGGGATTAGCCAGTTCACCGCAAAAAGAAACGGAAAAATCTATTCTGCTAACGTCGGTGGAGAAGATGGAACGATGGGCGCAAAAGTCATCGTTATGGCCTGCGACCTTCGGTCTCGCTTGTTGTGCGATTGAAATGATGAGTGTGACCAATTCGCGTTACGATTTGGCGCGGTTTGGGTCTGAGGTGTTTCGCGCCTCTCCCCGGCAGGCCGATTTGATGATTGTGGCAGGTCGGGTCAGTCAGAAAATGGCACCTATTTTGCGTACCATCTGGGAGCAAATGCCGGAACCAAAATGGGTTATCTCCATGGGGGCTTGCGCGTCGTCTGGCGGCGTGTTTGACAACTACGCTATCATTCAAGGTGTTGACCATGTGGTGCCGGTCGATGTGTACGTCCCGGGTTGTCCCCCCAATCCTGAGGCGTTGATGTTCGGGATTTTGAAATTGCGCGAGATGATCGCTCAAGGAGTGCCTCCCAAATATCTGCAGTTGGAGTCGCAATTGCGCCACGAAGAGGAGGTTCGCGTGCGTGAATCACAATGATCCGGAAATATTAGATCGGCTTGATGCGCGGTTC
>JAMDDZ010000145.1 GCA_023488565.1 Bacillota bacterium | reverse complement strand
CGTGGGGGGCCCACGGCCTCCCACGCAGCGGTCAATGAGCCAGGAATTTCTGGGAACGAATCCAGAAACCCCCGCCTCGGCCTCGTAGAGGCCAGGCGGCGGGAGAAGTTCATAGTATTGATCCCCGAAATATGCGTCCTTTCTTAAACGGTGAACGTTTATCAAAGAGAAGGGAGCGGAGGCAATGAGCGAGGATCCTCGGGAAGACCCCGAATCCATTCCGTTTCTGGACTTGATTCATGATGTTGGGCCCTATGCATTACGGTTAGCCACCTATTGGATCGCTCAGCCCACCCTTGCGGAGGACATCGTGCAAGAGGCCGTAGCGAAAGCCTGGACTCATCATGATCGGCTCACACAAATGGATAACCCCCGCGCCTGGTTTTTGGCGATTGTCCGCCGGGAGTGCATCGACTATTGGAGGCGTCAAAAGCGTCAGCCCACGACCGCCGATCTAGATGACGCACAGTCTGTTCCGATAGGCGCGCCGGATCCCTTTGATAATATCGACAGCCGAATTGACATTTCCGCGTTGTTAAGCCACCTGTCGCCGCGTGATCAAGAGTTGTTGGCGTGGCGATACGGGATGGACTGGTCGCTCGACACCATAGCCGAATATACCGGAATTCCACTGCCAACCGTAAAAAGTCGTATCTATCGTGCCCTTAAAGTTTTACGAAGGAGGCTGAACCATGCCACGCCGTCTAAAGACTGACATCCGACTTCCCGAGCTTGAGGATCTGCTCCGTCATCATTATCAGCAGGTTCCTCAAGCCGAAACACACGTGGATCAATGGATCGCCAAGGCCCAAGCCGGGTCTTCCGGATACCACCAGCACCTCCAAGTGCGATCGCACTTCCGCACGGCTCTGGTGTTCCTTGCGGTGGGAGGGATGGCAGGCATCGTATTACATTGGGCTCCACGCGTCGATGCAGTGGCCTGGGCCGCCACACGAAACACACCGCTGTTGAACCGTCTAGCCGACAGTCTCCACCTTCCCGGTATGGGTGCCCTTGTGGGTTCTCATAAAGTCATTCCCCTTGATGTGACCGACCGTCACGACGGAGTAACTGTTCAGGTTGTGGGAACGTATGCCGATACTGCCCAGACCATGGTGTTTCTCCGAACCACGAAGGGTATGGCGTTCTCTTCGCAGCAGATTACGCTGCGCGATCAGTTCGGCGACTCCTTGTATCCCAACAGTGCCGCATGGAATGATACTACACATGCGGGATATGTAGATTTTTCGGCGCTGCCGTCTTGGGTCTGGGTGCCGGGCGTTCGGCTTACACTGACTATTCATAGCATGGGCACTTCAAAGAATCCTCTGACCGACGTGTACCCGGGTCCGTGGCAATTGCAGTGGGTTCAAGCACCTCCCGGAGCATCGCAAACTCTCTTCATCCATGCCCGAACACGCGTCGATGGAATCACTATGTCGCTTATTCAAATCCTGTTGGCTCCTAGTGCGAGTGTATTACACATGTCCTCCTCGATGCCGTTAAACACGACGCCGACCATGGCTAGAAATGCCAAGGGCCGGGGGCCGCAGTTCACCATCACACACGCTGATTCCGGTACGGCGATTCCAATCCTTTCGGCATCTGGGGGAGGAACTCAGATGACGCTAATGTCCAATCCACTACCTCCGGGACGTTACATTCTGAGGGTATGGTGGTGGAATCAAAAAAATGGTCCGTGGGAATTGCCGTTCGCAGTCCCGGGGCACTACCATTAATCCCGTTCACCTAGTCACCGCTTAGGATTAACCGGGTGGCTATGCAGTCATGTTTATAGCTGGCAATCATAAGAGTTCCCCTTGGGTTAACATCATTTGTTACACTAGCAATGTGGGGGCATCTCGACGCGGTGTGCTACCATCAGCTTACTAAAAGAAAAAGTATTGGTTAAGGAGTGAGCAGCAGTGGATGACGTCATCGTAATTGGGGCTGGTCCCGCGGGAAACACGGCGGCATGGCGCTTGGCGGAGTCTGGGCTCAAGGTGCTGGTCATCGAAGCTAAGGCCATTCCGCGGGTAAAGCCGTGTGGGGGCGCCTTAACCTCTCGCGCTTTAGATCTCTTGCCTGAGGGATTTTCATCCTATACCAAATCCCACCCTACCCAATGGACTTTTAGCAATGCCCGGCGGCAAGTGACCATCACATCCTCCACTCCCTATTGCCACACCGTGGAACGACAATACTTCGACCAATGGCTGGCGGAACATGCTGTATCGCGGGGCGCACGGTTAATCGAATCCAGTCCGGTTACTCAGATTGAGCCCATAGCCGAAGGGTACCAAATAACCACAGAATCGGGATCCCACTATACCGCACGGTACCTCATTGGGGCGGACGGCGGCCATGGAATCAGCGCCCGGCTTTTGGGATTGCCACGGGCGCAAAACGGCGCTGCTATGGAAGTCGAGTTAGAGGTTCCCGAATCCCTCTTCGACAAGTTTTCCTCGCGGGTGGAAGTCGATATCGCGCAATATCCATGGGGGTATGCCTGGGTCATCCCTCGCTATCCCATTTTGAATATCGGTGTCGGTTCGTTTCGCCCGAAGAAATTAGCCTTGAAATCGCTTCTCGATAACTATCTAAATTTCAAATTAGGAGATTTTCGGCCGAGTTCGCCCATAAAGCCGCTAGCGCATCCATTGCCGCATCGAACGCGACTAGGTCCTTTAGCCCGTGGTCACGCCCTATTAGTCGGCGATGCTGCCGGGTTGATGGATGCGTTTTCTGCCGAGGGAATCTATTCGGCCTTGCGGACCGGCCATTTAGCAGCCAATACCATCCTGTCCGCAACCAAAGACAATTTGCCGCTAGATTCTTATAATCTTGTGATTCAAGCAGAGTTTTGGCCTAATCTCCGGTCCGCTATTAAAATGGCCTATCTCTTTTATCCCTTGGCCAAGTTTTGGTCAGAGATATTTTTTAATGACACCCATTTGTTAGAGCAGTATCTGCAAGTGGCCCAAGGTACCACAACCTACCAACAGCTATTGCATGACACAGAAATGTCTTTGTTGAATCACGCCAAGATTCGATGGCCAAACACGCGAACCAGTGAGTAAGCTTGTTGCCTGACCGGCGCCTCAATCCACGTCCCTTTTACCCGATCCCGGTCCAAATCCCGAGCACGCTGTTTCCCGCCTAAGGCCAATGCTCTCCGAATGCAATCATTGCCCAGCCATTGTGGCAATCACTGGTATGCCGACACTCATTGCCGCATACAAATCCCTCTCGACGCCGTCAAAGTATTGTGGCGCAACAAAAATTTGGGAACGGGACAGCCATGCCCCCCACCCATCCCAAGGATGTTGCCAGCTTTTCTTGTTGTTGTCCTTGTGGGCCGTCTCCCATCACTAGAAGTTTGATCGGTATGGACTGATCTTGCACCCACCGCACTGCATTAATTAAGACTTCAATTCCTTTTAACGTTTCCAGATACCCCAAACTCGAGATTACCGGAAGAGAAATCTCCAGGAAAGGACGTCGAAGTGCTGAGCCTCGGATTGCCACTGATAAATCGGCAAAGGCACACTCACTTCCTCTACCCCCAATGTTATGCTCCCCACGGGCAGCCAAATATTCTGTCACCGGCACATGCGCCTCCATTATCAACGACGTTCTGCCCATAACGGCGCCTATTGCAGTAACCGCTTTCAGTTCCAGATCCTATCTGTGCCAAATCGTCCAAGGATTCCTCGACATTTATGATGGGAAACGGCCCGCTCAGTGTGGGAAAAATCGTCCGCACGAACGGCCGCGAAAACGGCGTCTTCATTACGATTTCATACAACAAGTTAGAGCAGATGGGGTCTTTTCTGCCCAACGAAAATCCGCCATGCGCAGGTTCTTGATGTCCGTGCCGCGAAATCTCAGTCGGCAGGCAATCAGGATGATGCCATAGTCGCGCTTCCCTTTAGGGCTTGCACGGTCTATGGCCTCGATAAGCTTTTTCAGTTCATTTTTGTCCCAGACGGATGGGATAGATGTTTGCTTTCTGGCCTTGACCCTAGGCACCTTCGACGCAAAATCAGTGCTAACGACCCCTTCCCCAAACAGGAACCAGAAGAAGGCACGCAGTGAGCAAATGTTCTGCTCGACCGTCTTGTAGGAGAATCCCGAGAGCGTGAGGATGTAGGCGTTTATTGTCTTCATGCTTATGCCCGAAAAATCATGCACTCCCTGGACGTCTAGGTAATCCATGAAATAGCCAGATTGCTTGGTATAATGTTCCACCGTGCACTTTGAACATAAAGCTCGCGCATTCCCCTTCCCAGGCGAAGCCGGGAGAGGGGGTCAAGCGGGTGGCGGCCGTTGAGGACGCCAGATTTTTTCTTCTCGTCCGGGCGTCCCATTGCCGATAAAGCCGGGGAATGGGTTCGCAGGAATGTGCCGTGTGCACGTTCACTTCCCCGGAAAGTCCTCGCGCATTTTGCGTGGACAACCGGCTGACCCAAGCCGAGTTTGTCTGTCAACGTTGCGGACACACGGATGGCATCAACAAACTCCTTCCCGAAAATC
>JAMDDZ010000053.1 GCA_023488565.1 Bacillota bacterium | reverse complement strand
CAAAAACAAATTAATGGTGCCAGGAGTGGGAAGAAAAGCGATTCGATTGCGTGCTTTCACCGGAACTTTTGCCAATTGATTGGCTGCAACAGGAACCACCGACACGGTCTTGTTAATAAATCCCAATACCGCCAGCTGAAATGACGAGTATAGTTGGAGTTGAACTTGACTGGGGCCAGTCCCAAATACTCGTTGAAACGTCAAGTGATCATCCGGCACCCAATCCGTCAAACGATACCCCGCCGTTCCATATAGGTTGGTAAACTGCCAGTCGGCACCGCCGCGAAGTTGGTCAGACAGAGGAACAACCGACAAGGCGGGATTGGCCAGTGCTCGTAAAAATGCCACGGTTGCGAAATGCTTTAAGGTGATCGTCACGGTGTTGGGGTTAACCACTTTAATTCCCGATAAATAGTTCAGGTGACCAGAAACCATATGGTGATACCCTACCACACTTTTCAGCAAACTTTTTGCCGTTGGCGAATCTACCTGCGGCAAAAGTGGCCGCGCCAATGCCTCGGCCACAGTAGTGGCGGTAAGAACCCCGCCATTGGTCAAATGACGCTTCCCTAATTCAATGGTCACCACATTGCCATGAAATGTCGCCAGGGATGCCACGTCCGGCACAAGTTGCCCAGTACTGGTCTCCGACAGCAATGGTTCAAAAACATTGTCATCCACTTGCCACTCCGACGGAGTATTAGCCAATGCCGGGTCCAGATTAGTCGGCATCGACCAAATCGCTTCCACTAAAGTGGCCTGTGCGGGAGACGGTTCGATGACTTGAGGTTTCGGAATATTAATCAAAAGCGCTGGCACCAAAGCCAGCCCTAGCAAAATCCATGGCCAGACACGAATATTCATTAGGCTCGTTTCCCTGGTAGCTTCTCCAATTGCTGTGGCGTGAGGTCCTTTTCCGAAATGATATCCAATTTAACTTTTCCTTCTAAGGGCACCACTTCAATCTCTCCCCGAATTCCCATCTTGTGCCATAGTAGAGTGACTGCCTGATCGGCCTCCTCGCCTGATTCCAGAACGAGACTAAATTGTTGCATTTTTAACCCCCCAGGTCTTCCAACACTGGTTGACAGTGCTGGCAAAAGTGACTTGTTCGTGCGTGAATCACTATACTGTGAATGGGACTGCCACATTTCAGACAAGGCTGTCCCAGTCGCCCATATACTGCTAGATACTCTTGATTTTGCCCCGGGCGTCCCAACGCATCGACATAATCAGAGAATGACGTACCGCGATGGGCAATGCTCGCTCGCAACACCCGTCGGATTGACTGCACTAAACGATTCGCCGTTTTAAAAGAAATGCTAGCCCCGGGTGACAGCGGGTGAATGCCTGCGTCAAACAAAGCCTCGTCCACATAAATATTGCCCATCCCCGCCACTAACGATTGATCCAGCAGCAACGATTTAATCGGCGTCTTGCGACCCCTAAGCCGATCGGTCAAATATTGAGCGGTAAAGGCGCGGCTTAGGGGTTCGGGGCCCAACCGAAGTGTCCGGTCTTTGTCGAAATCCACAAAATACCCAATCCGACCAAATCGCCTGGGATCTACTAGTCGAAGTTCGTTATCGTCCCTAAGCCCTAAAACCAAGTGAGTGTGAGTCCTCCAAGGATTAGTCTCCGGTTCCACCACTAAACGCCCACTCATTCCGAGATGGATTACCAACGCTGACTTGTCAACAAATCCCATAACCAAATATTTGCCACGACGTCCCATCGATTGTACCACAAGGCCCGGCAAACGATGGGCAATAGACTCAGCTGAAATCGTACCCATTTTTACCATACGTGCATCCAAATGCTTTACCGCGACCACCGGGTAATGGGGTAAAATGGCAGCCAAATAACTTCTGATAGTTTCTACTTCGGGTAATTCCGGCACCCATAATCACCGCGTTCGATCCAGTTTTGTCATCGATTCCCAGTTATTTCCAACCTTAAATTCGACGACCAGTGGAACTTGCAAGTTTAATGCATGAATCATATGGGTTTCGGCGACTTGGGTCAAGGCGTCAATCTCACTCGGAACCGCATCCCAAATTAATTCATCATGTACTTGCAGCACCATTTGGCTTTGTAATTGTTGATCATCCAGTGCTTGCTGAATACGGATCATGGCAATTTTGATTAAGTCTGCTGCGCTTCCCTGAATGGCCGTATTCATCGCCATACGTTCGGCATATTGGCGCCGCGCCCGATTTTTGCTCTGGATATCCGGTAATGGCCGAATACGGCCCATAATTGTTGATACCTGTCCCGTGTTTCGGGCTTCGTCAATGATTCCGTCGAAATAGTGTTTCAAGCCTGGGTACCGGGCAAAATATTTGGCAATATATTCTTTGGCCTCATTACGCGATACTCCTGTATCGCGGGCCAACCCGAAATCCGAAATCCCGTATACAATCCCAAAGTTGACTGCTTTGGCTCGATTGCGCCAGACAGAATCTACGGCTTCTATCGGCAATCCAAAGATTTCCGCAGCGGTTCGCCGATGAATGTCTTCCCCTTGTAGAAACGCTTCAATTAGATTTTTGTCACCAGACAAATGCGCCAACATGCGAAGTTCAATTTGCGAATAATCGGCTGCCAATAATTCTCGTTGCGGTGAAGGAATAAACACAGCTCGCACTTGACGGCCCAACGCCAACCGAACCGGAATGTTTTGCAAATTCGGATCACTTGACGACAATCGGCCGGTGGCGGCAACTGTTTGATGAAATGTCGTATGAATGCGCCCGTCAGACCCAATCAGCGGCAACATCCCTTCCACATAAGTTCCTTGGATTTTCATGTGTTGACGATACAGCAACACCTTTTCCACCAATGGATGCAAAGGTGCCAAAGATTCTAATGTCTCCGCATCTGTAGAATATCCGGTCTTAGTTTTTTTCATCGTCGGCAAGTTTAGCTTGTTGAACAAAATATCCCCCAGTTGAGAGGGGGAATTAATATTAAACACAGCACCTGCCAATTGGTAAATCTCGGTTTGCAAATTTGAAATAGCCTCTTCCAGTTGCCGACCGAGTTCCCTCAGCCGATCGGCATCGACATTGACGCCTGTGGCTTCCATGCGTGCCAAAATGGCCGCTAGCGGCAGTTCAACATCCCGATACAATGGGGTCAATCCTTTTGCCGCCAACCCCTCTTTTTGTTTTTCTATAATCGCGGCAATCATCGGCAAGACTATTTCCGGGCGGTCACTGACAGAAAACCCATAATTTGGGGCGATGTCCGCCAATTCATAACTGGGTCGTTCAGAGTTGAGTAAATAGGCTTGAATCTTTCCGTCTTCTACAATCGTGGGAATTCGCGCCCCATTTTCCAGCGCATAACGCAAAATGTTTTTACTAGCCCAGGTAAAAACTCGCAAGTTTGGTGATATCTTGTCCCAAGATATCTGTCCATAATGATGCGTCGCAAGATCCATGACCCAGATCACTTTCTGCTGGTTCATCAACAGTACCAAGTCGTGATCCGTGTCAAGTGGCACAGTCCCTGGTATTGCCGGATCCACCATGTGTTTTGGTTGCAAAGAATCGGCTACAGGTTGCGTTTCGGATTCCCCGACCCGACGTCGTATCGCCGCTAATTGATAGCGATCCAATAACATCAGCAGTGCGTCGGTGGCATGAAGTTGGAATGGTTCCTCCACTTCAGGCCATCCAATGGGAGCACTTACAACAATGGTTGCAAGCTCCTTTGACTGGCGCGCTTCAGTCTCATGACTGGCCAGTGCTTTTTGCCAACGGGTATTGGTCACCTGGTTTAAGTCGCGAAATATCGTGTCAATGTCGTGGAATTGATCAAGCAAGGCTAACGCCGATTTTTGGCCAATCCCTGCTACTCCGGGAATATTGTCGGATGCATCACCCATGAGGCCTTTAAGATCTGGCACCTGACTCGGATCTACTCCCATTTTGTTACGCACAGCCAATTTATCCATGCGCTCAACGTCTGTAATTCCGGTGCGTGATGTCAGAAGCACTTCTGTCTGATCATCCACCAATTGCAGCAGGTCGCGGTCTCCAGTAACAATTTTGGTGATGTATTGGTGCTGTTTTCCCATATGAGCTAATGTACCTAAAATATCATCAGCTTCGTACCCGGGCAATAACATTACAGGGATTGTCATCGACTGGAGAATCTCTTGAGCAATGGTGACTTGTTGGCGAAAATCCTCTGGGCTTTCAGCACGCGTTGCCTTATATTCGGCAAATTGTTCGTGGCGAAAGGTCTTGACCGGAGTGTCAAAAACAACCACGACGCGGTCTGGGTGCTCTGCCTCAACCACCTTCAGCAACATGCTAAAAAACCCGTGAATTGCTCCGGTTGGTATCCCCTCCGACGTCGTTAAAGAAGGCAATGCGTGGTAAGCGCGATACAAGAGACTATGTCCGTCAATCAGTAGCTGAGTGGGCATCGGTTGAGGCTCCTTCAATGATATAGTCTATGGTAACAAGATTTAAGCAGATCAACAAGAAAACCCCATCGAATCGGTGGGACTTTGGAGGAGGCCTGTCTCGCAATGTCGAAATGGATGTTTATACACGGAGCTGCGTCCAATCATCATACCTGGGCCCGGCAACGCCGATTGGGTTGGGATGTGTGGATGGAAGATCTCCCGACTTTGGATCATAGTTCGCCCCGCTACCTCATCGATCATTTGGCAGATTGGTGCTCAAATCAATTGACAGAACCGGCGATTATAGTAGGGCATTCCATGGGCGGTGCCATCGCACAGATAATGGCGCTGAAACATCCAAAAAAAGTGTTAGCACTTGTGTTAGTGGGCACCGGACCCCATCTCCCGGTAAATTCTCAGCTGCTTGACCTGCTGGCTAATAATCCCACCGAAGCACTGGAAAAAATTGCACGTTGGTCAATTAGTAAAAATTCTGACCCCAAGCTGCTCGAAGTCAGCATCGATATGGCCAAAACCGTACCTAAGGATCGGGCATTACAGGAATTCACCGCCTGTCAATTTTTCGATGCCCGGCCTCAGTTGCATCAAATTTTATGTCCTGTGTTTTTAATACGGGCAATAGACGACAAGATGACACCAACCGCACTGTCTGACGAATTTCTTTCGGTTTGGCCGAATATGCCTGTGTTCGACATCGCCGATGCTGGACATTTAATGATGTTAGAACAACCTGAAAAATTCAATAAGATATTGGACAGCGTAAGAATAACGATACAGGAGAAGGGGGTGTAACTGTCGAGCACCACCCTGAAGCAGATTATCGCCAGCAACTTAATGCAAGTTAGCTGGATAAGTCTGTTTATTGCCGATGGCGAAATGTTGGCAACAATTGTAGGATACCATCTCCCTGTCGCCCAAGGACTGCTTGCGACGTTGCTTTCCTGGAGCCTATTTGCTCTGTCGCGCGGCGTCCAACAGATTTCAGTGCCGTCCAAATATTATCTAGCGATTTTAGGAATTACAATAATAAGCGGGTCAATACTATGGTTGAGTACTGCTATTGTGTGACCACGATCAAAAATGAGAAGCCAACTTGAGGCTCCTCATCAAAAAGTTTTGGTGCCGAAGGCCGGACTTGAACCGGCACGTGGGATCACCACACGCGATTTTGAGTCGCGCGCGTCTGCCTATTCCGCCACTTCGGCGCCGACTTGGTTATTATATCAGGTTCATCATAGAGATTCAACCCTGTCGGAACAATGAAGTAGCCATAACCCTCGTAAAAGAGTCATGGCTACTTTTGGAATCCGATCCCTCAACCAATTCCGCGGCACGGCCTCAATCCATTTCCGTGCGTCCCATCAGTTAACATAATATCACAACTGGTAGTGTTTGTCACCCGGCGTCTTTAAGGTAATCGTGAGATCTTGGGCTTTGACATGGGCTCAGTAAAGAGGCGGCCTTCTGGGCCGTGTCTATCGCAAGAGGCCCTCCCACTTTGCCGTCGGCACTATCGCATCCGTCAACTATCCCGGCCTGCAGGCCAGAGACTGCGACTCGCCGGCAGTGTGGACGAATTCGGTGAGCTCCATCGCAGATACCCCCTGAGATTCACTAATGCCACCATCCGCTGCATTTCTCGCCGCAGCACCCCGCCGATAAACCTGGGAAGTGATAAAATTCGGAGTAATTGAACCCTGTTCCGGCAGGAAACGAGGCAAAAAGGTTGGTGAAAATCAAATGAGCTCAATAATTGATGGTGCAATTTTGTGGGAACCCTCAGATGCCTGGAAAGAAAGCACACGCATCGCCCAATACATGAAATGGCTGCAAGATACCAAACAAGTCCGCACCCGAGATTACAATGGTCTATGGCAATGGTCCGTGGATCACCTGGAATCTTTTTGGCAGTCGATCTGGGATTATTTTGGAGTGCAATCTTCATTACCGTACAATCATATATTAAATAACCATACGATGCCGGGCACACGATGGTTTGAAGGTGCCGAGATTAACTGGACGGAATATTTATTCCGCCAATCGCGGGGTCAGGATCCGGCGGTCTTTGCTTATTCCGAAACACGTCCCGCTTCAGTGTTAACCTGGCAGGACATGGAACGTCAGACCGGCGCCTTGGTTGCCACACTTCGTGATTTGGGAGTGAAGCCAGGAGACCGGGTGGCAGGATATCTCCCCAACATTCCCGAGACACTCATTGCGTTTTTAGCCTGTGCCAGTGTCGGAGCCGTTTGGTCTACCTGCTCTCCTGACTTTGGCAGTGCAAGCGCTATTGCCCGTTTTCGGCAAATTGATCCCAAGGTTCTCCTGGCGGTCGATGGCTACCGCTATAACGGCACAGCTCATGATCGGCGTTTCATGCTTGAGTCATTGCAAGATGCCATGCCATCCCTAAAGGCAACCATCTTAGTCCCCTATCTAAATCCTGCAACGCCAGCATGGGGACAAACCAAAGGACAAAACCTGTTTTGGCAGGACATTATGACCCGTTCAGATACATGGGATTATACAAGAGTGCCGTTCAACCACCCGTTGTGGGTGCTCTACTCCTCCGGAACTACGGGCTTACCTAAAGCTATCGTGCATAGCCAAGGCGGCATACTTCTCACGCAATTGGTCATGATGGCCTTGCATCTAAATCTTAAGCCAGGCGATCGCGCATTTTGGTTTACAACCACAGGGTGGGTAATGTGGAATGCTGTTGTCGGATTCCTACTGACCGGGTCATCCATTGTGTTTTATGATGGTAGTCCGTTCTATCCATCTCCCGATATCTTATGGAACATTGCAGAAGAAACCAGCATGACCTACCTTGGAACCAGTCCCGCATATTTAGGTGCTTTGGCCAAAGCAGGACTTCAACCTGGACGAGACCATGACTTATCACATCTGGTTGCCATGGGCTGTACGGGGTCTCCTCTGACATCCGAACTCTATCAGTGGGTCTATGAACACATTAAATCCGATATTTGGCTAGGCCCCATTAGCGGCGGAACTGACATTGCGGCTGCCTTCGTCGGAAGTTGCCCTATTCTGCCTGTGCGTGCAGGCGCGATGCAATGCCGAGCCCTGGGCGTTAAGGTAGAGTCCTTCGATGAACAGGGGCATTCCGTAGTTGATCAAGTGGGGGAACTTGTGGTCACTGAGCCCATGCCGTCAATGCCACTTTACCTATGGAACGATCCCGACGGAATCCGCTATCGGCAAAGTTATTTTGAAACATTTCCTGGTGTTTGGCACCATGGAGACTGGATCCAGATTGCTTCTGACGGGTCTGCAGTTATTTATGGCCGATCCGATTCAACCATCAACCGGCAAGGGGTACGTATGGGATCTAGCGAAATTTATCGTGCGGTCGAGGCCCTTCCTGAGATCACAGACAGTCTTATCGTAGATCTAGAGTACCTGGGACGGCCGTCCTTTATGCCCTTGTTTGTAGTCTTGGCACCTGGAACTGAGCTAAGTCCGGAATTACAGGACAAGATCCGCTATACTATCCGGGACCAGGTTTCCCCGCGCCACATCCCAGATGCAATTTATGCCATTCCTGATGTGCCACGCACGCTAAATGGAAAAAAACTCGAAGTACCGATTCGCAAACTTCTAATGGGCTTCCCGAAGGACAAATCTGTAGATCCGGATGCTATGGCCAACCCAGGAAGCCTACAGTTTTTTTTAGCACTAGCCCATGAGCTCAAACAGCAAAACCACCCCATCTAGTACCGTTTTGTAAGATTTCCGGAAAGTTCGGGAGCACATTAACCGACTCCCGAACTTTTTTGGAGATTCTTGTCTCACGCAACTAGTGCGAGCAACCCAAGTTTTTACCTCTTCTCTATGCCTGACTGAGAAATTAAAACCGCTGCCTCTCCCCGAATATCCGGCAACGCAGTTTGGTTTGGCTCAATTCGCCAAACCCAACTGAGAACAGATCCCAACAGCGCAGCCACTCCCGTAGCGGCCAATACAGCGCCCAGTCCAAAGCGCACCTCAATAAAGCCCAAGAAGAAAACGCCAACTATAGCGCCTACGCGGCTGACTGCGGTAGAGACCCCTAATGCCGTGGCTCGCATGGGAGTCGGAAATACCTCAGCCGGAATGATACCGCAGGTGGTTCCTGGTCCCGTTCCGTTTAACAAATTCACTACCATCAATCCAGCTAATAGTACTGCAAACACTTTGAAGTCCACCCAAAGCATGATTGCTAGCATCCATAACCCGATCCCCGACCACAAAAAGCCTCGGATTTGCAAGACAATGCGTCCCCTGCGATCCAGCTGAAACATCGCCCACACAGACCCCAATCCCCCGAATAAGGCAGCCAGTCCGGTCCCTAAAATAGCACCCGTAGAAGAAGTTAATCCGTTGGATTTCAAAAGCAAGGGCAATAACAACCCTAATCCATAGGTAGAGAAATCCATCAAAAACCATGGCACCAAGGACAACCGCCAGGCTCTCCCCAACCCTGTCACTCGTGACGAAACTTTCGTAGGATGGTCCGCTTTGTTTTTTGCGCCATATTTCAGCCAATGGGGAGACTCTGGCAACTGTCTCCGCATGAGAAGTCCAATAGCTGCTGGGATTAACGCCAGAGCGAACAAGATTCGCCAACTCAATTGTGGTGGCAGCCAACCTACAATGGCAGCCCCTAAACCGAAGCTTAATACCGCGCCAACTGACCATGCCAACCAAACATATCCCAATTGATACCCTCTTGTCTTGCGCGGTGCAAACTCGGCTAAATAAGTGGGAGAAATGGCGTAATCCGCCCCTACCGCCAACCCCACGACGAGTCGTGCCAGCACAAGCCATATATAGCTAAATAGAAATGCGGAAACTAGTGAAAATACCATAAAGATAATCAAATCCCAAATCAACAGGGTCTTACGTCCGAATCTATCGGCAAGAACGCCTGCCGTTAATCCTCCCGCAATGGAACCCAGCAACATCGCCGACGCCAGAAGCCCGGTGGCCGCAGCCCCCAGACGAAATTGCACCGTTAAGGGAACTAAAGCCACGGCGATAACAGAGAGATTATATCCATCAAGTAAAACTCCTAAACTGGAGACCGTGCGAATTCTCTTCAATAACAGTACATCGGGATCCGACAAAGAACTCCCCATTCGGCTACCCACTACTTTCTTAGTGAATTTGGCCTACTCTAAAACCATATTGAAGTGTGAATTGAAGCGAGAAAGGTTGCCCCCGCCACCCTTAACCCTCCCCTTACATTGTAAACTATTGATCGGATCCCACGGGAATTTTTTCATTGTGTCTTGCAGAACTAGATTAAACACCACAAAATGCCTTGCGGTCGGCAAATATTGCGCCAAATGCTCTGTGAGTGGGAAGGGAATACCAGACTTCGTCTCGATCACACCCTTCCGGCACCGACTGATCGTTATAAAATCGCAGTGCCCATAAATGGTGTTGAACTGCAGTGGGAACCCGTGGATGTGGCTGACGGTGCGCCGCCATCAGCGCCTCGTTGTCTTCATCTGACATTACGGAATTCCATGCCCTGGTTCGACCACTATGAAGTGACCATGAACAGTAACAAGTGGTTGACGGCAGATTCGGTGTGAGATATAGCCTTGCGGGCTAGAGAAAACAGCATTACCGTCTTTCCTGTGAACGATTATGGCCGAGCTGATCATCGCGCTGTGTTACAATGGGTCGTCCGAGAAAGAAAGCCTGCCGGAGCATAAGACACGTTGTAACTCCCGCGCAAGCGGGAGTTACAACCGCTGAGAATGTGAAGGTATAGGTTTTTAGACCCCCCGGATTTATCTGTGGGGAGTGGTTCAGGAATCTGAGTGAATTAGTGCTGTATGCGGCTATCCCACCGACGCCATGAGTATCCAGTTCTTTGGAGACTCGAAACCATTGATTGGTTCACAATCCAAGAACAATTGTCACTACATGTAGACAATTCAGGGGAATAGAGGTATACTATGTGAAGAGAATCACAATTGTCCCAAAAGGAAGGATCACTATGACTCAAACATTACCCGTTTCACAGTATTCGTGGGTTCAAGGGCTACAATCTATTCGCCGCATTTTTACGTCATTTCCTCGTTATGGGGTAATGTGGACCGCCTATTCCAACCGCACTCCGGTAGTATTTTATTCTTTGAAAAGCCCTGAAGGATATCGTCAGCTTGTAAAGTATTTGGCGCGCCACCCAGAATGGGAAGTCAGCTTCTCGTGGTCGTCACGTCGCTTCTATTCTTATCAGCGTGAATTAAGCAGTCACAACCAGAATTGGTTTATGTATCAAGAGACCGCCCATGGTTGGAAATTGGCTGCTCAAGCCTCCATAGCTGCCCCTAACCGCCAATCGTCCTCTCGCTTCGTTCCCACATATTCTTAGGACTGGTCTTAGCACCGTGACACGTTCTGGTATATTTCCTTAACGTGTCACGGTCTTAAGAAACACAAACTTTAAATATCCGGAGTGTCGAGGGAATTGGACCGCACAACGTTGTTTTCCCACCCTTCCGGCGTTCCTCAGATGAATGGACTAACTTAACCAAGAACCCCGAAGGTCGACAACATTGGGAACATTATCATGGTGGCGAATCACGCCGGGGTCCTTCGACAAAACACCAACAATTTTTTCGACGATAGCGACTCTGATAAGGCTGAAAGGGTTTTCAACGGAAACTCTTGGTACGGCGGAGGTGTTGGATAGTTTATCGGCGTTTTGCTGGCCGTTTGCAAGTATAGCTGGCGTGAGTGAGTCTAAATTCTTCACCAAATTGTTGCGCTAAAGCAATACAACCAACACTCACCGCAAGGGAGTCAACCAGTTGTTCAAGGAGATAAATTGGGTGGTCCGACAAGTCCTCATAGCGACAACAATCGATTGCTGCGGTTTAGGTTATCGCGGAGTTTTGTGCCCGACCTGATTGTCGTGAACCAAGAAACGCTGTTGCCCGAGCAAGAAATCGCCACCAATGGGTCATGCCGTTAACACCCGGCTGATGGTTTACGTTCTTTCAAAAAGGTTTAAAACAGGCTCTTATGGAACATGAATCGCATTATCGTCTCCCAACGCGATGCGCAGCCGCTAAGTTACGTCTGCGACAGAATGAGGACAGCCAGCCCTAAAATTGTGGTACGGGGTGCCAGGGGAACCAGGAAACGTTCGCCCGTAAGGCAACGGCCCCCAACCCCAAGGGTTCGGCTTACCGAAGGTCGCGTACTTGAGGCGAAAGCGGTGATCCACTAAAATTCTTTATGCGTCTCTTGCTTCACCATCCCAAACCGAAAGGATGCCTCATGTGCAACACAAAGACCTCGACCGCACCTACGAATTGGTTGTGGCCATTACCGCAGACGGGTTTGATCTCGATTGGCAGGAAAGCGAGGCATCCCTGAGCCTGGAATTAATGCAGATTCAAAATGAGCTTCAGCTCAAGTTCAAAAAAAATCCCGATTGGTTCTTCTTTGAACTCCAGACAGTTCCTCGCAATTTATCGCTATCAGAGTCGTTGCAGTTTTTAGTCCAGATCTCAGACCAATTCTTTGAGGCGGCGACTCGCACTCCCGACCTCGAACCATCGCGAGCATCAGTGCGGATCGGTCTTGATGACGGTCTGATTCAGCAACTGTTAGATTCGGCCCCTTATCTTGAGGGCTCAGAATTTTTGACTTCTCAATGGTTGCAAAACATCTGGAATCACTTATCCAGCACATTTTCCACAGCGGTTCAATCCTTTTCCGGCTCCATAGAGGAGTTCCTGGCGCACCACCACATTAACAAACATCCGGTAGGACGCGTGTTTTTTCATCTAGTGGAAAGCAAAGATGAGGAATATCCGTTCGCCTTCTTAGCCACATATTCCTCAGAATCACCCGAAACCGAAAAGTCCCGCCACTTCCCTTTGAAAAATGCGTTGCAAGAGTACCAAGGGCATCAGCAAAAACTCATAGAGTTGCTCGCAACTGTAAGCAAAGCTGCAGCCAACAGCCCGTTTATTGCGGCATTGATTGAGTCCGGCGAGATTTTTCATCCTCTTCGATTAACTTCTGATGAAGCCTATATCTTTCTTCGGGAAGTTCCTTTATATGAAGAGGCCGGCATTCTCTGCCGCATTCCCAAATGGTGGGGAAAGTCATCTAACGCAGTGCGAATTGCGGTTAGCATTGGAGATAAGGCACCGTCTCATTTAGGCTTTGATGCGTTGATAGATTTTAATGTTCAGCTTTCCATCGGAAACCAGACCGTGACTGCGGAAGAACTTCAACGGCTGTTGGATGCAGCCGAAGGGCTTGCCCTGATCAAGGGTAAATGGGTAGAAGTCGACCACCATAAATTACAAGAGTTGCTTGCCATGTATGAACAAACAGAAAAATTGTCGCACTCCGAGATTAGCCTCATTGATGCGATGCGTTTGCCCTTGAGTTCCTCCGAACTTGTCAACGTTCCCGATACGGTATGCGAAGTTGAAGTAACCCATGGCCAGTGGCTTAAGACAGTGATGGCACAATTAGTCCATCCGCAGCCAGTAGATCTTCATCCGGATTTAGGCACGACTTTTCACGCCCACCTGCGCGAGTACCAAAAAGCCGGCCTGGCTTGGTTACTGATGATGAAACAAATGGGGTTAGGGGCATGCCTTGCAGATGATATGGGCCTCGGTAAGACGGTCCAAGTTATTGCTCTACTACATTATCTGCAACAACAAACCCATGAGAAAACCTTGCTGGTGATCCCCGCCTCACTTATAGGCAACTGGCTTGATGAAATTAACAAATTTGCTCCATCCTTGCGATGCGCGGTACTCCACCCGTCTTTTCCCAACAGTTTCCCTATCGCAGAACACGTGGAACAATATGACATTGTCCTGACAACCTATGCTATGTTGTCTCGATATGACTGGTTGATGAATGTATTTTGGGACATTTTGATCTTGGACGAAGCCCAGGCCATTAGAAATCCGGGAACCCAACAAACGCGAATAGCCAAACGCCTCCGAGCGGCATATAAAGTCGCCATGACGGGCACTCCAATAGAAAATCGTCTTTCGGACCTATGGTCGCTGTTCGACTTTTTAAACCGTGGGCTCCTGGGAACTGCCACGGAATTTACCCACGTTACCAAACAATTAAAACAGGCCCCCACAGGATATGCTCCCTTGAAACGGGTGGTTAGCCCTTTCATATTGCGTCGGCTGAAAACAGATCCTGCGGTCATTTCCGATTTGCCGGATAAAATCGAAATGAAAACTTTCGCTACTCTAACCAAAAAGCAGGCCGCACTATACTCAAACTTAGTGCAAGAAATTCGCACCAAACTTGAGTCTCAGATAGAAGGGATACAACGTAAAGGACTGATTTTAGCTTCACTATTGAAATTCAAGCAAATTTGCAACCATCCCGATCAATATTTAGGGCAAAACGGGTTCGATCCGCAAGAAAGCGGCAAGTTCCTCCGCCTCGGTGAAATCTGCCAGACAATCCATGAAAAACATGAAAAGGTGTTGGTATTCACCCAGTTCAAGGAAATCACGGCCCCACTGCGGGAATTTCTGGAAACGGTGTTTCATCATTCAGGGCTGACGTTGCACGGGGACACCCCAGTATCCAAACGCAAGGAACTAGTCACCCGGTTTCAAGGATCGGAATATGTACCGTTTATGGTTGCATCCATTAAAGCTGGCGGAGTCGGTTTAAATCTAACCGCCGCCAATCACGTCATTCATTTTGATCGCTGGTGGAATCCTGCGGTGGAAAATCAAGCTACAGACCGGGCGTTCCGAATTGGACAGAAGAAAAATGTGGTGGTCCACAAATTTGTTACACAAGGTACAATTGAAGAGAAAATCGATCGGATGATTACAGAAAAAATTCAATTGGCCGCAGACATTGTTCCAGATCTGCAAACGGCGTGGCTTGCCGAGTTAGACAACGAAGAACTTATTAATTTGTTTCGGTTAACTTTATAAAGTAGGTGAGATCAGCCAAGATGCCGCATGATTATGGGTTTCCCAAATATGTGAAGGTAGCCGACAAACGAGCTCGTGCCCAAAAAAGCCTGGAGATGCTTAAAAAGAAAAACCCCCAGGCAGATCCTATCGTTATTGAAGGCCGAAAACTTGCTCGTACCTGGTGGGGCAAAGCGTGGAATGACAACTTGGAGAGCTATTCCGATTACGCCAATCGGATTGGCCGTGGCCGCAGTTATGTGCGGCACGGTGCAGTTTTAGACTTGCGTCTTCAACCAGGTAGGGTCCAGGCACTAGTACAAGGCAGCCAGCAAAAACCATACCAAATTGATATTTCCATTACTCCGCTGAACCGCAAGATCTGGGAAGAAATGATCTCGTCCTGCCAGGGAACCATCGGATCTTTGCAAGAATTGCTGGATGGCAAATTTCCTAGATCGCTAGCAGAACTGTTTACTGCACACGGGCAGGGCTTATTCCCTAGTCCCAAAGAAATTTCCTTGAAGTGCAACTGCCCAGACTGGGCCTTAATGTGTAAACATGTGGCAGCCACTCTCTATGGTGTCGGCGCCCGATTAGACGACAGTCCGGCACTCTTTTTTGAGTTGCGCGGTGTAGATGTCAATGAGCTAGTAGCCCGTGCAGTGGCCGAAAGAACCGAGGCATTGCTGCAAAAATCCACCCGCAAGAGCTCCCGTGTCATCGAGACCGACGACCTTTCCGACTTATTCGGCATTTCGATACAAGACAGTAAAGATCCGGATCCCAAGGCCGAGAGCAAAAGGCCTCGCGAGAAATCTTCGCGGAACCGCCAACCGTAGAATACTTATCTATGATCGCCTCTGTGATCTAGCGTTTTCACCAGCCATCCCAATTCCTCTCCCAGCAGCGACAACAACTGTGGAGTGTTGGCCATCTCCTCCTGAAGGGTCATGGGGCCTGTTGCCAGCGGCATCACCAAAGTGAGCCCCGCCTGATGAAGTTCGTGCAAATCATCGGTACGACTTCCCACCACCGCTACCACTGGCTTGTGATAATATCGAGCATGGCGCACTACCGTGCCCACAACTTTTCCCTCTAATGTTTGTCGGTCGATACGTCCTTCGCCCGTTACAATCCAATCGGCTATTTGGATTTGTTCATCAAGCTTGCACCAATGAGAAATAGTTTCAGCCCCGGGTTCAAGGTACCCGCCTGCGGCCAAAATGCCAAATCCCATTCCGCCGGCAGATCCCGCACCTAGATTGTCGATCCAGTTGTCATTTTGTTGCGACTGAATCCGGTGTGCGTACTGGGCCATCGCCGCATTGAGCCGATCCACTTGAGCAGGCGCAATGCCTTTTTGAATCCCAAACTGAGCCACCGCTCCCCGATGCCCAACCAATGGAACCTGGACGTCATAAATGCCCATCAACGGTTTGGTCAGATGTGGGGCGCTATATTTCGCGACCTTTTCCAAATTGTCGCCGAAAGGCTCTAAAATCCGGCCATGACTATCTTCGAACCGTGCACCAAGCGCAGCTAACAGACCCATACCGCCATCTGTTGACCCGGTTCCGCCCAGCGCTACAATGATCCTATCAATCCCCGGGTCGGCTAGAGCGTGAGCGATCAGCAGACCAGTACCAAGACTGGTCGTGTGTTCCCCACTAAATTGGCGTTTTTCAGGCGGCATAAACCGAGATCCGACCGCCGCCTCCACCACTGCCGTTCGTTCCCATCGGATCCAATAACCTTCGATGGGCTGTCCGTAAATCGTGGTAGTAGGGGCCGGAACGCGGGTGCCTCCCAAATGCTCGATCACCGCTCCTGTTCCCTCGCCGCCATCCGCCATCGGCTGAATCCGCACCGAACTTTCCGGAAGCACACGGGATAGCCCGCGAACTAACTCATGGGCTACAGCTTGTGCTGAGATCGATCCTTTGAAGGAGTCCGGTGCTATCAGAATTTGCATGCTGTGAGGTCCCCTCATTCTCAAAAAAGATGGCCGTCATGCGGTACACATAGATGATAGCACGGGAAACCGCATCATGCGCAGTATAGGCCTGGTTTGCCAATCAGAAATATTTGGATGTAGAGCGCATCACGAGGATTGACTGCGCAATTGGTACGCCATCTATTGTAACGCGCTAAATTGGGCTCTATACCCCGATAAATACCCGCGTTATTACTGTCGGAATTGTCTGAGCCATGATATACTGCGGATAGCTTCAAGCAGGTGATTGCCTGATTTCTCCTTCCACTGGATCGTTCCCGGCGCTGGCTCTCGTGTTGTGGACGGAGGGAAAAAGATGGACCTTCATAACCAAAAAGGCGAACTTGATCGTCAATGGTATCTTCGCAAGCTCAACCGGGCTATTAAAGACCGGTTACCGGAATTAATCACCCATGAGGCTGTCATGGGTTCCGCTCCAAACCAACGGATCCGCATGGCGGTAAAGAAACTTGAGGAACCGGATTTTCGCTATCAACCAGAAACCGAGTCGGGTCAAGGTTCGGGCACTGGACCCGGCCATGGTGACAATGATGACGTGGTATGGATCGAGCTAACGACGGAAGAAATCATGGATCTCCTGCTGGAAGACTTAAAACTGCCCCGTCTAGAGGATAAGGCGGGGGGCATTCTCCAAAGTGAAGAAGATCGCTATGACGATGTTACCATTCATGGACCTTTGGCCAACGTTGACAAACGGCGTAGCCTTTACCAAGCCGCTAAAGAAGGGCGTGACTATTTAACTGAGGACGACTTGCGTTATCGCACCTGGAAAACCTATCGTAAACCAGTAACGTCTGCAGTCATCACGTTGGTACGCGATGCATCGGGTTCCATGGATGAAAGCAAACGGTATCTTTCCAAAGCTGCTGCCTGGTGGATTGTGCAATGGATTAGAAAACAATACGGGGCGTCCGAAATTCGGTATTTTCTTCATACGACAGTACCAGTAGCTGTGGATGAGAACGATTTTTTCAATCGAGAAATTACCGGCGGTACGGCCATTGGATCTACCTATCGAGCAATTATCGATTTGTGGGACCAAGAGTACCCGATACACGATTTTAATCGCTATCTATTGCATTTTTCGGATGGAGATATTTGGCCTCGTTCCGATCCAAACCTAACCGATACTATTCGGACAATATTAAGCACCGCATCGCTATTGGGATATTTCGAGATTGAAGGATATCGCGGCGACTCGCCGCTATGGACACTCCTCCATCACAGCGCTCACGTCGACGGCCATTTTCATCCTGCGATGAGGATGGCGCGAATAGACGGCAAAGAAGATGTGCTTCCAGCCATACGCACTATTGTCGGCAACAACACGTGATAACAATTGTTCTCCTAAAAGGGCCTGGAGGTGGTCATCGTGGTCCATGGAACACTGGATAGCTGGGTTCGGGAAATGGTTGACCTCGCGCATGATAATGCGCTAGAACCGCTAGCCACCGAATTTCATCTGGTCCCCGACGAAGAAATCTACACCTTATCCTCGTATTTTGCGCCCGGCCGTTATCGGCACTGGACACATGGCGAACGTTATTGGATGGCCAAACAGCGCGATGAACAGGGCATGGGCCGCATCTATGAGCTGGTGGTCAATAGCGATCCGGCGCTTGCCTATCTGCTCATCAAAAACGCCGATGCCTATAACGTGTTGGTGGTCGCGCACGTATTGGGCCATGCGGATTTTTTTGCTCGCAATCATTTTTTAAGCGCGGTCCGTCGTCCTCACATTGGTCTTTGGTTTGGAGAACATGCCGCGTGGCTCGAAGATCTGCATCGTCAACAGAGTTTTTCACGAGTCGAAAAACTCATTGATGCCGCCCATACGCTGCACCAACTCGTGGACCCCTACTATCGAGCGCCACAATTGCGGACAAGACCCGAGACGACCGTACGGTCCGCCCGATCATTTGACTGGGTAAAAGAACTTTATCGGGGCGACGACGGCGAGTTAAAAGAGGACATTAGCTATACACCAAATTACCGGGTCTGGCCTAATACGCACGACATTCTGGCGATCATCGCCGACTATGGACATCTTGCCGACGAAGAACGTACCGCCTTGCGGATGATCCGGGACGAAATGCTATATTTTCGCCCTCAAGCGGAAACCAAATATATGAACGAAGGATGGGCCACTTTTTGGCACGTCAGACTCACCCGAGCCTTTACCCAATGGGATGAGCAAGACCATATCGAAGCCATGCGGATGCACGCCATGGTTACCCAGCATCAGCACTTTTTTAATCCTTATTATTTTGGTTGGACCATGTGGGAACTAATTTCCGAACTTCATGGTCTGGAAACCTGCTTTGAAATCGTCGCCGACCAAACCGACCGACAATGGGTGAATCAGTGGATCACGCCGGAATTAGTAAAACTGGCCCAAAACAAACTAGTTTGGCCGGTAGATCGGCCAGTTGATGTCCAAGATCCAACCCGAGGAACAGAATATTACCCCATTGATGATTTATTGCACGATGTACAAAAGGTTTTCGTTCCCGACATGCCTGAGATTTTTGTCACGGCTATGGATGCTTTGAGTCACAGCCTAGACTTAGCCTATAACGGAAGCAAACCGCTACGTTCGGACTACACCCAGGACGTGGTCAATGCCATTGCCTATCTTTGGGGAGGCGATGTCACACTCGTATCCCCGCATCATACCTGGTATGGACATGAAGCCGACTGGCGAAGGAGGTCTTAATATGGCACGCTTTGATACAAGTTGGTTAGCCCAACATCAACCGCCAACCGGAGTTTGGAACTGGGAGGGCAGTTTTGCTGACTATCTGCAGAAGGTACAGGATAACCCTTCCGTGGCCGACTTAGCCCATGCGCGCATTTATCGGATGATCATGTCCCATGGTTCCGAAAAACCGGAAAATCGCAGCGTTCCTCAGTATAATTTTTTTAGTCGCGAGCTGTTTGGCATTGACGAAACCATCAACGAAATTGTCGAATACTTCGCGGCGGCGGCACGCGGTATGGACATTCGCCGCCGTATCCTCCTAATGATGGGCAGTCCCGGGACCGGCAAGTCTACGATCACCTCTGTCATCAAAAAAGGTTTGGAGGAATATTCGCGCACAGAAGCTGGGGCTCTCTATGCGATTAGTTTTTGCCCTCAACACGAAGAACCTTTGCATCTGCTTCCCGAATCCGCGCGGATCGAGTTTATTCAAAATACCGGGGTGACCATTGAAGGAGACCTCTGTCCCTTTTGCCAATGGACCGTTGATCACGAGTATCAAGGCAAATTGGAATCGGTTCCTGTCAAACGCGTGCTGATATCGGAATCCCGTCGCATCGGCATCGGAACTTTTGCCCCATCTGACAGCAAAGTCCAGGACATTAGCGAGTTAGTGGGAAGCATGGATTTATCCACGATTTCCCGTTACGGGTCAGAATCCGATCCACGAGCCTATCGTTTTGATGGAGCCTTCAATGCAGCAAACCGGGGCATTATGGAATTTATTGAGATGCTTAAAGCGCAACCCGATTTCTTGCATGGTCTGTTAACCTTGGCTCAGGAGCGAAAAATAAAGGTCGGGCGGTTCGGATTGTTTGACGCCGATGAGGCAATTATTGCCCACACCAACGAAAACGAATTTGAGCGTTTTATCTCCAATAAAGCTTATGAAGCCTTGCATAATCGGGTATTACTGATCAAAGTGCCCTACAATCTTACGGTAACTCAGGAAATCCGCACCTATCAAAAAATGATGAACTTGACCACCGCTGACGGCTCTAAGCACATTGCACCCAACACCTTAAAAGTAGCGGCAATGTTTGGAATCGGCACTAGGCTCAAACATGATGCCAAGTTCTCCATTAAAGAAAAACTGGTACTCTACGATGGCGAAGAACTGCCTGATGTGCAACAACGTGAAATTCAGCGGGTACGCCAGCAAGCGCGTAGCGATGGCGAAGGATTCCAAGGTATTTCACCCCGCCATATTTTAGATGCGCTTTCTTACGCCATGGCCAGCGAATCTGAGCCTTGCGTGACACCGACAGCTATGCTACGGGCGATAAAAGAAAGTTTTGAACAGCATATCACCCAGGTCAAAAACCAGGATTTGCTAGAGGCCTTGAAAGCCACCCATGAATTATATGACGAAGCGGCAAAAAACGAGATACAGCGTGCCTTTGTGGACTCTTTTCAGGATGCTGCCCAATTGCTTTACGATAATTACTTGGAGCATGCCGAAGCCCGCATCATGCATACCACAGTGAAGGACCCCATTACGGGAGAAGAAGTAGAACCCAACGAGAAAACTCTGCAGAGTTTGGAGAAGTCCCTGGGTATTTCGGAAGCAGCAGCTACGGCTTTTCGTCAGGAGATGGTCAACAAAGCTGGGGCAATGGCTCGGCGAGGTCAATCCCTCAAATGGGACGCCCACCCCAAAATGAAAGAAGCAATCGAAAAGAAACTGTTTGCAGACGTGGCTAATCTGGTCAAAGTCACCACGTCGACCAAAGTTCTTAATGACCAGCAAAAGAACCGTGTCACCGAGGTCAAGCGCAGGTTAGTGGAAGAGATGGGGTATTGTGAATATTGCGGCCAAGAACTATTAGATTATGTGGGGTACTTGCTGACCAATTAAAGCAGCCCTATAAACTAAACTCCCCTCTCGTAACAGTTCCTACGAGAGGGGTTTGTCAATATCGGTCGTCGAAACTAAAAGATCAGGGCTAGCAATCTACCGACAATAAATTTTGGGTATCCGGATTCTGTGATTGATCGCTCACTCTAAAGTGCCTTCGTCATGACGTCGACCAAATCAATCACACAATCCGATTTCGCCTCTGCATGGATGCAAAGGCGGTGACAATGGAACGACACCACCTATCGCCGTGCAGACTGGAGTGCGTGGAACAAAATTACGCAAGAAATGAAGAGCGTGTTGCTGAAACAACATCAATACCTGAACGCTT
>JAMDDZ010000056.1 GCA_023488565.1 Bacillota bacterium | reverse complement strand
GCGTGATGCGGCGCACGAAGGAATTGAGCCGCCCAAGACTATACAAAAATGGCCAGTGGCATGTTGATTATAAACGTCTACGCATCGCGGCGGTCAAACCATAGTCCTGGGTACGGAATATAAAGTTATCCTAACCAAGAGAGCTTTTACTGGTGCACCTGTCACCAGAAAAATGTCGATAAAGACCGATTAATCGACGTGCAAATTTGTAGAAATTTTCTACGCCCCAAAGCGAAAGATCCTCAAATACAATCGGACAAACAAGTGATCCGGAGGTTGTAGCCAAAACCTATGACAAATGTCATGCGGTTTGGGTTGCAGATGTGACTTATGTTGCGACGCGAGGGGCTTCTAGAATATTTACAGTAGTACTTGCGAAAAGAGGTCAGTAACCGTGGAATCGGTGTTTTCACTGGAATGTCATGCTTTGACTTTACACTACGGCCAGACCGCAGCTCTGGATCATGTGACTTTTGAATGCAACCAAGGTGAAGCCGTGGCTCTTTTAGGACCCAATGGAGCGGGAAAAACCACATTGATCAAATTGTGTTTAGGATTGCTGACGCCAACTCAAGGCACAGTCCATCTGTTGGGGCAGGACCCTAAAGTGGCGGTGCGAAAGGGAATTATTGGAACGATGTTGCAACATACCCATCTTCCCGGAGACGCTACGGTAGTGGAATTGTTGAGGTTTCAACGCACTCTTTATGAACAGCCACTCTCATTGGATGTGGTTGTGGAAACGGCAGGTATTTCCGAGATTCTTAACAAGCGCACCGATAAGTTGTCCGGCGGCCAAATTCGCCGTGTGGAATTTGCGATGGCGATCGCAGGAAACCCCGCCACGTTGTTTCTTGATGAACCGACGGAAGGGATGGATTTGGCGACCCGACAGGAGTTTTGGCACCGATTGGATATACTCAAAAATTATGGCACCACGGTTCTGTTTGCCAGTCATGATCTTACAGAAACGGATCGTTATGCTGACCGGATTTTGTTGCTGTCCCAAGGGCACAAGGTCGCGTTTGACCGACCCGAACAATTGAAATGCAGTCTCGGGATGCCTCGGATCCGATTTCGCTTGCAAATACCGTTAACAGTGGATGATTTGTCGCAACAGCTGCGGTGCCGGGTAATATCGGAGTCCGGAGGTTATGTGGCTTTGACCCCCAGTTTAGATGATACACTGAGGGCGATCGTGGCGTTGCCTCAACGGGCCTATCACTTTTCTTTGGAAGATTCAGGACTGGATGAAGTTTTCAGCCGTTTGACAACGATGGGTGTCGGGAGTTGAGCGCCATGAAGAAATTGTGGGCAGCAGTAAGTTTAGATTTGCACCGCACTCTTCGAAATCGGCAATTTGTTTTTTTTACCCTAATAATGCCAGTGGGCTTTTACATTCTATATAGTCGGATGTATTCGTCCTCAGCCCAATTTGAAGGTACGAGCTGGGGTGCGTATTATATGGTGTCCATGGCCTCATTTGGCGCCATTGGGGTCTTACTCAACACGACGGGAACCAGAGTGGCCCGAGAACGTATGATCGGTTGGCCGTTGTATCTGGCTACTACCCCCTTGACTGCTACCCGCTACGTCATCGCCAAAATATTTGTGGCGCAAGTGACAGCGCTTGGAAGTATTGTGATAGTCTTTGTTACTGGGATATTGTTTAACCATGTGCAGGTCGCATGGGGCAACTGGGGGGTACTCGTGGCGGAAGTTTGGCTCGGATCTATTCCATTTGCCTCACTGGGATTAATGCTGGCATATCTTATGGGACAAAGCGCCATTAATTACGGCGTGACTATTGTCTATCTTGCTGGCTCTTTTCTAGGGGGACTATGGACTCCGCTGAAATTTTTGCCACCTTCGTTGCAACATTTTGGTAAACTACTGCCAGCCTACCAAGAGGCAGCAATGGCCTGGGGAAGTTTGGCCCATGTGTCGTTTGACTGGGCACACCCGCTGACATTGCTGGGGTATGCCATAGTGTTTGGAGGAATTGCGCGGTGGCTTTTTGTGCATCAACAAAGGATAGGAAATGACTAAGTTGTCTACCGACGACGTAATCCACCGGTGGCAATCATCGCCCTGGTGGTTTGCGTTGGGCTTTCTTATTTATTTAGGCTATCCTGTGGAGGCTACTTTAACTTCCCACACCCTTAGTATCAGTCTTAAAGTCGTAGGGCTCATAGGAATTCTGGTTTTCGTGGCGATTTATGTATGGCACTACCGCACCCATGGCATGCAAACACGGCCCAAGATTTTAGTGACGGCAGGACTTTTTGCCGTGTTGGGCACGGTGTTGACGGTGATGGTAAATGATTCATATGGATGCTATTTTGTTTATGGCGGCGTTGTTTTGGCAGCGCTTAAAGATTTTAAGCAATTTGCGTTGCTAGGAATTGTTATCCTTTTGTGGGGCACTAGTGTTGCGATGATGTTAGGAGATCCCCTTGCTGCGGCCATCCTGACATTCATCCCCTTCTTTTTGATTATGGTCATGATTTGGGGAACCTACCGATACATCGAAATGCATGATGATCTGGTGAAATCACAAAACCAGGTGAAGCAGTTGGCAAAAAGTCAAGAACGGTTGCGCATTGCCCAGGATCTGCATGATGTTCTCGGCCAATCACTATCGGCCATTGTCCTGCGAGCAGAGCTGCTGGGCCGCGTGGCGCACCCATCGATTCAAGAAGAATTGCATCGCATAGAACTTTTGGCGCGACAAGCATTGGTGGAAGTGCGGCAAGTCGTTCAAGGCCACTACCAACCGACGATGGTCAGTGAATTGCGGCAAGCAAGCACAATTCTAGAAAAGGCTGGAGTGTCCCCGGTATTGCCGGATCGTCCGCCTGACTTGCCCGTCTTGATAGATCAAACTTTGGCATTGGTGCTTCGAGAAGCAGTGACCAACGTGCTCAGGCACAGTCACGCGACGCAGTGCGTGATTCACAACGAGAAAGACGCCGGTCAAATATACCTATCGATTGAAGACGATGGAATAGCAGAAGGCAACATACATCCTGGACAGGGTATTGTTGGGATGCGGCAACGGGTGGAGTCCTTAGGGGGGCAAATGGAAGTTCTCACCTCCCCCACCGGTGGAGTGAAGCTAGCAATATCCATTCCTTGTGAAACATAAAGGGGGTTCTGATGCGTGATCCGGGTGGCGATTGCCGAAGACCAGTTTTTAGTACGGGATGCGTTAGCGCGTTTATTAGCCATGGAGCCGGATTTTTTGGTCACAGGACAAGCCCGGGACGGACATGAATTATTGGCACTAGTGGAACAAACCCATCCCGATTTGTGTTTGGTAGATATCGAAATGCCCGGGAAGGATGGACTGGAGGCATGCGCGGAAATTCATCAGCGATATCCCGACGTGGCATTGGCCATTCTCACCACCTTCGGGCGGCCAGGATATTTGAAAAGAGCCCTAGACTCTGGGGTTTGTGGATACTTAGAACTCACGACGAAATAACTTCGTTATTTAGGGACTGAGGTTTAATCATATAATTCCACTCGCCATGGAATGATTCCGGTGCTAATGCCAAACGAGCCAAGGTCTCATCATCAACATGGATCCCGGTCGGATAGGACCCGGTGTCGAGCGCGGCTTTCACGGTCAACCCTTTCTCGGTCCGGGTATTGGCAATACAATTCACCACCGTTTCAAACGTGCGTAGAACCCGACCGCGCCAGTTAAGGCTGATAAACGAAAAAAGTCGGTGCTCAATTTTATTCCACTTGCTTGTTCCGGGGGGGAAGTGACTGACATGAATCGTCAGATGCGTCCGGTTCGCTAAGGCTTGAAGGGAGACTTTCCAGAGTCGATTACGCCAGCCGTTACTCCCACCGCCATCGGCGGTGATGTAGAGATGCTCAGCCTGGGGGTACCGTTCCTTTCCCATCAGATCCCACCAACGACCAATACTCTCCGCGGCGAACGCGGCTGTGTCATGATCGATACCCACATTCACCCAGCCCTCATTCTGGGTGATGTCATAGATACCATAGGGTGTTACCTTGCCGACCGCCGACGATGGAAAATCATAGACGTTCACCACCTCGGGCTCCCCTTCGGGGAGCCACTCCTGTCCTCCATTTTTAAAGTCCCCCACGAGCTCCTTCTTCTTCGCATCGACCGAAATGACCGGTTGATTCGCCGCCTGAAAGGCGGCGGTCTGGTCGGCAATCCATTGAAACTGCGCATCGCGGTCGGGGTGGTCGGCGGCCCCCTCCACAACTTTCCGGTTGGATTGGAGGCTGTACCCTGCCTCGTGCAACAGTTCCCCAACCTTGTGGGCACTCACCGTATGGCCTTGCGCGCGGAGTTCCGTTGCCAACTTCTGAGTACTCTTGCTGGTCCACCGGAGTGCCGATTCGGGATCCCCCCGGGTGACCGGGTTGATGAGCGCCTCCAGATCGCTCTGTAACGTCGGGTCTTTTTCGGTGAGACGGCGCCGTCCGGCGCCAGGTTTCCGAATACGGTCTAGGGGCACGGCCACGGGCTGTTTGATCTCTTCTAGGCCTGCGGT
>JAMDDZ010000111.1 GCA_023488565.1 Bacillota bacterium | reverse complement strand
ATTGTGGGGTTGGTGCCGCCCCGTTTGTCCGGGGCATGGCCGAAAAAATTGGACTGATCGAGGTGTGCAATCGATTATTGCCGTGGGATCCACGGCAATCCAAGGTGTCACCGGGCGAACGCATACTCGCGATGATTCTCGATATCCTGACCGGGAAGTCCCCATTGTATCGGTACAGGATAGTCTGGCCGAAACCGATGTGCCCCTGCTGTTAGGCCGCGGCCGAACGGTCGCAGACTTCTCCGACGATAGTCTTGGACGGGCGTTGGACAAGTTGGCCAAAGCGGAACCTCGGGCGGTCTTTATGCCGGGGGCTGCGCAAGCCAAAAGTGGCGACTTTCAAGGCTTGGCAGAATGATCGAGGTCTAAAAATGGTGTGTTATGAGGGTGCGAAACTCAAGAATGGATTAGCGCCAACAAGAGATTGTTACGGAACTCTTCCTCAATCGATCGACGGTCGGCCATCGCCTTCCGTCATGCGGCCCATCGCTTCAGAGCCGAGGCCCCGAACGTGGGCGACCCGGATCCAAGGTTTGGTGAATAGCGAGGAGATAACGCTGTTGCATCCAGTCGACAGCTTCCGCCGTCACGTGAACAAAAGGTTCGACATCCCCGGTGATTTGCGCGTGTTCCAAGGTGGTGAGATATTCCGCTCGGGATGTGGCGGGATAGGAGGAGGGCGGATAGGTGTCACGCAACAAACAGCCATTCACCAGAAGACGCGAGACCCGCCCGTTCCCATCCACAAACGGATGGATAGCCGCAAGCTGAATATGGGCTTGGGCGGCAAAGAGAATCGGATGCAAGGACTCGGGGCGGTAGGCAAAGCGCTTCACAAAGTCCGCCATGGCGTCCGGTACTCGGAGGGGATTGGGCGGGACATGGCGCGAGCCGCGAATAAAAACGGGAACCGTCCGGTAGCTGCCTGCGTCGTCGTCGAGAATACTCTGCATCGTCAGTCGGTGCAGATGAGTAATCACCGTTTCGGTCAGGGGATCAGCAGACCACACCCATTGTTCCAATGCATGCCACGCCGCTACGCTATTCGTGACTTCCAGGTGTTCCCGAATCGTTTTTCCCCCGATGGTGATGCCATGTTCCAACACCACTTGCGTTTCGTGCAAGGTGAGCGTATTCCCTTCGAGGGCCGTGGTATCATGGGCGAAGCGAATGAGGAAATCATCCAACAAGCTGCGAAGTGTTGCTTCAGGCATAGGCCGCGCCTGGGCAATTTGTTGTTGCTGCATCGTCACGCGTTGGAGTAACATATCGAGGGATTCAGGCATAGAGCGACTCTCCTTTCAGAGTAGTATATCGCATTGGCCCCAATGCTTGCCATGTTCTGCTGAACCTTCCCACGGATCAATCCGGGGGGTTCTAAAAACATCTCCTCTCAGCGGGTTTCACTCCCGCCTGCACGAAAGTGACAGCATGCACTGCAGGAGGGACCCGGTAGATTTTCTTTTTCGCACGGCCCCACTCTGACTCGGGCCGCTTGGGTAGCGGCCAAAGAAGGACGGCAACGGCCGTCCACTCGCAGGTTGGTTTGAAGATCGCCTAGATGTTAGTCGGGTGCGCCTTAATATTGTGAGGCACAACTTGCCAGTTATGTAAGATCATGGGATGTGCCAAGAGCGCGACGCTATTGATGCACTCTCGCGAGATCCGCAAGACTCTCATTCTCCTAAAAAATTGGACAGTGGGGAGCGATGGCAAAGGATTTTGAGGATGCGATGACGAAATAACTCCTCATCACAAAAGGCCTAGAGACCAATGAGGAGGAGTTATCACTATGATAGTCGCGGATGCTCGCAAAAACAAGGGGGATCGTACGCTGGAACAGTGGGTGCAGGAAGAGAGTGCCATGGTCGCGCAAGCGCTGATGCAGAGCATTGGGCGGCGCCTATCACTGAAGCGCTCATGGGGGATCCCCCGTCCCGACATCCTTGGGGGTGTGTCGAGACTGTGGACAGCCTTTGCGTCAGGTTCGATGCGCAGCGATCTCGCAGGATCACGGGAATTTTCGGAGATTACCAATGGACTCGGCCCTATGGGGTATGTCCGCAAGGTCATGGGAGTGCCGCACCGCAGGATCAGGGGTTGCAGTGGGCCTCACTCGGCCTTCTCCGACTACCTCACACCAAAAATGGCAGGATATTCCTGACCATGGGTAAAGATTAGGTCCCCTTGCGGGGCCCCCGCTGATGCTCGGATCAACATCTGGGGCGTACGAGTCCGTGTAAGTCAGGAGGGTCCGCTCAGGACATGGGGTACCTCACTGATAGAATTGGTAGTGGTTAGCAGGGACAAAATGGTTATTCCTGCAAGGGGTGATCCTGGGGTCGCTATTTATACCCAAAATTAAAGTGTTGACATATCCAATAACATCTTTGCGGCCCAATGATTTCCGTTTAAGGAATAACCTTACTCACAAAAGGGAGGTACACCCCTTTTGGATGCCGACAAACGGGGCATCCAAACTCGTGCGGTCAGCGCTGATTGAATAAGAATGTATGACAGTCCTTGACACTACTAAATTTCTTCTGCCATTCGATTAAGGTCATGGCGGCGCGGCATTTCCTCTCCACTTTGGTCCTCGTTTCTCTTCATTTTACCAGAGGTTCCTCCACTGGTGGAATTTGCCGGAACTATGTGCTCAAGTATTTAAGGCAATGTGGTTTATTGTCCACAATTCCTGTATTAAGCAAAAAATGTGCACATTTACTCAGTCAATCTATAATGATGTGAATGTGACACTGATTAATTTTAATAATTATTATTCAATATAATCACACAAATCGGCCGCAGTGTGGTAAGATGAAGATGTCAGAAAAAGGGGATCCAAACACCGACGAGGTCCACAATGGGGCCCGACGGTCCCTTAAATGAGGGGGTACCATGATGCAGGATCAACCGACAAAAAAATTGCCAGACCTAGGGACAGAAACCACGGAAACGCACACGATTCGCACCGCAACCAATGGCGTCCCTCAGGGGCCGAAGGCCGTGGCTCCTAAACGTACCGTGGCAACCCGGACCATATGGTACGTGGCGAGTATTCTTCTGACCTTCCTCGCGTTTCGATTTGTTCTCGCGTTATTAGCAGCCAATCCCGTCAATCCGTTCGCAGGATTCATTTACGGCGTAACCGCTCCGTTTGTGGCGCCGTTCTCGGGACTCTTCGGTTATCATCTGGCATATGGGACATCTCAGCTCGAAGTGGTGACCCTGGTCGCCATGGCAACGTATGCGGTGGTGGCATGGGCCCTCACGCGACTTGTCAACCTTACACGCGTCTAGGTCCGTTTCGGCGAGTCCTCTCTCAATTCCACGCACGCGCTTCATCCACACTGATCGCGGTGAACGGTTCCACCAATCCAAGGAGGGCGAGAGATCATGCAAAACAAAACGCAGTCTGACCAGCACACGGCAGATAAACTGTTGCGTAAAACGGGCGGGGTCGAATCCGCGTTGGGGAAAATGGGGGCCACGGCCGGTGGGGCGGTGGATAAGGCATGGACCGCCCCGGGACGAGCGATCAATTCAACGAAAGCTCAGGTGAAACACGTGCGCCTCCGTGTATCCCGAAAAGCTCGAGATGCGGCAAAGGACCTGGCCATACGTTGGGATCCGGATAGGCCCCTTCCCGTAACCGCGGGCGACGACGAGAAAGACACTTCTTCGCCCTAGCCTGTAATCCGTGTTGGGCGGCCGGCTGGCCATGCGCTGGCCCGCCGTAGCGCTCCTCCCGAGTGGATGAGAAAATCCGGACGCGCTCCGCAGTCAACGCCACGCCCCATTATTTATAAGCGCGAGCGCCGTATTCCGGTCTCGCCAGAGACCCACTCGAAGCTTCTGCCGATCTATTCGATGCCACCTTCGGGGCGAACGGTGGTGTCCCCGTGTCGTGAGATGACTCCAAAGGATGGTTCGCCATCACCCGAACTCATGGGGTGTCCCCGTGTCACAATAGGGCTTATCGAAACTATCTTCTCACCCGGATTCACAAGGTGTGTCAGTGCGGATTCACACGTCACACGGTCAAAGACGGTTCGTGCATTAAGCAAGAACCCCAATGGACGGCTCGACGTGTTGTTAAGAAAACCGATGCCGAAGCGGGGAGGCGTGGACTACGTCAAGCCGTCGGAGAACCAGGGCCGGACTGGGAATAAAGTGGCTCACGCCATCAACGACCCCTTCGAGCGACAAAGGATTCCTGAAGCCGAGAGAAAGTTTATGGGAGGGCTCGGCCCAATATGAATCCGAGGTGGTCTATCACAGCATTCCTCAAGACGGGGTGGGTCAAGGGATCAATTTCACCGACACCGATTCGGCGTTACGGCACTACCCCGAAATCTTCCGAGATTATTTTGGCAGCGACCTGATGGCTTGGACCTAAGTCACCGTTCTAGGGCACCGTAAGCATACGGACTGGCCTCGTGTTATGTGGTGGCGTCCGTGCACTTCGAGAAAGGTTAGGCGTCTAATGATTGAGCTACATGCAGAAAAACCCCCGATTTCCTCTGGTCTATCGAGCTTGGACATCGACCTGATTTTTTGGCATCCCAAAGATAGAGACACCAAGGCTCTTCAATATTTC
>JAMDDZ010000093.1 GCA_023488565.1 Bacillota bacterium | reverse complement strand
TTCGGCGTGGTAAAGAAAGGTTATGCGCTCTGGCGACGTAGTGGCCATACTTAGCTTCAATCGCCATGAGTATCTTGAGGCTTATTTTGCTTGTGCCAAACTGGGTTGTATTTTGAACATACTTAATTGGCGTCTAACGAATGACGAGATTGATTTACAATGTCGCCTCTCTAAGTCGCGAGTTTTGCTAGTGGACCATGGGTTGGAAACGCAATTTAGCGAGGTCGTGACGCGGGCTCGGGATAGGCATGAACACGTGGTGATTATCGGTGGCTCTCCCGATACCGGCGACAATATGGATTTTGACGCGTTGCTACAGTGCGAGTCTTCTGACGAACCGGATACAATGCTACCGCAAACGAGCGATCCTGTACTGCTTCTTTACACGTCAGGGACGACAGGAAGTCCAAAGGGCGCCTTGTTAACGCAGGAAAATTTTTTGTGGAATGGCATAACCTTTCTTTACCACGCCGAACTCACGCGCAGAGACAAGTTATTGCAACCGATGCCCCTTTGCCACGTGGCTGGTATTCACATGCTCACGGCTGCCTTTATTCTCAAAGGGCTCCCCATTGTGTTGGAACGAACCTTTAGCGTGGAGGAAACGTTGCTTCTCATTCAACGGGAGCGGCCTACTGTGTTGAACATTCTTATGGCACCGCTGCAGCTTCTTCTAACGTCGCCGGAATTGCCCCAGGGCGACGCCAGTTCCCTGCGCCTTGTGCTAACCGCTGCGGCGAAATATACGCGCGAATTTTGCCTAGAGGTCATCTACAAATTAGGCCTGGACCAGTTAATTTTTGGATATGGACTTACGGAAGCCAGTCCTACCGTGACCCTGACCGAGTCTACTGCGGAAACGATCTGGAAAGAAAATTCTATTGGGTGGCCAGTGTGGATTAACGAGGTGCGGGTCGTCGATGCCGCCAGTGAGCAGACGGTGCCTGTCGGGTCCGTAGGCGAACTCCTTGTGCGTGGCCCCAACGTCTTTTCTGGGTATTTTGGTCAACCAGAACAAACGGCTCAAGCCTTGCGAGATGGATGGTTGTGGACCGGCGATTACGTTCGCGAGGACGAGGAGGGATGCCTGTTTTTTGTGGATAGGCGAACCGATATGGTGAAAACTGGGGGAGAAAATGTGTCGGCTACAGAAGTGGAGGTTGCCATTTTGCATTGCAATGGAACCTTGGCTGACGCGGTGGTCGTCGGAATGCCGGATCCGGTTTGGGGTGAAGCGATAACGGCATTTTGCGTTGTCAAGCCGGGGCAGAACACGTCAGAAGACGAAATTCGTGCCAACTTACGGGGACATTTAGCATCGTATAAGATCCCAAAGGCTGTGTATTTTGTGCAAGATTTGCCCCGCAGTATTTCTGGCAAGGTGCAAAAGCACATCTTACGCCAACAATTGTCAGACGGGACGGTTAGTACTCCCTCCCGTACAGACGATAATTCAACGTTGAGCTAAGGCCGTGGGCCAAGAAAACGCTGTCAAGGGGAAAGGGGTGTTTAGCTCACCATGGTGTGGCGTCCTAAACTCTATGATCGTCTCAGCGATATAGCAGGCAAAACCGTAGGGGCTATTATTCGAGAGAATGCGAGTCAATTTGGGGATGAGACCGTTCTAATTACGGAGGACAGTGAAATGACGTGGTCGGGCTTTGCCCGGACCATTGAGAGCGTTGCTTTAGGGTTTTTGTCTCTTGATATTGCACCCGGGGAGCGTATTGCCATTATCATGCCAAATCGCGAAGAGGTTGTATTAAGCTATTTTGCTGCAGCAACTGTCGGCGCTTTAAGTGTGCCAATAAATCCGGCGCTCAAGGACGATGAAATTACCTACCTGTTTAATCATTGCACTCCGCGGCTGGTGATCACCGACGCGGAACATCTAGCAATGCTTCGATCGCTGGCAAATAGCGGAACCATCAGCAAACCGATTATGATTTCTGTGGAGAAGGAGCCGTTCTTTGATGCACGAGCTTGGACTGAACTGCTCACAGAGCATTGCACGCCAACTCCATTCGCGGGTACCCAATCGGATAATGCGTGTGACATTTTTTACACGTCAGGAACAACGGGCCAACCCAAAGGTGTTATTCATTCACATTTTAGTGTGCTGAGCACCGCCCTAATTGGGATGCGCATGATGGGTATTACGTCAGCTGACCGGATTCTGCTGACGACACCGCTGTACCATTCTGCGTCAATGCACTTTTTTCTTATGCCCCACATGTTGGCTGGAGCGAGTTGTGTGCTGTTGCCTGGATTTCAGGCAGAGAATGTGGCTCATACGATTGAACGCAAACATGTGACGATTCTGTTTGCTGTGGTGCCTATGCTTCACTGGTTGCTCAATTTGCCGAATCTCCAAGAGTTTGACCTGTCTTCCTTAAGAATGATTTACACTGGCGCTTCGACCGTACCCCATGCTCTGAAACTGCGGGTTATGGAGGCATTTGGGTCTGATGTTGAACTTGTTGAAGGATATGGGCTGACTGAGTCTGGGCCAGGCGGGACTTGCATCTACGCAGTGGATGCTAGGCGCAAGCCAGGATCGGTGGGCCAACCCGGCCCTTATGTGCGTGTGGGAATCATGGATGACGATGGCAGGCTACTCGGATTTAATAACACGGGGGAAATCGTCATGCAGAGTCCCACAGAGATGACGGGATACTACCGAGATGCCGAGGCTACAGCAGCGGCTTTCCGGGGAGGGTGGCTCCATACTGGAGACGTCGGGAGAATGGATGCCGAAGGATTTCTCTACGTTGAAGACCGTAAACAGGACATGATTATTCGTGGTGGCGTCAATATCTATCCCCGGGAAATTGAAGAAGTTTTGCATCAACATCCCATGATTTCCGAGGCCGCTGTGTTCGGTGTGCCTGATCCGGTGATGGGGGAAGAAGTCATGGCGTGCATTATATGCCAAACGCCGGGAGAACTTCAGCCTTCGGACATTGTCGCCTATTGTCAGACGCGCCTTGCGCACTTTAAAGTGCCGCGTTATGTGGCAATGAAAACGGAATTGCCACGTAATGCGACGGGCAAGGTTCTCAAGCGCCAACTTCGCGAAGATTATAGGATGCCTGACGCCCGCGGGACCCGGTTACCGTTGACCAAATCCCAAAATGAGGATCGCGTCCTATGACCCAAAATGAGGAGCATCCATTGGCACAACAATTGGTAGAAAAAGTTTGGCAAGAGGACGGGATAGTATGGCTCTGGCTTAACCGTCCAACGACACGAAATGCGTTAAATGATCAGTTAGTGAAAGAACTCATTGACAATCTTACCGAGTTAGCGGTCGACATGCAGTCCCGCGTCCTCGTAATCAGTGGTCGCGGCGGCTCATTTTGCAGTGGCGGTGACGTGGCTGCATTGGAGAATCTCCAGCACCAATCGCCTATCAACAGAATGGAGTCGTATCGAACGATGCAGCGATTAATCCTAGCATTGATTCAGCATCCGTTACCGGTCATTGCCGCGGTGGATGGTCCTGCCGTGGGGGCTGGATGCGATTTGGCCCTTGCCGCTGATGTCGTGTTTGCGTCCCCTAATGCGACATTTGGAGAGACGTTTGTGCAAGCAGGATTAGTACCCGATTTTGGCGGTTCGTACCTGCTGCCCCAAATTGTGGGATGGCATCGAGCACTAGATATGCTCTTGACTGGTCAGAGAATCGACGCGCAGACTGCGCAAAACATAGGAATAGTGCGCGAGGTGACACCGGATTTGCCAGCATCGGTACAACAATGGGCTGAACAGATTTGTCGGCGCTCGCGCGAGACAGTGAAATATCTCAAGGCGATGGCCTGGCACAACCGCCTGCCATCTTTGGTGGAAGAACTAAGCCGCGCCAGCATGATGCAAAGTCTCATGATGGATACCGAAGGGCACCGCGCCTTTGTACGAAATTTTCTTGGAAAAGGGTAAACCGACGTAATTGCGGGTCTTACAGCGTGGCGATAGCCGCTATGAAACGAAACGGGGCGGATGACCGTGTCACAACGATGGGGAGGCAGAACAGGGGAGATACCGGTGCAGACATTAGACTGGCAGCAAAATGTGGTGAAACGGGTGGCTGTCGGCGACCTGGCTGATAGGGCGGCCGCGCGATTTCCAAACAATATCGCCGTCGCCGATGGGGATTTTCAACTAACCTTCTCCGAATTTAATCAATATGCTAATCGCATAGCACATGCACTATTACGGCGCACGGTAGAACCGAACACGCGGGTGGCGTTATTGTCTAGAAATTCGTGGCAATTTCTCGTGAGCTACTTTGCTTGTGCCAAGGCGGGTATGATTGCGGTTCCACTTAATACCCGGTTGGATTATCCTTTGCTTCGTTATTGTCTCGAAGATTCTGGAGCCAAAATTCTTATGATGGAGACCACCTATGCGGGGGCCGTCCCAGACCTGCCGACATCCCTTGACGTGGTTTGGTATCGAGAGAGTGCGCTTGCACCATGTCCCTCAACGGGAACCACATTTGACCAACTCTTGCAGGAGGGGGATCCCGGGGAGGTCACCGTGATTGTGAGAGATCGCGACCCGGTCCAACTACTTTATACAAGCGGAACCACAGGCAAGCCGAA
>JAMDDZ010000098.1 GCA_023488565.1 Bacillota bacterium | reverse complement strand
TAATCGGTCTTTATCGACATTTTTCTGGTGACAGGTGCACCAGTAAAAGCTCTCTTGGCTAGGATGACTTTATATTCCGTACCCAGGACTATGGTTTGACCGCCGCGATGCGTAGACGTTTATAATCAACATGCCACTGGCCATTTTTGTATAGTCTTGGGCGGCTCAATTCCTTCGTGCGCCGCATCACGCAGTGACGGGTTGGTTGATCTAATCCCTGCAGGTAGCTTCCCGCAAATCCATTCAGCCAGTGTTCCAAACCTTGATCCCCATCAGGCAGTACCGTGGGACGGTCAAAGTGGATCGCATACGTCGTCTGAAAGCCTTGTTTTTCAAGTCTAGTAGTATATTCGCCAATACTCGGAAAGTACCACGGATGTTTTTCCTGTGATGTGAGGCCTAGTTCGTCCAGGGCACGTTCCAGGGCACCAATGACCGTTTCCACGTTGCCTTTCCCGCCAAATTCTGCCACAAACCGCCCTCCTGGAGATAACGCGTTCCAAACGCACGCGATCACTCTAGATGGATGTTTCATCCAGTGCAACGCCGCATTAGAAAACACGGCATCAAAGGTCGTATCAATGCGAAAATTTTCCCCGTTGCCTACCGCAAATTGCAAATGCGGATACTTATTGCGCGCCTGTTGAATCATGGCTTGCGAGAGATCTATCCCGACCACGATCGCCCCAGACGTCGCCATTTCGTGAGTCAAATCCCCCGTTCCGCAACCGAGATCAAGGATGGCCTCTCCCGGTTTCGGATCTAACAATGAAACTACTCCTTTACCCATTTCTGATACATATCTCAGCTTTTTATCATAATGGTCCGCATCCCACGGGTTTCTCATTTACCAAAGCTCCTTCTCCACACTCGTAAGTCCTGCCATAAGCCTACCTTCCGTGCACACTATATGTCTACAGTATATAATCTATATATGTGATAGATTGAATCTATAACGGGGGCATTCAATGATTGACATTAGACTGCTTAAATATGTTGTCGCTGTCAATGAGACAAAAAACTTTAGCCGGGCCGCGGAATTGCTGTGCATCGCACAACCATCCCTCAGTCAACAGATTGCTAAGCTCGAACGGGAATTGGGTGTTCGCCTGTTTCTTAGAACTCATACTGGCATTAGGCCGACTCCTGAGGGGATGACCTTTATTGAAAAAGCCACACGCATTATACGACTTGACGAAGACTTGGAAAGGGAGATGAAAGAGCATTCCCAGGGGATCGGACAAGAGTTGTCGATCGGCACAACCGCCATCACGGGAGGTCACGTATTGCCGCCCCTCCTCCAAGTGTTCAATAAACGATTCCCACGGGTACGCATCCGGTTGGTCGAAGCATCTTCGGAGCAGTTGGAAGACTTTACGAATAATGGCGAGGTGGATTTTTCGATCTTGTCTCTGCCACTGAAACATCCTCAGTTAACCTATGTTCCGCTGTTAACTGAGCCTTTGCTTCTGGCCCTTCCCCAGAAAGAACAGGAGTGGATGTCGAGCACAGTGCTTGGTTGGATCTCACCAAACATTGAACTTGCTCCGAACAATGTTGATCTGGCACAGGCTTCCCATATGCCGTTCGTCCTGTTAAAAGAAGGCTTCGGATTTCGTGAAACGGTGTTGCAAATGTGTGCCGAAAATGGTTTTCAGCCCCACATCGCGTATGAAACAAGCAGTATTGAGACCGCTCAAGCCCTCGTGGCACACGGGCTAGGCATCACAGTGATTCCCAAAATGGTGGCTCATCAAGATAAGGGAAGTCCTAAGTATGCAACTATTCAATCAGCACCCACCCGCACCCTGGTATTTGCTTACGCTAAAGAAAGATATCTGTGTTTGACTGCCCAAAAATTCCTGGAAATTTTTAATGATAACGCAGCGGGGCTAACGACAACAACTTGAGAACTGCCAACCCACCAACCATGGGGATCTGTGTCTAACACTTGCGGAACTGATTGCTTGCGGTATTACTCGATGAATCCTACGGCATTGGGGACTTAGTACTCCGCTATTAGATTCAATCAGGGGAAGCTACGTAATGTTACACAGGTAAGTTCGCTACCCTGGGGTCAATACCAACGGCGTTGGCCCCAGGATCCTGCTATTCTTTCGATGGGCAATAGCGCAGGGAAAGAAAGTGTCGCCTTCTCGTCCCTTAAGTCACGTCGTCGATTAACATCATTCTCTCATGATGCACCCCAGTATACATGCCACGTTCAGAGTCGGCGATATTTTGTCCCACTTCCTGCGCCATAATAAAGTCGGCTGGTTCTGAAGATTGTTCCAAGATGTCCCGGCATAATTGGTTGTGGCGCGGTTCTTCCGCATGAACGGTCCAAAAGGTCAGGTCGAGCCGATGCACATCGTGATATGACGGGTGTTCTAGGTCCTTAGCAATCCGTCCCATGACATCCGCGGCAAACAGTTCCGACCCTAGTCCCTAAGCCGCCATTGCTTGAAGCGGTGAGGCCGTCCCAAAAAAGTTGATCAATGAATCAATTGCCTGCCGCAACAGAGGAGCTATTGGTTCGGAGGGGAGCCCCTGACCATCAAGAGCAAGGCTGGGATCGGCGGACAGCAAAAAGGTCCTATAGGGTTCTTCGCGTGATCGGCCAGGCGGCGGGATCCACCGACTGCTCAGAGGTGCCCTGGCCGCAATAGCTGCTCCTAGAACTCTCGGGAAATGACCACTATGGTAACCATACTGTATAACAATGTAGCGTAGTTGGGCATGAGTATATCGACCTGTTGTCGACTTATCCCGATCTCAGAATTATCCTGATCCTGCCTCCGCACTTCCCAATCGGTAAGGGTTTCTGGATTTTCGAGTCGGGATAATTCCAGTCGGTCACAAAGCCTGAACGTCCTATATCCATGAGTCCGCTGGCTCCGGAGTTATGCCGAATACTGAGATCGTTTCACCGCTACCGGAGGCGGTTTTGCCGAGTCGCTTGGCATAATTCCAAGATCGGGATAAGACAGCGATTGAAAAAATGGACTCCCACCAAATTCATGAGTCACCCAACCACGCAGTAACCTTCGATATGCTCTAGGCTCCTCGGTGCCTCTTCCAACAAAGACCACATGATTTCTCCACTTTAATTCGTTCCTACAGCACAAACTCGGGGCCTATATTGCGACAGTCGTGTAAATATGCCCTTATTCCCCATTAGAAGGTTAACCTACTTAGATCTAGGGGTGTCTAGCACATCTAAATTCTCCGTCATTGTTCAAGACCTGACAAAACCAAATTGTGGTAAATGGGCCGCAGTCGAATTGGCGCATTCAAACTCCGTCCAAGGTGCACCCGATTGGTCAGTAGTACCATTACCACATTGTACGTCGGATCTATCCATAAGGACGTGCCAGTAAATCCCGTATGTCCTACCGCCTGATCCGACATCAGGTCGCCCGCCGAAGAAAGCGGGTATGGTTTTTGAAACCCCCAGGCGCGGAGCTCGCCGGGAATTCCCGCAGTTCGCGGCAATTTCCACGCAGTGACAGTCGCAGCGGCCAGCCACCCCGTCGCAGGACGTAAAATATTTTGGCCAAATAGTAACAGATCCTGGACCGTGCCGAACAACCCTGCGTGACCGGAAATTCCACCGGCCGAACGGGCATTTTCGTCATGCACGACACCGGATAAAAAAGTGCCCGTGCCCGCGTCCCACTCGGTGGCCGCGATAGGGCCGTCGTTGCGGGGACCATATCTGGTTTGATGCATCCCCAACGGGTCGGCCACTTCTTCGATAAACAGCACGTCCAGAGGTCTTTCCCCAATCTTCTCCATAACATATCCCAGCAAAATGTAGTTTAAATCGGAGTATAGCACTCTGGTGCCCGGGGCAAACAGGCGGGACGCCTTAGCGATATGAGTGACGCGGGATGACGAATCGGGCACCGATGTCAGGTCCAGCCAAGCCGGAAGTCCTGAGGTATGCGTCAGCAGATGACTTAGCCGAATGTCTTCGAATTCATGTGGCAGATAATGACTCACCAAGTCATCAAACCGGAACGCTCCCCGTTCCAGCATACGCATAGTAATTGCCGTGGTCGCCACAACTTTGGTCAGCGATGCCAGATCAAATAGGGTATTGTCCGTCATGGGCAAAATACTGGGCTTAAGTTGACGCGAACCCACGGCCCCTATGGCAATAATATCCTTAGCTGTCGCAACACCATAAACAGCACCCGGCAATTCCCCCGATTTCACCAACTCTTGGATAGCAGTCTTAATACGGCCTTCATGCTGCAAATGCATCGCTGACTCCCCCTACATTCGTTCCGGCAAAGATATGCCTAAAAGATCGAGGCCTGTAGTTAACACAATCAATACGGCCTCAATCAAGGCCAGTCGAGCTTGGCGCAAACCCGGCTCTTCATCGAGAATACGGTGCTCCCGGTAGAATCCATGGAAAGCGGCCGCCAAATCAGTCAAATATCGAGGAACAAATTGCGGCGCCCGATCCAACGCGGCACGTGCAATAACATCAGGGAATCGGCTTAATAGGACCATCAAGGATCGCTCGAGCGGCATAATCAAAAGGCTCAGATCCACTGGCACCGTGCCGTCTGGGTTGTCCTGCCATTGGCGCAATATGCCATGAATGCGTGCCCCAGCATACTGAATATAGTACACTGGGTTTTTGGCATCATGAAGCTTGGCCAAATCCAGATCAAAATCCATCGGTGTTTCCGGTGCTCGTTCTAAAAAGAAATACCGGGCCTGATCCACGCCAGCCTCGGCAATAAGATCCTCCAGAGGAACAAAGCTTCCTTTGCGTTTTGACATCCGCACCAGTTCGGTGCCATTTAGCAATCGGACCAACCCTATAATGAGAATTTCGAGGCGATCGGCAGGGTATCCTAGCGCTTCCACCACTGCCCGCATTCGGCCAACGTAGCCGTGGTGGTCAGGACCTAAAAGGTCAATGACATATTGATAGCCACGGTCAAATTTGTCCGCATGATAGGCGGCATCAGGCACGAAGTAGGTCATAGTCCCATCGGACTTCACCATCACCCGGTTTTTATCATCGCCAAACTGTTCCGACAAAAACCACCGGGCCCCCTCGCTATTCATGATATACCCCAAACGGTCCAATCGCTCTATGACGGCTTCGGGCGCATGCGCTTCTCGCAGTTCTTTTTCATGGAACCATCGGTCAAATTCTACGCCGAATTGCCTTAAGACGGTCTCGTGCTGTTTTTGAAATACCTTTGCTCCCCAATCGCCTAACAATTCCCAACTCTGTTCATCTAGCTGCTCTAACGGCAATTCCGGATGATCACGACGCCATTGCTCTGCCACATCCTTCACGTAGGCGCCTGGATAGACATTCTCCGGCCATGTGCTCTCCACCTCTTCGCCAGCCATTTCCCGAAGTCGAAGCCATAAGGCATGGCCTAAGGTCAGCACCTGATTTCCCCCGTCGTTAACATAAAACTCCCGATGCGCAACATATCCGGCTTTGTTCATAATTCTCGCCAGGCTGTCGCCCACGGCAGCGGCTCTCCCGTTAACAATCATCATGGGTCCCACCGGATTTGCGGAAACAAACTCGATTAGAACTCTGGCTGAATGCCCTACATCACTGACACCATATCGTTCTCGGTTCACCCTGACATAATTAATCACCTCGGCTAGCCACCGAGTGTGTAAGGTAAAATTTAAAAATCCCGCACCAGCTGCTTCAACATGTTCGACAATGCCATCGTCCGGCCAATTTCCGGCCAATTCGGCCGCCAATGCCTTAGGTGCGATTTTTGTTATTCGAGCCACCTTAAGCGCCACGTTGGACGTCAAATCCCCATGACCCTCTTCGGTCGGTCGATCCACACTGATGTAAGAAGTCAGCTCCGCAAAACCTTTGTCTTGCAACATGCGGTCCAGGGACTGCGCAATATGAATTTGCGCCTCCCCCATCCGAGAAAACACCGTCATGATAAAACCTCCACACTGCTACTAGGGAATCCCTGCGGCTAACAACGCCTCCCGAACCATTTTCGCAGCCAACACTCCTGATCGTTGGGAAAGATCCGCTTGAGGCATTGCCTCGACTAGATCCATACTCACCACATTTAGCTGTGCCAACAAGCGGAGCGCAGCCAGGGCTTCTTGCGAAGTGATGCCGCCAGGTTCTGGGGTTCCAGTGCCCGGCATAAATGCCGGGTCAATTACATCAATGTCTATGGTGACATAGACAGGGCGTCCCCGCAACTCGCTCAGCACGGCGCTGAGCGGTTCCCATACTTTTTCCGGATACAATCGGGTATGTTGCTCAGCAAATTCGGCTTCTTGCGCCGTTCCCGAGCGAATTCCAAATTGGTATAAATGACCAGGAGACAATTTTTCTGCCACCCTCCTCAGCACTGTGGCATGAGAAAACCTCTCGCCCAGATACTCGTCGCGTAAATCCGCATGAGCATCCCAGTGAACGACGACCAGATCCGGATATTGCTTTAGCACTGCTTCCACCAAGGGCAGTGTAACCAGATGCTCGCCGCCGAGGCCGAAAAATCTTTTTCCCTGAGCTAAGATCTCGTCAGCCGCTCTTTTAATCTGTTCTAAACTTTTGGGAACATTGCCGAAAGGCAATTCCAGGTCCCCTGCATCATGCACGGCAATTTGGGCTAAATCCCGCTGCTGGCTCCATGAATATGTTTCGATGGCATAAGAACTTTCCCGGACACGAACTGGTCCAAACCGGGAACCCGGTTGAAATGAGGCAGTGAAATCCATGGGAATTCCAAAATATATCCAGTCGGCCTCGTGCCATGGGCTATCCATTCCCAAAAAACGATCCGTCCGATAAAATCCGATCGCCATCAGCGCACCAGATCTTCAATGAATCGGGGCAGGATAAAACAGCTCTGTTGTAATTTTGGGGTCCAATACCGAGTGATCATGTCGAACAACTCCGGGCGTACTTGGGTGGCCATTTCTCCTTTAACCCCCATCGTAAAGCTCCAGAGTCCACTTGGATAGGTAGGAACGGAAGCAAGATAGAGCCGCGTTGTGGGAAACGCAGAGCGCACCCCATGAAATACGCGTTGCACTAAATGGGGATGAAGAAAAGGCGATTCGGATTGTGCCACCATGATCCCATGTTCCCCCAAAGCATTAAAGATGCTTTGGTAAAATTCGGGCTTAAAGAGGCCTTCGGCCGGCCCCACCGGATCTGTTGAATCCACTATGATAACATCATAGTTTGAGGCTTCTTTGACCCAGGCTATTCCGTCGGTGTAATGCACAAAAGCTTTGTCGTGATCTAGGCTCACGGAAATCTCGGGAAAAAACCGCTTAGCAGCCGCTACAACTTTGTCGTCAATCTCAATCAAGTGGGCTTCTTCCACAGACGGGTGCTTTAGAATCTCGCGAATCGATCCGCCATCGCCTCCGCCTATGACGGCAACTTTTTTGGGATTAAGATGAAGCGATAGCGGCACATGGGTAATCATTTCGTGATAGACAAACTCGTCAGCAATGGTAGTTTGCACCGCTCCGTCAAGTGTCAACATGCGTCCGTAAGCCGCCGTGTCCAATACCGCTAATTCTTGATATGCGGTGTTCTCGTGCCAAAGCACCGACTGCACCCGCAACCCCAAGCTAACGTCTTCGGTTTGATTCTCCGTAAACCAAATGTGCATTCCGAATATTCTCCCTTCCTGCCTTTCGACACATGCGCAAACAGGTTCAAATTTCTGAGTTTGCACTCAGCACATCGTCCCGCCGGATAGCAGGATATGGCCCTAGCCGTTCCAGGAACCGGACCAGAATGTTGCGGGCTGCGTTTTCGTCGCGATCCATCACAAGACCACATTGCGAACACTGATACGTCCGCTTCCACAACGGCATCTCTTGACGAGAGCCACACCCCGAACACTTTTTTGGGGTGTATCGCTCCCTGAGGATGTAACCCTTTTTGCCGTGACGGTGCGCTTTGTAGCAAAGGCCCCATTCATTTTGCACACTCCGGCGCAGCCCTTTGGTTCGTTTATGAGACTTCCGCGCGTTCTGCACCATCTGTTGTGGGGACAGATCGCCGAACACGATAGCGCTTTCAGCCTGTCGTGTCACGAAAGCCGAAGCTTTGTGCAAGCAGTCGCGTTGCTTACGACGTTTCTGGTCTGAAACGCGGTGGTAGACCTGGGTCAGATAACGATAGCGCCGAGACCCTTTCTTACACCGACTCCGTAAAGATCGAACATGATCCAATTGCTTGTTGTCCCAGCGGTATGTAGTAAAGCGCCCGATATGCACAAAACGTCCGGCGGTGCTGTAACCCGTGGCGAGGGTTTTAATGCCCAAGTCATAGGGGATGGCACTGCCATCATCCGCTTCCAGAAGAGGATCCAAAACGTCTTGGAGACAGGTCGCGTAATAATGCCCTACCGCGTCCTTGGTGATGCTCACTTCACGAAACTGTGCGGGAGGATCTTCGGTCAGTTGATCCTGCACATCGGAAAATGTTTTGGATTTTCCTTTCCCGCCCGTAGGCAAGGTGAGGGTTTTCCCTTCGACGCGGATGTCCATCCCCGGATATTTAAGCGTAAAGAATGGGTACCGGGGACGACACAGCGAGAATCCCGGTGTTTCTTCCGCTTTCGCGAGCCGAAAGAAGGCTTGCCTGGCCTCATCGAACCGAAAAGAAACCTCTTGCAGTAACTTGCCGTAAACGGCATTAATCTTGTGATCGACTCGGCGACTCTGTGGAAGCATCTTCTTCGCGTCATACAGCGACCTCTTGGCCCCGGCTTTCAGTGGGCTCAGATGCCAGTTATCGAACGTCCGGCATGTGGATTGCGTGAACTCCAGTGTGTCCCCGTCTTGACGCAAGACGTTAATCCGGATCCTTTTCGCGAAGAGCATGTTTCAATTCCTTTCGGTAGGATCGCAAGCCATACAGGCGAGTGCTGAAAACGTGGACAATCGACAGCAAATCGTTGACCATCTCTTGCTCCGGCGATAGCGTTTCTTGGTTCATCACAATGAGTTCGGTTCCATGTCGGGCACAAAACTCGGCGAACCATTCGAACCCAAACCGAACCAGACGGTCTTTGTGGGCCACAATCAGTTGACGCACTTTGCCGACTTCGATGTCTTCAAAGAGGTGATTGAAGCCCTTTCGGTGATAGTTCAAGCCGCTCCCGATGTCCTGAATCGTGTCACTGGGGATAATCCCATGTTGCTGACAATACTGCTCTAACGCAGCGATTTGGTTGAGTAAATCGGAACGTTGATTACGGGTAGACACCCGTACATACAGCACCACCCGCCCTTCAGGCTTGGCGACCACCCCGATGTACGCCAGATACTGGTCATGCGTGTAATACCGTCGATTCGTTGGGGAACGATGGGCCGTCAAAATCCCCTCACGGTCCCATCGCTGCAACGTAGCGACCGATTTGCCGATGAGTTGGCCAAATTGTTTAGGTGAATAGGTATGTGCCATACATACATTATTACACATTTACCAATGTTAGTCAACGCTGTAAGGCTCCTCCTAATACCAGAGGGCCACTGCAGCAAATGCGCACCCAATGACCTCTACGCGATGTTCCACAGCACGAATCACTATTCTTTGGAGTTCCCGCTCCCGTGCCTCGAACGCGGCTCTAGCCATTAACGCCACCTGTTCTTCCGCTTCGGCCTTAGAACATCGACCCGAGAATTCCATAATCACCCCATATTGCGAGGGGTCTCCGATGGCAATGGCCACCGCGGCCGCAATCATCTCCCCGGGAGTTTCTGACGTAATTGTGCCATAGGCAGTCGGCATCAACTGTCCCGGAATGATCTCCAACTTGTCCATTTCTTTCGCGTACGGGGGCAAGATGGAACTCACCCGCAGTAAATTGACGTTGCCGATGCCGGACGCCAACAGGGCGTTATCAAAAGCATTGAGCCTTGTCGGTCCTTCGGCCGCCCCCGCCAGCACGGTAAACTTTTTCGGGGTCTCCAACACGATGCCTGTTCCTCCTCTTGATGGTTCAGCCAAAATTCTTCGCAAATTATAGCAGACGCATGTTAGGATACAACGTTTCGTTTCCGTAGCATACCCGCAACCTACTAATTTTAGAGAAAAATTCCTTCATTGCAATGGACTGACGCAATTTGGCCATACTACCTCCAAACATAAAGAACCAGAGATCATGCAACCTAGTGGAGGTATTCTTATGGAAACCCGGAAATCGCGTCACCAAAAAACGTCCCGAGTAGCCCAATATCGTGCCCGGATCGCAAAAAAAATCCGCAATACCGCAGCAATTATCAGTTTACCAGTGTTAGTTGCCGGTGCCACCGCCATATTACTGCCCGTCGCCTGGTTAGCCTTGCCCACACCCAATTTGCCCGCCGATACGTCGATTTATGATCAAAAAGGTCGATTGGTTAGTGTGCTTTATGGCACCGAAAACCGTATGCCAATCCCCTATAGCCAGATGCCTGCAGTGATGCAAAATGCCTTGGTGGCTATTGAAGACAACACCTACTGGGTGGAGCCGGCCATTGACCCGGTAGGAATTTTGCGAGCAGCCATCGTCGACATCTCTTCACGTCAAATACTGCAAGGCGGCAGTACAATTACCCAACAACTGGCGAAAAATCTCTACTTATCCGACGTTCGGACCTTTTCCCGCAAGTTTAAAGAACTCTTTTTTACAGTCAAACTCTCCTCCATGTTCGATAAACGACAAATCATCAGCATGTACCTTAACGACGTATATTTTGGGCAAGGCGCCTATGGCATTCAAGCTGCCAGTCAGGTGTACTTCGGTCATGGGGCAGCAACCCTGTCATTGCCAGAGGCAGCCTTACTGGCCGGTTTGGTCAATGCCCCGACTTATTACGATCCCTATGCCCACCCCGGCGCCGCAATTGCACGGCGCAACCTCGTATTGCATCAAATGATGGTTTTACACTACATTACCCCGGCTCAGGAAGTTGCCGCCATTAACACCCCTCTCTCGTTGGGAGGGGGCCCACCCATCGGTGATCGTGCTCCTTACTTCACCAAATTTCTTAGCGACCAACTAGCTCAACTCGATCCGTCCGTGGCCAAGCATCTTTATGATGGGGGATATTCCATTACCACGACCATGAACTGGACCATGCAGCAAGCTGCTCAGCGTGCAGTTGCGGATTACATGCCGCCAATTTCCAAGGTCAACGGAGTGTACGAACCAGAGGTGGGTCTCACAGCCATTGATCCTAAAAACGGCTACGTTGAGGCTATTGTCGGGGGAGACAACTATGCTAATTCCCCCTTTGACCGCGCGACGCAGGCTCTGAGACAACCTGGATCAGCCATGAAATATTTCCTTTATACGACAGTTATCAACGACGGATATTCCACATCGGCCGTGCAAGATTCGGCTCCGGTACGGTTTCCGGCGGGAAACGGGAAATGGTATGTGCCCCACAATTATGGTGACGTTTTTAATGGTCCTTTGCCGATCCGATATGCGATTGCACTTTCCGACAATGTCTGTGCGGTAAAATGGATGAATGTCGTCGGTCCGCCAGCTATGATTAGTATGGCACACGTGATGGGCATCACCAGCCCCTTGGCGGACAACTTGACTACGGCTCTCGGCTCTTCTTCGGTAACCACTTATGAAATGGCGCGTGGGGTATCCCCCATTGCCAATGGTGGATACCGGGTGCATCCCCTTTGTGTGTTAAAGGTGGTTAATGCGCAAGGAAAAACCGTGTTTTCTCAAAGCCCGCACCTAACCCGGGTCATTACACCCCAAGTGGCCTACGTGGTGGGGAATTTGTTTCATGCGCCACTTTTAAACCCCCGAGGAACCGCCCATGACCTTCATTCAATAATTTCACGGCCAACCGCTGCCAAAACCGGCACATCCTCCCAACAAAGAGACGCTTGGCTAGTGGGGTTCACTCCCCAATTAGCCGCTGCAGTCTGGGTAGGCAACGACAATTATTCGCCGCTCGGTTTGACCGGGGATTTGGGGGCTGGACCGATTTGGGCTCATTTCATGAAATGGGCTCTAGTCAATCAGCCGGTAGAAAATTTTCCTAAACCTCCCGGCATTGTTACCCGCTCGGTGTGCACGAAAACGGGCCTCTTAAGCAATGGCTGCTGCAATACGTATACAGAAGTCTATATTCGCGGCCACGAACCCACCAAGTTTAGCCCCGGGTGTGGTTATCTCGGCAAGACCGGTAGCGCCAATCCCGCTGCCCCGACCCCTGGTAAAAATCTGTTGCAACAAATATTAAAGTCGCTGACCCCATAGAGCTAGGATACAGGCGTTTCTGCGACTATTTTGGAGTTAGGGCGCAAGCCCCGTATGTCCGCCAAGGCCGCCAGTTCATGTCCTCGCCCGGGATGTATCAAAACTGAATGGCAAATGTCGGAAACCTCTGAAGCCCCGTGCCGTGGGCAATGAGATGATGCGCCCTCAGACACGCCGCAGCACATCGCACCTCGTCCATGACACCTGCCTTTAAGTCTAACCGGTGACGCACCAGGTACACGCGCGTGACGTGAGGTAACCGCGCAATGATTTCCGGCGACTCCACCAAATTGCTGAGACTCGTCGAGGGATAAAACGCATAGATCGTTCCCGCATAGGGGAAAGGTTCCTCGTTCCTTTCGCAAACACGCTCGAACCGCGCCAGCCAATCGTCACAAAACAACTTGATACATCCGTATGACATTCGAGTGCAAAAACCTCAAGAACAATTATTGATTAGGATATCTTGGATATTTAATCTGCCAGTTGCAACGAATGCCTCATTGCAGGTTTCTGCCCATGAAGCGAATACACTTGAGCTCTGACGGTCGTCACGATACACTGGTGAAAACAATCGGCCCGCTGGCAAGAGTTCCTTTGTAGCAGTGGACTGCAAAAAGGATGCAACCCATGAAAAATCGTCCCGGTCCCACAGAAAATGAGTGGCTGTCTCTATACCACGAGGCACAGAAGTTTTTCGACTTAAAGCCTTGGCAGTGGATGAACGATAATTACATTTTTGGTGTCTATGACCAGGAAACTCAAACCGTCGGCTACTGCAGTATTCTCGGCGCACTAGGAGAGGTTCTCGCATTGGCGGTATATCCCGGACCGCGCGGGTATTTTGGCCTCACGTCCTTCCAGGAAAATATTTACGACTGGGCCTCTATGGACGATGCCTACTCTCACCAATATGCCATGATGGCATCCTTCGAAGATCGCGCGTACCTTGATTCCACGGACATTAGCACCATCCGCAAACTGGGACTCAACTTTCGAGGTCGCAAGGCATGGCCGCAATTTCGTTTTTACGAGCCCGGATATCTGCCAATGAGTCTTTCGCCGCAGCAAACCCGATTTCTTACCCTTGCCCTCAAAGAAGCCCAATCCGTGTGCGAGGAATTCCATAATAACCCGGATGCTTTAACTCAACGACCGGGTTTCATCCTTGTGCGACGTCCGTCCGACAATGGTGACGTCTGGGCTAATGTGTGGGAGCCTGAGCCGAAAAGGGAGTATCTCTCAAAACCCGCACCCGTTCCTGACAGCGGTCTCGCAGACTTGGTCCGCCGGATTCCCAGAACTATGGACGTATGGGCCGCTGATATCTTTTATTTACCTATAACCATCGGGGACTCAAAAGCACGCCCGCGAATGCCTCAAGCATTTTTGTTGATCGACAATAAGACCGGATTGATTCTCAATTTTCTATTGGAAGAGGACCACTTTATCGAACGCATCACTCATACGCTAATTCACACCATGCGGGAGACCAAAACCCGTCCTCAGGCTCTTTGGGTTCGTCAAAAAACCGTAGCGTTAACCCTTGGCAACGTGACCGCAGCGCTTGGGATTGAGCTTCGGGAATTCCCTACACTGCCAGAAATCTCGGCTGCACGCCGCGGATTAGTTGAATCACTGCGCAGTGGACAATAGAGTGGAAAAATTTATGGAACGGAGCAACACGGTATGAACTCCGCAGGCTATTACTTGGCGCAGCTGGATCAGGATCCCGTTTGGATGTGGCCCCAGGTGACTCGGTGGCAAGATGCGCACGGTTTGGGATCCATAAGCTCCGATCCGGAATTTGGCAACGTCGTATACCGATTTCGCCCACCCTCTCAGCAACTTCAAGAATATTGGAACCAAACCTTGGCCCGGTATCACGGAAAATTTCCTGAGTTTCACGTCGGGCCCTTAGAACCTACCAGCTTGTCCGTGCTTCTTCTAAACCAAGGCTATACCATATCCGAAACCCACCAGCTTTTGGTTAAGGACCTGCAGCCCGAAAGCAATTCCCCTTGCCAGAATTCATCGTCCAACATTCACATCGCATCATCCTACAGCGACTGGAGCGGATTCCACGACCTTGAGCAAATCGTGTTTGGATTTCCCAAGATAGACGCCGACACCATTTGGCGCGAGGTTCAGGAGTCGCGTCTGCCCCATTCCACGACCCTTCTAATTGTGGCCGAGGTAGCTGGCACCGTGGTTGGTTCTGCCGGAATGACGATCCACAACACGCACGGCGCGTTATGGGGGGGCCAAGTGCATCCCTCATGGCGCCGACAAGGAATTTATCGAGATATGGTTCACTACCGTGAGCAGGCTGCCCGCAATCGAGGATTGCAATGGGTTTTTGTCGAAGCGAAAGAATCCACCTCATACCCCTTGTTATCACGGTTGGGATATCAATCTATCGGGGTCAGCCACGTATATTCCAAACGCTGAGCCCTGGCTGACACCCAGCCGTTACCAGCTCGCCACATGCCCATCCGCCCTGGATTCGGTGGCTCCAATCAGTACTCCCGACGGTAACCGCCAAACAATTTGCCCCCTACCAAATAATCCAACATCCGTCGTAACTGAGATCTGGTGGCCGCGCCTTTCCAAATCCGCGATCACCGATTGCGGCATTGTTGCTTCAACGACAACTGTTGTGCCGTGGTCCCAATAGAATCGCGGTGCATCGAGGGCCGCTTGTGGATTCATCTCTTGGCTCAATATCCGGCTCAACACCTGGACGTGCCCCTGTGGCTGCATGAAGCCACCCATTACGCCAAAGGGTCCCACCGGGGTTCCATGGTGCGTCAAAAATCCGGGAATTATGGTATGATAAGGCCGTTTTCCCGGAGCCAAACTGTTGGGGTGGCCCGGACTAAGAGTAAACAGGTGCCCCCGATTTTGGAGTGCAATGCCTGTATTGGGCACAACCAGCCCTGACCCAAATCCCGAATAATTGCTTTGGATATAGGACACCATGTTGCCCTGTTTGTCGGCGACAGCCAAATACACCGTACCTCCAGGTCTCGGTGATCCCGCCCCCCGCTCTTCAGCCATTTCACCAATAAGCTTCCGTCGGTTGTTCAAGTACTCGTCGGCCAACAAATCTGCAGCAGTGACTGTCATGTAGCGCGGATCCGCGATAAATTTTTGCGCATCGGCAAATGCCAGCTTGAGGCATTCAATTTGCTGATGGATTCGTTCGACTTCGGAAGAACAAGGCAACCCCTCCAACATTTTCAGTGCCATTAGCGCAATCAGCCCTTGGCCGTTGGGGGGAAGTTCCCAAACCTCATAGTCATGAAAACCAACAGATAACGGGGTGACCCACTGCGGATGAAAAGCAGCCAAGTCGGAGAAGGCCATTACCCCTCCAGTGGTTTGGGAGAACCTCGCAATCTGTTCTGCGAGTTTTCCGCGGTAAAAGGATTCTGCATTGCTACGGGCTATTTCCTCTAGCGTGTTCGCATGATCCTGCGAACTCCAGATCTCTCCGGCTTTTGGCCCTCGGTTCTGTGGCGCAAACACCCGAAACCATTCCCCGTACTCGGGGCCCATCAACATCGAGGCGTAGTGTTCATAAGCACGTTGCCAAAAGAATGACACGGTAGGGGAAACCGGGTAGCCTTCCCGGGCCACCCTTATCGCCGGTTCCAGCGTAACGGTCAAAGGCAGCGCGCCAAAGCGAGAAGCTAATTGTGCCCATGCCCCAGGAATTCCCGGCACGGTCACTGGTGCCCACCCATGAGCCGGCATAGCATCGAATCCCTGACTACGCACCCATTGATCCGTCAAAGCTTGGGGTGCAGGACCGCTGGAATTAAGGCCGTAAAGAGAACCCTGTGCCCAAACAGTGGCAAAAGCATCTCCCCCCAACCCATTGGATGTAGGTTCCACCACGGTTAAACAGGCTGCCGTGGCGATAGCCGCGTCGATGGCGTTGCCCCCTTGTTGCATGATGGTCAGGCCTGCTTGGGCGGCTAGTGGATGTGAGGTGGCAACCATGGCTTTTTGACCGTAGACTACCGTGCGCCGCGACGGGTAGGGATAGAAAGTTGCATCGAAATTCATGGTCTCGCGCCTCCGCAGAAACTATTTTCGCTGTGCCGATCCCAACATTATCACTCTTTGATTAATCCGGCATAGAGAAGGTGCCCGCTATTACCGGAACCGCATGTCCGCCAATTTCTAATGAGCCCGGAGACACAACATTAAGCCGGACCCACAACTGAGACGGGCGCCCCATTTCCTCTCCTTGGTTGATTAAAAACCGTTCGGCTGTTGTAGCACCTGTGGTTTGTAGCAGATAAGTGCCCCAGGCAGCGGCAGCAGAACCGGTAGCCGGGTCCTCGGTGATAGTGCGTCCGCCACCAAAGAATCTCGCATGATATTCGCCCGACGATGACTGTGCCACAATATACACGCCGTTGACATGCCAATCAGACAACAGCAGCGCTAATTGTGAAAAGTCCGGCTCGATTTCCGCTACACGATCCTGGCTCAAAGGCACCATCAGTTGCATGAGACCAGTTCCCGCAATCATCGGTGGGCGGTCATAACTTAAGAGAGAGATGTCCAACGACAATGCCGCAGCTAATCTGCTCCATGACCCGTCTATGTCCTTTACCATGCCGCGAGGCGGACTAAACCAGATCATGTGCTGGCTATCCATGCTAAGACGGGTCACTCCAGCAGGGCTGAGTTGGAACCCATCCGCCTTTAAATATCCATGCCGCTGTAATACATAAAAGGCTCCGATGGTGGGATGACCGGCGAAAGGCAGTTCCTGCTCCGTAGTAAAAATGCGGACAGTATAGGCGTGATTGGGATCAGGGAGATCGGTGACAAAAATCGTTTCCGAAAGGTTCATTTCTCTGGCAATACATTGCAATAATTGGGTATCCAATGTATGGGTCCCCAGCCAAAACACCGCCAAGGGATTTCCTTGAAGGGGTGTTTGGGTAAATACATCGACCTGTTGGAACGGCAATTGCACTGGCGACTCCTTTCCAAAATATGGGACATCTAAACTCCCATGTAGGATCCAAAATACGCGTTCTCAGGATAGCCCCGCTGTTCCCAAAACCCCAGTACATCGTGACTAGCCAATTCAATGCGCACTAGCCATTTGATTGACTTGTATCCGTACATACCAGGAACTAACAACCGAAGCGGATAGCCCTGAGACTGGGGAAGTGGCCGCGAATCAATTTGATACGCCAGGAGCGGTCGATATTGGCTAATTTGATCAGCACTTAATGATTCCGTGTAAACACCATCACCTGAGTAAAATAGAATCCACGGATGATCGACGGGTTGCCACCCTACCGCCGAAAGAAAATTCTCCAGATCAATTCCTGTAAATTCGATACCATCTACGGCCCATCCTGTCACGCATTGAAAATTGATATGACGCCGTTCAATGCCAAAGGTCATCAATTGTTCCAGCGTGTAATCCTTGCGATCTGGGACCCCGTCCACAGTCAATCGCCATGTTTCCAAGGCAATGTTTGGATATCCCCCCACTACAGTATAGGGTACAAACCCGGGTAATGCTCCATTATTGCTACCTTTTTGAAACACCCGCCCGCTGACCATGGTGAGAACACTCGGCACAGCTTCCAACACCGACGCAGTAACAACGGCACCCACTACCCACCGCAGCATACGACGCCGAGCAAAATTAATTCGCGGTTGTCGATTTTTATTGACAGAGACAGGCCAGTGCACGACCAGATGGTACGCTACCCAAATGACAAAGATTCCGGCAAACAACCCATGAACCACTGTCGCGATGGATCGGGTCCAAGAGGGTCCAACCAAAAGCCCCATCCCACTAACAAACAGCATGACCAAGAAAAAGAATGCCCATTTGGTAAAAGGAGGCGACCCGTGCTCCCGAGGCCACGGATAAAATCGCATGGACCAGCCTATTAAGGCTACTCCATAAACTACGCCACCCCATTCATGAACAATTTGCACAGCAGGCATCAAGGGTCCTAATGCACTCCGCCAGCTAGCTAAATAGAGGCTGAACCCTGTAATTACTAAAAGGCCTACTAAAATCGCATGACGCCAATGGCGTTGAGAAAAGGACATCGCCTCGGCCTCCTCGGTCACGACCTAGGTCATGTGCCTACCTTACACCGAAAAAGGAGAGGGTGCCACCACGTAAAAAGCCCCGGAAAATATCCAGGAGCTTATACCATGATCCTCAACCGATAAGGATACGTTGCCAAAAGGCGTCTCGGATTAACGTTGCCGTTGCCAGAAGATATCCTACTGCTTGCAACTCGGGCTCAAACCAATCGTCCCCAGCTTCACTCTCTTGCGAGGCTAAATCGAGTAATGCAGCCCAATAGACGGGATCCGTCATAAAATATGCCCCAACAGGTGACCTGCGCTAATGCCGACCACAACGGCAACCCCCGCCACCACAACGAATTGAATACCACTCTTCCACCATAAAGTCTTTGCCACAAGAGCCTTAGCAATCCCCAGACCAAATGCCGTAAACATTGCCAAGACAATAGCCCATACCAACGCTACTTGCGGATTGGCAAAAATCATATAGGGAGCAATCGGCGGGATCGATCCTATGATGACAGCCAATGCCATAATTCCCGCGGACATCCACGGGTGATCCAAGCTATCAATAGGGATTCCCAGCTCTTCTTTCATCATGAAGTCAACCCAACGCTCTTTGTCCGCAGTGATATGATCCGTTAGCATGTCGATTTGCTCCCGAGTAAATCCCTGGGCTCGGTATATGCCCTCAACCTCGCGGCGCTCTTCCTCAGGCACCTCATGGACTTCACGTACCTCACGGGTACGTTCGGCCATAAAGTACTCATTTTGAGCGGCAGTAGATAAATAAGCGCCCAATCCCATGGCCACGGTGGCAGCCATAACGGCAGCCAATCCCGCCATAAGAATTTGGTGCGATGCCATGTGCGAAGCGGTCACCCCGACGATAAGACCGGTAATGGAAACCAGTCCATCGTTGACACCAAACACAATTTCCCGGATGGAACGTGCCGCGGGGGTATGAATTTTTTGTTCCGAATGCGTCTTGGCGATACTCACCACCGTATGACACCTCCTAAGACCATTATAGAAATTTTGAAGCTGTCCCTATCGCTTGGGGGAATGAGAATCATTACTTATCCTGGATTATATTCAAGGTAAGACGTTGTTCACTTATGTCCAGACAGCCTGCTTCGGTTCGGATATGTGTGGCGAGGTTTCTATTAGCAGACGTTTAAGCATTACTGCGGGACGCTGCAACCAGCGGCCTCCCAAGGGGTCGATCGATAAGGAACCAGGGCAATGCCAAATCCGGGACGCGCAAGTCCGAAACGGAATTAAAGCTGGTTAAGGCAAAGACAATCCGCGGTTGAAACCTATGAAATAACTCCATTTGAAACAACACATGTCGAGTAGCCCGCAGGCGCCGTAGTTTAGGTGGACTGTCGCGCCGTTGGCGGTGCCACACACCCTACCCGATTTCCTGCGAGCTCTCTAAAATTCCGTACGGTGGGTTTACCCCAGTACGGCTTCAAACGATCCCTCCACTCGGAATCTGCTACAAGGAGCACCGTGGCTTAAAGGCACCCGCCTAGACCCCCCGTTTCCCTGCGTTGGTTCCGACCTACGGGTTCCCCGACAAGACCGCGGTCCTCGGGCTAGGGCCCTTGCCACGACGGCGGTTCTGTTGTCCGCCAGGTCCTCAGTATTACGACCCGATCCGCCCGACTTGGCTCCCCCGCCCGGTTGCGCGGGTTTTGCTTATACAGGCGGCCGCGCCGTTCGCGGGCCTTCCCGGCAGAACCCAAGTCCTTCCCTGCTTTGCCATGAGTTCCTTGACACCCTGCCGCCTTCCATACGCCGGAAGGACCATCCGGTGCCCAATTCCTTCGCTTCCCGGATGCTACCATAAGGGGATTGTTACAGAAGAACTTTCTTTAATCTTCGGTTGTTGGAATGTGGGCCGATTTCACGAAGCGAATAAAGAGATTAGCGGCTTCCGAAAGATCGTTGCCAGATTTGGTAACCACATAGAGGGTACGTCTAACAGGACCGCCCTCTAGCGTCACAGTCCGGACATTGCGTGATCCTACCAATCGCACCACCGTTTGCGAAGCAAATCCCACCCCTATGCCGGTAGCCACCGTTTGCACCACCGCTTCATTGGAATCCACTTGGCACACGACCCGAAATTGTGCGGTAAATCCACGTTTTTTCAGTTCACCCATGGCGGTATCCCAGGTACCGGATCCAAATTCCCGTTGGACAAAGGGAAGATCTTTCAAAAACTCTAAAGGCAGGGGAGACTCGAGCCGAGAGAAGCCTGGAATATCGGGTACCACCAGCACTATCTCGTCTTCTCCGATAGACTCCGCATCCCATTGTCCCGAATCTGGCTCCATACCGACAAACCCGACGTCCGCATTTTCGGTTCGAAGGGCCGCCAAAACCTTGGTTGAATCCATCACTGAAACCCGTACTTGAACTTCCGGGTATTGCCTCAAGAACTTGGCCATTTGCGGCAATACCAAGCTTTTGGCATGTACCGTGCTGGTGGCCACATTAATGGTTCCAGATATCGTCTTTTCCATGTTCAAGGCATTTTTTAGGTCATTAAGTTGTGTGAAAACACTTTGCGAAAACTCCAACAGCAAGATGCCCTGCGGAGTCAAATGCACCGGACTCAATGATCGGTCAACCAATGTCGTGCCCAGTTGTTGCTCTAGATTTTGCAAGCGTCGTGTTATAGTAGGCTGACTCAAATTCAAACTCTGTCCTGCGCGCGATAAGCTTCCTGAAAATGCGATAGCGCGGAACACTTCCAAGTCTTCAAAATTCATTCAATGCACTCCCTGACTATGTATGCAACTCTCGCATGACCAATTGTATCACATATTCTATTACCGTATAGTCTGCCGATACTATAAGCGAGGAAAAGAAGCTTAAAGTATGGTTATTGAACCCCGTGCGACGCCCGATACCAATCATTGGCCTAAGTGGGCACTAGTTTTTTTTATCATCTTGACGGTTGCGCTGGTCAATTACGCAAAGTGAGGCCCATATTCCCATAAAGTTTTTGTGGTAGCGGCAAAACATACGGCTTTAGCGCTGCATCGGTGCGGGAGTGGGTCGCTCAACTGCGTCGCACCGGCACGTTGCGGCTGATTTGCTGCCCGGTATGTCTCCCAATAAGTACGAAGAACCCGCCATTTAATTCTTGGGTTGTCTGACCCGCCCGTTCCGGTGGGGTGGGTGAATTCTTGTTTGCGATCTCTCGAT
>JAMDDZ010000060.1 GCA_023488565.1 Bacillota bacterium | reverse complement strand
CCAAGGCGATGGTGAGGATGGTGACATAAGCATGGCGTACGCCTCGCCGCTTGCGAACATCCGGCAGGGTCGCTAAGCGAGCCATGAGACTTCGGGGGCCAGTCACTAAGGATTTGGTGGATAACGTCACGGAAACCCCTCCAGGGATAAAGGCTGCTACGTCCCACACCGCCGTGAGCCACGCTTGGGCCTGCGGAATTAAGGGCCGCACAGCGACCCGTTTTGCCTGGCCATGCCACTGATAGGTCCCATGATGTCGTCCAAACCCAAGCGTCCTGCCAATTCGCGGCACGATAGACGGTCCCGCGAAAGCGGGACGGATCAATAAAGGTTTCGGCTAACACCACGGGGTGGCCGTGGATGGCCTGCCAATCAGCGGAGAGGCGGCGTGTGGCCAAGGCCAACACACGGGACCCAAGATTGGGATGATGGGCGTCAGGCAAGATCAGGAACCGCGCATTATTGGCGACAAAGCGCAACCGACGCCGCCGTTGTTCGGGCGTCCAGCCAATCCAGACCTCGCGGGCCCGGCACCGGTAGGCCGCGGCGGTCCAGCCGATAAGGGCCAGCCACTGACCCTGCCACTCCGCCACCTGATACAGGCGTTCCCCGACAAATCCGGGGAACCCTAAATAATGATGGCGCGCCATCAGCGTCTGCCAGCGAGCAACTTCGTTGCTCGTCACCAAACGCACCGTGACCTCGGCGAGCGAAAAGGACGAAACAGTCGATGATATCTTCATACCTCCACCATAAACCATCGGGGGGTAATTGTCCACCCCTTAGGCGATTCGCTTAACCATACGGGTTGGCGGAACTATGCCGTAGTCCTGGACCGTGACGGGCCATATCATACTGGGTCACACGGGCAGGACCCGGTAGCGGCGCACCGAATGGGAACTCGAGACTCTCGCCGAGTACGGGGAAGGTCCTTGGACACCGTAAACGTGCTTGCATAATCCGCAGTTTTTACCGGAATACGTCAAATATATGGGTTCGCCGCACAATTTTTTGCGATTCGCATGCGTTCTCGCTTAAGACTGGTGGCCATGCGACCACTCGGGGGCATGACCGTGGTCTCAAGGGCATGCAGTCGACTAAAAAGAATTCCACGCAGAGAATTCTACCGGCAATTTCGTGGTGATGCGTGCGCTGTCACAGCTTGTTTGCCATGTGGTGCCAGCCGACTGATTGTGGGTGCAGAAGAGTTGGACCCATGCCATCCGGGTGTGGGATTCTTTACTGTATCCCACTAATTGCGGCGCATATGGAGCTGTTCGGCAAAGATATATGGGCTATTTGCAATCTACGGTTCGATGGCCTCCTGCCTCATCGCGAGTGATTCGGCCTGTGTTGTGCAAAATATAGTTGAAGGGGCCCACGGAATAATCTGCTGTATTATGCAAAACGTGGTTGGATCAACCGACTAGGTTGGGGGGCCTTAAGGCATATACGGGCAGTATAGTCCGAGTTTCGCCATTATTTTTAAGTTTTCCTGGAAAGCTTTGGAGCATAAGGTTTTCCCATTATTCTAAGTGTAAGGTACGGTTATGTATTTATAGAAGCTTTAAACTAAGGTAGCGTGGTGTTAATGTGTGGTACGGATTGGACGGTGCTCATGGCCAAGATTGTCGTTAAACAACTACCGGGACATCGGGAACTCATTTACTACTATACAACACTCCTATCGGGTCAAAATTCATCCGGGGTCGGAAGGGAAGGGCCCCGGATCGGGGCCCAGCCAGGTCAAAACGGAATCAATCTATCTCGGGACAGCAGACCAGGTACGCGATCGCTGTCGGGACAATGGCACCTTGACTTAACACCAGCGGTCCAGTTCCATGAAAGACATCCCCGGAATCAATAAACAGGATGGGACCCGTTTTCCTAATGGATTTGACCACCGCAACGGCCCTTGCGAATCCCCCAATAGTCATCCTAAATACTGGAATCCATCCAAAATAGTTCAGGATGAGGTCATATTAGCCATGGGCGTCGTTTTGCTGAATAATGGTCAGATGTTTTGTAGCCATGAATGGGAAAGTCGCCTCCTTTAATGGCGTTTAGGGTGATCCAATTCCCTTGGCTGTTTACGGGTTTTAAGGGAATTTCTAGACTGTGCCCGTTCACAGCACAGGAGTTATGCACGAAATTAATCCCCCGTTCTGTAATTTCTCTGTCGTAGTCGCGAATGACGAGGCCTGCTCTTTGTGTTGCCACTTCTCCGTTAAGGTGAAACGCCAGCTACACATTCGGCAATACGGCGCAATGAGTGGTAACCTAAAACCAAATTGAGATAAAGGAGAGCTGATGAATGGCTGAGTTGGTCCGAGAGGGCGTCGAACTGGTGTTGAGACTGACGACATTAGAAAAGATGGAGGGAGTTCATGGTGATATCCACGTACCTTTATCCTCAGTACGAAGCATTTCCGTGCTTGACGATGTCATTCATGCGGTTCACGGTTTGAAGATGCCCGGAAGTCGTATTCCTGGGGTGTTTGCCATGGGGACCTTCATCTCCGGAAACAGTGTTACCTTTGCTATTGTTCATCATCAAAACAAACGGGGTATCCGAGTTGCGTTGCAAAACGCAAAATACGATGCCCTTATTGTTGGCTCAGAAGAACCTGAGAAACTGGTGACTTCTTTAGGATTTTAATGAAGGAGAGACCTTGAGCGGATACTACTCCAATGCCTTAGTTTTCTGAACATAACGCCCGCGCATTCCCCTTCTTAGGCGCAAGCCAAGAGGGGGTCAAGCGGGCCAGCCCGCAGGGCTAGACAAGGCCCAAACTTTTGGTTTAGTCTAAGGACATAGGGCCGGAACGGTCCGAATCGACGCCTGGGGAGATCCAGCATAAGACGTACGTGGCCTAACGGCTCGGCGCAGCGGTCGTAGAACCAGGAACTTCCAGAGGGTGACCTCAGAAACCCCCGCCTCACCCCGTTAGGGTCAGGCGGCGGGAGAGTTCATAACACTGCCATCATCATCTCACGCTGGCGGAGCACTATACAGGGCGGGACACGCCCGGCGGGCCTGGGGGGAGCCCCCTCTGGTAGACGAATGGCGCAAGCCCTAAGAAGCCATGGGGCGATGAAGCAGGAACCCGATGCCGCGGGGATCGGGAATCTCCCGGATTTATCCGTGGAGAGGATGTCAAAAAACGCCATTACGCCGCTCAGACAGTATGGACCGACTCAGATAGGCATGATGAGCCGACTCTTTAGTACCGCTTCCCTGATTGGAGCCAGTGAGTCTAACAACCCGACAGAATATGCTCCGTCTATTTCAATGGCAACTAAAGCGGTTCCTCCTTTGTTGGCTCGTTCTAACGAGAGACGGCCGACGTTAATGCCTTCGTTGGCGACGGCAGTGAGAACAGTAGCTAAAAAGCCTGGTCGGTCTCTATGCCATAAAACCAGTGCCGAACGATCCCCGGAGAGGCGGACAGGGAACGCATCAACTTCCACAATCTCAATCTTGCCACCACCTAATGAGGAACCGATGACCTCTATCTGGTCCGAGGATCCTTTAGCTATGATACGTACGGTGTTGGGATGGTACAAGTTTCCCGAGGCCCTAGCAAATGTGATCTTCAAGCCTAATTTTTCGGCGATGCCCAACGCATCAGGCAGTCGGAGATCGTCTGCCGACATCCCTAATATCCCAGCGGCCAACGCGCGGTCTGTGCCATGCCCGCGGTATGTTTCGGCAAATGATCCCATCAATTCGAACACCACTTCAGTGGGATTTTGTCCCAATAGTTTTCGGGTCAGTAGCGCTACGCGCAATGCTCCGGCAGTATGGGAACTCGAGGGGCCGACCATCACGGGTCCAATGATGTCAAAAGCGCTATGATATTTGATAGGCCTGTGATTGTCTATCCCCATTGTTAGGCTCCCCCCAAAATTTGTTGGCGCAATCGTCTTCCCGTTGGGGTGGCTGCGAGTCCGCCTAGCCCGGTTTCGCGCAGAGATTCGGGCAAAGAATTCCCTATGTCGTACATGGCGCCCACCACTTCATCTGCCGGAATCACATTGCGAATGCCCGCCATGGCACACTCTGCGGCCGCCAGTGCGGTGACCGCATGCAGTCCATTGCGATAGATACAGGGAACCTCGACCAATCCTGCAACCGGATCGCATACCAATCCGAGTGAATTGGTAAGCGCTAGTCCCACGGCATCTACTGCTTCCTGAGGGGATCCGCCGTATAACTCGACAACGGCCGCTGCCGTCATGGCCGTTGCCGATCCGACTTCGGCTTGACATCCCCCCGCAGCGCCCGAAATGGAACTGGAATTAGCAATCACCAGCCCAATTGCCGCCGCAGTAAGCAGAGATGCTTCGACGGCCGAGCGAGAATACTGACTGGTATCTAAAAGGGCAACCAACACCCCGGGTAAGATTCCTGCGGCACCTGCTGTAGGCGTTGCGACAATGCGGCCCATATGGGCATTGACCTCAGAAACCGCCATGGCATTGGCCATAGCGGCAGAAGCCACCGGTCCCATGATGCTTTGCCGGGAGTTGGCTTGCATGTATCGCCACAAACGATTGGCATCTCCGCCAATGAGTCCGCCGCGAGAAGGCAATACTTCATCGATCCCGCAAT
>JAMDDZ010000075.1 GCA_023488565.1 Bacillota bacterium | reverse complement strand
AGCGCTGGCGGTATTGGATTTTAACTCGCAATTCGATTATCCAATCCGGAACTAATGCGGGGAAATTGGTTGGATTTGCGGCGCAACCTAATCGGGGATGGCTAGCAGCGGTCGCGGACCCCAACCGCGTGGTTTCGATTCGACACGATGGGCCTACGACCACATCTCAACTTCCAGGGACTCCGGTGCAGTTAGCGTTTTCCCAGGGAGAAGTGGTATGCCTGATTAGCACCACGACGAGCGAGCCCACATTGGCTAACCTCTTGTGGCAAAAAAATATTAAAACTGATGACACGCGTACTATCCCGATTCCACCGGCATGGACGCCGACTGCAGCCAAAATCACACCATGGGTTGGGGGCGCCACCAACTTCTTTTGGTCCAGCTCGCATTCCCTGATGGTGAGCCTTTGGGATCCCGCCTCTGACGAAGTTGCATTGGCTTCGTGGAATGTTTCTCGTGATACTTGGCATGTGATGCCGAACAGTTTGTTTCATGCTTCCCTGGCACAAAATCAGGCGCCTTATTTCCCTCTTTCCAAGGGTCCGGGCAATTCGGTGGTAATAGCCGATGGATTGGGGTTGGCGTGGTATTTGCCTACTAAGCCGTCTCTGCCTTTTTAGCGCTTGAACTGTTGAGGGTCAAAAAACAATATCGGATAAATTGTTGGCGTCGTGAGTCGACATCACTAAAAAAGTAGGGGAACCTAGTGCCGAATACCTATTGGGTGAATTTCAGTTGTTCTGCGCCCGGAGTGCAGGTAATGGTGACGGGACAGGGACGCATTGTTGAACTGGGCACCTTGTCTTTAATGGCTTCTCGCAACGTGACGGACCAGGTAATAGACCTAGAGCAAGCCTTTGTGACCCCAGGATTTTGGGATAGCCACTTCCATCTCCTAGAATACGGCAGAAGTTTTCGTCAACTCGTCATTGATCCCAATCAATCTTATTCATCGGTGTTAGAATCCGTACATTCGCGGGCTGCTCGAGAAAATGTGTCGGGAGTCTGGATTTTAGGCGGGGGATGGAATCCGCACCAATGGCAGCACGACCCTCGGGCGGTGGATTTAAGCTCTGTTAGCATGGGGCATCCAGTCCTTCTATTCAGTCATGACTATCATTCGGCATGGATTAATCAAGAGGGCCTGCAACTGTTGGGTATTGGGATACAAACCCCGGCGGTCTCGGGGGGCGTGATTGAGCGCGATGTCCATGGGCGGCCGACAGGCGTTATTCGAGAAAACCAGGTTGGGTGGGCAGTGTCGCATATGGAACCGCCGTCGCTCGAAGACAACATTCACGATCTGACCCAGGGAATGCGCCATGCAGCACGGTTAGGGATTGTTGGTGTGACCGCTATCGAACAGCCAGAATCGCTATTTGCGCTGCAGTCCATTACCGAGGACACATTTCCTTTGAAAGTGGAGGTTATGCTTCCACACCACACGTTAAACGCCATGGAACAGATGGGGATTCGCGGAGGGTTTGGAACGAACCGACTTCGTATAAAAGGCGTAAAACTATTTTGGGATGGGGCTTTAGGCTCTAGGACAGCTTGGATGAAGCAGCCATACCTGGGCGATGGTCCTAACCGGGGGGTCCCCGTTATGGACGCCGAGACGGCCTCAGGTATTTTAGGTCAGGCCACTCGCCTCAACTTAGCTGTGGCGATGCATGCTATTGGCGATGAGGCGGTTCACCAAGCCTTGTTAGCGGTTGCCCCCTATGTTTCGGATCAGGTGCCCCATCATCGCGTGGAACATGCCCAATTATTAAGCGATGATGATTTGCCACGGATCCAATCGCAAGTGGCGTTGTCAATGCAGCCGGTGCATATGATAGATGACTACCCTATTGCTCGCAGGTATTGGGGTGACCGCTGGCGGCAGGCATTTCGATTTGGATCTGTTGTGCGTCAAAACGCTTTGTTGCTATTTGGGTCTGATGCCCCGATTGCGTCGCCTGACGTGCGATTAGGGCTATGGATGGCTGTACACCGCGCTCCGCCGGATCAACCACAAGCTTGTTGGCCTTTAGAAGAGAAGTTGACACCAAGAGCGGCCATGGAGGCATATACCCGTTGGCCAGCGGTGGCTGATGGACGCCGAAGCGGACTCATACAACCGGGATATGCGGCTGATTTTACCTTGTGGCGTTACGATCCTGTCGAAATGTTAACACAACAATCATGGGAAAATCTTGAAGTGCTGGGAACTGTCGTAAACGGGCATTTAGTATGGCGGCACAACACGTGATTTCGACAGAGTGTGTCAGTATTTGTGGACATTTTGGGGATAACGTTGTGAAAAAACTGTGGATGGGGTGTGAATACCGGCAGGAATTGCTGTGCCCAAACGCGAAAAACCAAAATACAGGAAATGTTGCCTTATTCCGGTGAATGAGGAGGGGGTTGTGGGAATGGATGAACGGTGTCCCATCTGTGGCTCGGAAGATGTTGTTCCGACGGGGCCTCTCAATATCGAGGGAACGCGCGCGATGGTCACAGTGGTTGAGGGGCGGCAATGCACGTTATGTGGTAATTTACAAGTGACAATTCCTCAAACTATTTTAGTGCAACTTTATCCCTCCGGGGTGCGACATTTAACGCAGGCGCGACGACAACGGCTACAATTGCGCAGAAAGCAAAGACGCCAACACTTCGTCCCGCTATAGCCCCCATTTTGGGGGCTTTTTATGTTGGTGAAGGATAAGACCGGTTTGAAACGGGACGAACACGCCCTAGGCCATTTACTCTGAAAATAGCTGCAATCGTGGAAACACTGTTCGCTTAAGCAAATCTCCTTGGTTGCAATGAATAGTTAGCCGTCCGCGCCTCTAGTCGATTCGCCATTTCGTGGCGCCCGAGGATGTGATAGGCGGATGCCTCGCGTTCCAGAGTGAGAACTGGCCAGGTTTTCCCTGCCCAAGAGATCCGCTCAATCAGCGCGCGGGCAAGTTCGGCGTGGCAGTCCAATGTCCCGTCCGAAATGAGAGCGAATGTTATGCGATGTTCGGTATTGAACCGGCCATTCCATATAAGGTACCCATAGTCGCTGAATGACGTGTGCGCCCTCTGCACCGGCCTGCATTAATGCGTTCCTGACCAGATGCGGAGCGTCTATCTGGGCCTGGATCAAACGCCGGAACCACCCCGAAGGTCGAATCATCGGTAAGTTCCCTCCCCACCCCAGACTGCTCGCTCAATTTACGGTAATGCAGAGTGCGATATGAAGGATATCCTGTGTACAGTGTACACTAAGGCCAAAAAAATCAAATTTGCCAATGGTCTGTTTCTCGATGTTACTAATGCTATCGCCTATGATATGAGCATCGTTGTATCATAGATCTAAACTGAAAGCCCGCTGCGTGTCTGCGTGCGGGAAATCCGAACGCAAGCTTCCGTCTGGTGATAGTTCGAATTTTAAGTGGGAAAGGTGAGGGGGATGTTTCGAGAACTCCAGATACAAACTGCTAAGCGTCGAGAGTTCATTGATATAACTCGTCTTATCTCAGATACGGTCCAGGAAATTGGCGATGGCCTAGTGCTGGTATTCAGCCCTCATACTACCGCAGCTGTGACGATTAATGAAAATTGGGATCCTGACGTCCTTCATGACTTTTTACTGTTTTGGGATCAACAGGTTCCCAAGGCCTTTCCGGGTTTCCGTCATGGGGAGGGCAACTCAGATAGCCATATTTTGACGAGTGTATTTGGACCATCAACAACGGTCATGGTTCACAACGGCAAATTAAAAATGGGACAATGGCAGGGCATCTATTTCTGTGAGTTTGATGGACCAAGAATGCGGACCTGTTGGATCCAGACGGTTGCCACATGATTGTCTCGTTTCTCCACAATTTAAATTTCCCCCGGGGGATACAATGCGTAACCGATACTATCGTAATAACGTTAGACGGTTAGAAAGTCGAATAGCTAAAGGTCCTTAGCTCACATGGAATTGTGCGAGTAATTTAAACCATACTGAAGTGGAATCAACGGGGAAATTTCTCGTAAAATTTTCGGGGTCGGCAGATTTGACGGCGGCCTTGGGAGTTTGCATGCCCTGGTGAGGGCTGGGCGGCTTTTTAGCAATTGATGGTGGGGTGCATGATGCCGGAACCAGTAACGGCCCGTGGTCGCTATATGGGTGGATTGGATGGGCTAAGGGCGATAGCCGTGCTAGCAGTGATTGCTTATCATCTGGGATTAAGTTGGGCACCGGGTGGGCTTTTGGGCGTTGGGGTCTTTTTCGTGCTATCGGGATATTTGATTACGGACCTTTTAGTGGCGGGATATCAGAATCGGGGACGTATTGATTTGCGGGATTTTTGGGTTCGGCGGGCTCGCCGGTTGCTTCCTGCGTTGGCGGCGATGCTTATCGTCGTCGTGGCTTGGGTTACTCTGTTTCACCCAGGTGAACTGGCATCACTTCGCGGAGATGTTTTAGCGGCGGCACTTTACATGAGCAATTGGTGGTATATTTATCATCACGTCTCGTATTTTGCTCAATACGGCCCACCGTCACCCCTCACCCATTTATGGTCACTGGCGGTAGAAGAGCAGTTTTATCTGGTTTGGCCGCTTGCCTTGGCGTTGGGATTGAAGTATGTACGCAATCGTAATTGGCTGGTTACTTTGGTGTTAATTGCCGCGGTCGCATCGGCGGTGGCTATGGCTGTGATGTACCACCCGGGAATAAACCCTAACCGAGTATATTACGGAACCGACACGCGAGCCTTTGCCTTGCTTTTCGGCGCTGCGTTGGCCTTATTGTGGCCGAGTAGAAACATGGCATCGCGACCTTTTTCACGGACCACGGTAAACATATTGGACGGCGTAGGCATTATGGGTGTTTTGGCGATCGTGTTGATGGTTTGGCAGACTAATCAATATCAAACTTTCTTATATCGTGGTGGGTTAGTCTTGCTGTCCTTGGCCACCTTGGCTGTTGTGGCTGCACTGGTTCACCCGTCCACTCAATTGAGTAAAATATTGGCATTCAAGCCATTGCGCTGGATTGGAGTACGGTCTTATGGCATTTATCTCTGGCATTATCCGATTATTGTGCTCACCAATCCTACGTTAAATACCGGGGGGATAAATTTTGGCCGAGCCAGTCTACAGGTTGCTGCCAGTATTGGGTTGGCAGCGCTGTCGTGGCGTTACTTGGAAGAACCGATTCGTCGGGGGGGATTGCGTTCGCTGCGCGTTGACCTGGGAAATCTTCGGATCGCCTTGGTTCGAATCATGACAGGGACGGCAGCACTTGTGCTGGTCGGTATTTCGGTGGTGGGATTGACCGGATGGACGCCTGCCCATTTGGATATGGTTTCGTCCATGCCTCTTGGGGCACCAATACCTCAAACATTGTCGGTGCCGCTGCTTCGCACGCGAATCAATCCGGTGACGACTCCAGAAAAAGTTGCGCCGGCTCCTAAAGAGGAGACCGCCAAGATCCGGCCAACTGTCACTGCACCTCAAAGCGGGCTCGGCGTCACCGCGATTGGCGACTCGGTGATGATTGATGCGGCACCCTATTTGTCTAAGCTGCTGCCTGGCATAGTCATAAGCGCAAAGGTAGGTCGCCAGTTGTACCAGGCATCAGCGGTAATTGCGACATTAAAGAAAGAGGGGGAACTGGGACAACGGGTAATCATCGAGTTAGGAACTAATGGGCCGTTCAGCGAGGCGCAACTGGTGTCGTTGCTCGATTCATTAGGTCCGGTGCAACAAATCGTTCTAGTCAATACGCGAGTGCCTCGGCCTTGGCAAAGTGTGGTGAATTCGACCTTGGCAGAAGTAGCACGAACGTTTCCGCATACGACATTGGTAAACTGGTACGCTGCCAGTGCCAATCATAACAATTACTTCTGGCCTGATGGCGTTCACCTTAACCCAACTGGAGCACAAGCTTATGCCGTATTGCTGGCTAAATCGGTGGACCCCTAGCCCGAAGCCAGTACGGGTCATCATCCCCCAACTTCCGCCTAGATAGCTTGGTACTGCTTTGCGGGTCTGATACACTGGAGATGAGAGGTCTTTGGGATCACTCGAATTTTAACCAATTATGAGGGGTAAATGTTGAATATAAACGATTGGACCTCTACATTGCGCCACCAGCGTTATCTGGTTGATGACTCTTTGGCTACCATGATTAATCTGGCGATTACGTTGGGACGTCCCCTACTGGTGGAGGGCCCTGCTGGGAGCGGAAAAACTCAACTGGCGTACGCGCTGGCAAAGGCAATACAGCGCGAGTTAATACGTCTATCCTGCTACGAGGGACTAGACGCCTCTCAGGCTTTATATGATTGGAACTATCAACGTCAATTAACGGCTATTGCCCAGCATTCAGACGTTAACCCATTTGGCCCTGACTTTTTATTGGAACGACCATTGCTAAAGGCTTTGAGAAGTTCCGGGGCTGTGTTGCTCGTGGATGAAATCGACCGGGCGGATGAAGGATTCGAGGCATTGTTGCTGGAGTACCTAGCCGATCATCAAATTACCATTCCGGAGTGGAGTACAGTGCGGGCTCAGTCCGTACCTGTCACGATTTTGACTTCGAACCGAACGCGTGCTCTCAGTGATGCTTTACGGCGTCGTTGCCTCTACGCGTATTTGGATTGGCCTCAGGCGGACCGCGAAATAGAGATTGCTGCCCTATATGCAGATGCCGTGCCACACGCCGTATTAACGCGATTGGTTGCCGGAATTCACTGTCTGCGATCGTGGCAGTTGATTAAACCGCCGGGATTAGCTGAGACCATTGACTGGGCGTTGTCCCAACAGGTGATGGGTAACCCGGGTTGGACACGGGCGTGGGTTTTGAGCACCCTGGGCTGTGTGATTAAAGACACTTTGGACATGGGTTCTGTGGTGGCACGCATTGATGAATTGGTAGCAGGTTGACTAGATATCAATCAGGCGGAGAAGGTGTCTTCGCCTCCGAATAACCAAGATTCCGAGGAATCCGCCGCCTTGATGCCTGAACCGATGTCTGATAAGAATGATACGAACCGTTATCGTGGCCAAAAAGCTTCTCGGGCACTAGACGGAATGATCGAGGACGGGCGCTGGCCACAAACATTGCCAGCATGGATTTTTAATGCGGTCGGGGGCGGAACCGGAGATCGAGCTAGCCGAGTTGCCCTGCTAAAAAAAGGACATCGTGGGATTGCCTGGAATAAGACTATTCGCGAGTGGACTCATCGAGGGCAGGAAGGCTGGCCTTTGCAGTGGCGGCCGCTTTGGCGCCAACCGGGACACGTAGTGATTTTATGGGATGTGTCAGGCTCTATGGAACCGTACATTCCGTTATATCTTCCGTGGGTGTACCAATGGGTCAGGGTGCGCGGTGCAGGAGTTTTTGCGTTTGGCACCCGCATCATCGACTTTACGGCTCAGATGTCTTTGCCGTTTTTCCAAGTATCAGATGTCTTGGCTAAGCGCTTAGATGTGTTTGGAACCGGTACCAGCATTGGGGAGAATTTGTTGCAATTCCTCACGGATTGGGGAGACCGATGGCTTTCCTCAAGCACTACCGTCATCGTGATTTCCGATGGATGGGATGTAGGATCCCCGGAAGTCTTAGGTCATGGAATGTCCAGATTACGCCAACGCATCCGGCGGTTGTTTTGGGTTCACCCTTTAATGGCCACGCCAGGATTTGAACCCAAAACCCGAGCGCTTAAGGTGGCATCAAGATATGTTGACGCGATGTTTCCTGGAGAAGATGCCATGGCATTGGTGCGTCTGAAGGAAAGACTACTGTGAGAATCAGAGGACTGAGAAGGAGGCTTATATGAAACCCGCTGCATTTGAATATCAGCGAGTGACAACCGTGGCAGAGGCGGTAAAGTTGCTCCGAGATGCCCCTGACGCAAAGGTTATTGCGGGGGGGCAAAGCCTGGTGCCGTTGATGAATTTTCGCTTAACGCGGCCGAGTTTGTTGGTGGATGTCAATGGGATAAAAGCTTTACAACATGTGGTGTGGGATGGCACCTATCTTCGTATCGGGTCCCTGGTGCGGCATCAGCAAATCGCGGATCATGCAGAAATACAAAAACATTTTCCCGTGCTTGCGGTAGCCGCTAGGCACATCGGGCATTGGGCGATTCGTAATCGCGGCACCATAGGGGGAAGCCTTGCTCATGCGGATCCCGCTTCGGAGTGGCCGGCAGCCACAGTGGCACTCCAAGCCGAAATTGATGTCGAGGGACCCCAAGGGATACGTACGGTACCTGCCTCAGAATTCTTCCAGGGTTATTACTCGACCGTTCTTCAACCTGATGAGTTGGTGGTGGCAGTTCGTATCCCGTATCCAAAATTTCGACTCGGTTTTGCCGAAATAGCTCGCCGGCTGGGGGACTTCGCTTTGGCTGGCGCCTTTGTGGAAGATGACGGCGGCCAAGGATTCGTGACATGGTTTGGTATTGCCGATAAGCCAGTACGAGTGCACACGGTACTGCCGGACAACATGGAAGCGCGCCGGGAGGCATGGCAACAGGCTCTGGGGACATTGGCCATCGCCGACGACAGCAAATCCCGCCGTCACTTAGCTGTCCAAATGGCGGAGCGCGCATGGCAACATAGCAGACTCGAGGGTGGCAAATATCTATCAGAAGAGGCGGCAGGAGGGGATCCATTATGAACAGCAAAGTACCCTTGAAACTGACAGTTAATGGAGAAACCTTTGACATTGAGGTAGAGCCGCGTTGGCTCTTGTCGGACGTATTGCGGCACCAGCTAGGATTGGTCGGTACCCATGTCGGGTGTGAACAAGGAGCATGTGGTGCATGCACCGTGCTTATCGATGGCAAACCGGAACGCAGTTGCCTGACTTTTGCAATTCAGGTGGAAGGACAGCAAATTACCACGGTGGAAGGTTTAACGCGGGGCGAGCATCTTACTCCATTGCAAGAGTCATTTAGCGCACATCATGCGCTTCAGTGCGGGTATTGCACCCCAGGCATGCTGCTCACGGCGACCGCCTTGTTAGAACAGGAACCTCACCCCACCGAACAGCGGGTGCGTGAAGCGATTTCGGGAAATGTCTGTCGATGCACCGGGTATCAATTTATCGTTGACGCCATTTTAGCGGTTGCTGGAGACACAAAGGAGGACGTGCGATGACTGAACAGGCCATGCGCCCTCAATTTATGGGAGCACGCGTCAAACGGGTTGAAGATCCGCGCTTGTTGACGGGACAGGCGCGATATTTGGACGACATTGATCTTCCGGGAATGTTAGAGATCGCGTTTGTCCGATCTCCTTATCCCTCAGCCCGGATTACGGGTATGGAGTTAAATGCCGTAAAATCAGCTGCCGGAGTGCGCGCCGTATTGACTTTTGAGGACTGCCCGATCCTGTTGTGGCAAAGAGACAGTTATCAGGTGGGGCAGCCGGTGCTGGCCCATAATGAGGTACGTTATGTGGGAGAGCCAGTAGTGGCTGTTGTGGCTGAGGACCGTTACCAGGCAGAAGATGCGGCAGAACTAGCGGTAGTGCATTATGAGCCGTTGCAACCTGTACTGGATATGGTGCAGGCCATTGAGGAATTGCCACGCCGGGTTCATTCCCATGCCAGCAATGTTTTTTATCACAAGGAATATACGACGCAAGGATTTTCTGATGCTTTTGCTCAAGCCCCCCGTCATCTGGCCGCGACGTTTCGCACTACGCGGCAGACGGCGGTGACCCTGGAGCCACGTGGTACAGCGGCTATGCCGGATCCGGCTTCAGGGCGCATGACGGTGTATGCATCCACACAATCTCCTCATCGCATTCGCGGGGATTTGGCAGAACTTTTGGGTTGGCCCGAGAATCAAGTCCGAGTTATTGTGCCCGAAGTCGGTGGAGGGTTTGGCATGAAAGCCAACACCTACCCTGAAGATGTAGTTGTAGTATGGGCTGCACGACATCTGGGCAAGCCGGTAAAGTGGGTGTCTGATCGCACGGAATCGCTATTGACAGACGTGCACGCACGCGATGACATTCATGAAGTGGAGGTCGCTTACCAAGACGATGGGCGAATTATTGCTATTCGCGACCATCTCATGGCGGATGGCGGCGCATATCCTGCCTATCCCTTTTCCGGGGCTGTAGGAGAAACCTCCTTAGCTTCGCGGGTTCTGACTGGCCCTTACCAAATTCCCTATATCGAGACTGTAATCGATTGCACATACTCTAACAAAACACCGCTTGGGGCGTATCGAGGGGTTTGGGGCCCGATCGCGTCGTTTGTCCAGGAAGGCATTGTGGACAGAGTGGCTCGCTCTTTGTCCTTGGACCCGGCTGAAGTTCGCCGGATTAACATGATTAGGCCGGATCAATTCCCGTTTCGCAATGCTGCTGGAATGATTTATGATGCCGGGTCTTATGGAGAATCGATGGAAGAGGCTTTGCGTTTGATTAACTATAAAGATTTTCGAGTACGGCAATCAGCATTGCGGGCCCAGGGGAGATACCGAGGTATCGGAATTTCGGTGTTTGTCGAACCCACCGCGATGGCATCGTCGGAAGCGGGGTCGGTAGGCTATGAATCGGTCTTTATTCGTGTAGAACCTACCGGAAAGGTCACCGCTGCCATGGGATTGGGACCGACGGGGCAGGGACACGAAACCACCATGGCTCAACTCATAGCAGACCAAGTGGGCGTCAATCTAGAGGACGTGGTGATTTTGCATGGGGACACTGATAGCGCTCCCTTTGGGGGAGGGACCGGAGGCAGCCGTTCCGGGCCCATCGGTGGAGGGGCTGCGTTAGTGGCGGGCCGCGAGATGCGGCAACGGTTGGTAAAACTGGCAGCCCATCTGTTAGAAGCGGCGGAAGAGGATATCGAATTGGGTCATGGCCAAGCTTGGGTTGCGGGCGTGCCAGACCGGGCCATGACGATTCGGCAATTAGCAGAAATTGCCTATACCCATGTTAAACGCATTCCGCCGGGAATGCCGATTGGACTGGAACTGGTGGCGCGGTATCAACCCGAGCAATCGGTGAGTTTTTCCAATGGTACCCATATAGCAGAAGTTGAAGTGGATCCTCTCACTGGTTTGGTCCAGGTAGTGAACTATGTTGTGGTCAATGACTGTGGCCGGCTGATAAATCCGCTTATTGTCGAAGGACAGATCCACGGGGGCGTAGCACAGGGAATAGGCAGTGCTTTTTTGGAGTCCTTGCGCTACGGAGATGACGGACAATTAATGACCACCTCCCTTTCGGACTACTTATTGCCGGAGGCGACCGATGTTCCGCGGATAACGATTGAACATTTGGTAACGCCGTCTGCCGGTGAGGGCGGCATTAAAGGGATGGGGGAAGGGTCCCTGATTGGAGCGCCAGCGGCGCTGGTCGGAGCGGTATCCGATGCCTTGGCTCCATTTCACGTGATGGTAGACCGACTGCCGGTAACCCCGGACGACGTGATTGAATGGGTCACCGCACGCGTGTAGTATCCCATGATTGCCCCGGAGAGCCATGATGAGTTTCCGGGGCTCTTGGTTAATCAAGGGGGGCAGCTTTATGGACGCACGAGATTTGTTGGAGCTCAAGATTTGGGGGGATTTCTGCCTGAATCCGTCTGGTGATCAGGTGTTTTTTGTGGAATCTGAATTCGATGAAAAAACCAATCAAGTCTGCTCCCACATTAACCAGTGGGAGTGGCATGATGGTTGGATATCTCGTGGGCGTTTTACCGCGGGACCAAAAGATGTTTGTCCGCGGGTGTCCCCTGATGGTCGTTGGCTCGGATTTCTTCGGTCGTCGAAAGGGGGACAACGCCAATTGTGGGTGATGTCTACCAGCGGCGGAGAAGCTCAGCAAATGACATGGCTAGGCTATGGCATTAAGGATTTCGCTTGGCATCCTCAAGATTTTCGGGTGGCTTTAATTGCGCCGCTTAACCATGGTTTGGTTGAAGTTGAAACCGATGCGTCCAGCGAGGATCTTTATGCCAAGTTTAATCGTGATGTTCGGACCCTGGATCGACAGTATTACAAATTGGATGGAACCGGGATTTTTGGTCCGGAGTTGGACCAACTTCTGACGCTGGATATGTCCTCGAATCGCTTTGAGGTGTTGTCTGGCGGCACATTATCCTACGGGGCCCCACAATATAGTTCAGACGGCGAGAAATTATATTACCTTCGCACTAACCCCGAAGTTCTTGGCCAACATCCCGGGGAACGGGACTTATGGGCCTACCAAGAGAGTTCCGGTTTTCACCACCGTTTGACGGAGTGGCATTGGCAAGTGGAGGATTATCGAGTTAGCCCCGACCAAGCGGGAATTGCATTGGTAATCAACAAGCCTGAGGACCTTGGTTATGGGCAGACAGAATTGTGGTATCTCTTCGGGGGTGAGAGAAAACCCTTATCACAAGACGTGGATCGCCCGATTGGGGATGGGCCTGGCACCGACGTGCCGGTTGCAGGACCTACCCGCCCGGTTTTTTCAGAAGATGCGCGTGTGGTGTGGTCACTCGTCACTTCCGAGGGTACGGCGCAACTATGGCAGTTTGCCGTGGACGGGACCGGCGGTAGGCCTATGACCTCCGGCCAGCACGTGATTTACGGTTTTGATTACCAAGGCGGCCGATGGCTATTAGGAATCGCCGATCCGACGCATCCTTCGGGGTTGGCCAGCGTAGAAGATGATTTTCATTTGAATATTGAGTGGACACCATTGCCGTGGAATGACGTCAGTGTTCCGACGCCAGAAGAGATTTGGGCGAAGAATTCAGACGGCACCGTGGTGCAGACCTGGATTCTTAAACCAACGGGTGCGAGGGTTGGTTCAGCACCTTACCCGGTAATTTTAGAGATCCATGGCGGACCCATGTCTCTTTATGGATGGCGATATTATTTCGAATTTCACTGGCTTACGGCTCAGGGATATGCTGTAGTCTTCTCCAATCCCAGAGGCTCCATAGGGTACGGGCATGATTTTTGTGCACAAATCATGGGGAAATGGGGCGATCGCGATTATGCTGACGTAATGGCAGCATTAGATGCGGCCCTAAACCACGACCCCGAATTGGATGCCACGCGTTTGGGAGTGGCTGGAGGAAGCTATGGTGGGTTTATGGTGAACTGGATACTGGGCCACACCCAACGATTTCAGGCAGCCATTACCATGCGGTCGGTTGTTAATCGATTCAGCGCCATGGGATCCAGCGATCTGGGGTGGCTACGGGTTCCGCAATATGGTACCAGACCCTGGTGGGAAGAGCCGAAACCCTACTGGGAGCAATCCCCGCTAAAATATGTATCCAATATTAAAACCCCTTTGCTTATTGAACATCAGTCCGAAGACCAGCGGCTGCCGATTGAGCAGGGTGAGCAATTGTATAGTGCATTGAAGTATCTGGGGCGCCCGGTGCGTATGGTCATCTATCCCGGAGAATCTCACGGGATGAGCAGGGGGGGCAAGCCATGGCATCGTATTCACCGACTCCGAACCCATGCGGCTTGGTGGCGCAAATATTTGCTAACGGATACGAATCCCCATTCGGGTGGTTAAAAAGGGAAAGAGTACGAGGTGGAATATGCCCTCGTACTCTTTAGTCGACAATGGTGACCCGAGTCATATGATCTCCCCGACGAATGGCATCGACCACATCGAAACCGTCAACCACTCGACCAAATACGGTATGCACTCCGTCTAAATGTTTTTGCGGACTATGGCAAATGAAAAACTGGCTGCCCCCGGTATCTTTGCCAGCGTGGGCCATGGAGATGGATCCGCGCAAGTGCTTATGTGGGTTACCTTCGGTTTCGCACTTGATCGTATATCCTGGTCCGCCGGTACCGTCTCCACGGGGATCCCCACCCTGGATTACAAAGTCGGGGATGACGCGATGGAAGGTTAAACCGTCGTAAAATCCCGACCGAGCTAATTTGGCGAAATTGGCCACGGTTCCTGGGGCTTCGTTGGGGTAGAGTTCCAGAGTCATGGTTCCTTTATCCGTTTCAATGATGGCTTGCATAGTGGGCCTCCTCAATAGGGTTAGCGCCGACCTGGCGTTCCCGATACAGTTGTCTAGCCAGTCTCCATTCCTCTTCCGTCAGCGGTTCGGGCCTTAAGGACAGTAAAGAGCCATGTCCTTGCACTAGTGCATCATGCACTGCATCCACTGTTAAATGCGATTGCCCTGGTAATCGGTTAAGCGCGGTGACGGCATGCGGATTGAGCTCGAGGTTTGAGCCCGCCCGTTGGTAAAACTCTTGCAGGACCATGGTAGTATACACCGGGTCCTGTTGTACCATCAACATGCCAGACACCAACGCAAAGCCTCCACGAATGGCCTGAGCAATACCTGCTATCTTCTGGCTGCCATAGACCAGATCAAATGGGCCTTCGCAATATGATCCTTCGGCACGGCCAAAGTGGGCATTAATGCCCAAGAGTGCCAATCCCGAAAGGGTGCCTTGACCCAATTCCCTAAAGTTTTTCTCCCATGTTGTGAGATCTCGGCATGGTCTAGCCACCCCAAAACTTAAGCAGGTACCATCTATGAGTACCGCCGATCCACCGCCAATGCGCACAAACACTGGATATCCTAAAGAACGTAACCAAGTTACGGCCTCTTGGAGGTGAGGAAGTCGCCGATCTTTAGGACCTAATAAAACGTAGGGGTCTTGGCGTCTGATAATTACGGCCCATTGGTTTCGAAGCGCAGCCGTCCGCGCCACCACTTCGGGGAGTACCGGGGACAGGCTCAAAGACTCTCCGTGCGTAAACTCCAATAGGCGAACCGGGTCCGGCATGAGATTGCTCCCTTCAGGTCAGGATTACAGTGTTTCATGGTATCTCAATTATCACGAAAAGAAAAGAGCAAGCAGACAAGTCCTCAGGTCTTCAACAAAGTTAAATTGCGATAAGTCTGACGATGGTTTACGCGGTACTACCGATGGGGGAAAGATCCTCTCAGAATCTGGCGCAAGGATGTGCCAAACGGGGGCAGAGATCGGCGGGCATGCCGAAGTTCCGGTCACTGGCGACCGGAAATGGAGCCGAAAGTGGGGCCCGATGTGCAGCTAGACGGGACCAATGACGAAAGCAAGGGCCGCATCGCGGTTCCACCCGAAGGGCCGGAGTTGGCTCGCGACCCGCGTTTTGTCTTTCAGACCGAGCCCACTCAACACGGCTCCAAATTAAAACGTACGAGAATCATATCATGGACGCCAGCGCTTGGGGCCCCGAATTAGGGGATCACCAGGCGACGGTGAATCGCTTGGAAGGGTTTTTGTTCCTCGACAGAGATCATGGTGCCGCCGTTCCGAAAGAGAGCGGGATCGTGGGCGAGAATGGCGTTCTGCGTGCTCGCTTCCGTGTGGACGGCCTGCCCAGCGGTGAAGACCGGGTCGGTCACCAAGCTAGCAGAGGAACTCAATAGATGGGAACCAAAGTTGCTGCCGTTTGTCCGAATGATGCCTGGACCCGCGTGCAAAAAGGGGGATCTCACCGTCTACGACTTCACATGATATGGCGGCAGTGCAAGTTGGTTGGTACCGGCTAAACACAGAATTTGGCGGCAGGATATAGACATGGAGCAGGAGGTATCCTAATCTTAAAGGGCGGGGTGCGGTCTCCGCCCCATCTCCCGTACCGATTTAGCTGAAAAGTTTGTGATATAATTCGCATGATATCAGGCAAGGAGCGAAACACATGACAGCAGAAGGGATATTACGGGAACGGGGCCTGCGTGTGACGCCGCAACGCAGGGCTGTATTGCAGTATTTTTTATTTAATGAAGGTGACCATCAAACGGCTGACGGACTATGGAATCACATTCAACAAGCCTTTCCTGAAATAGCGCGCGGTACAGTCTATAAGGCATTGCACGATTTGATTGACGCTCGCCTGTTGGAGCACATCCCCGCCGAGTCCGGGGGCGATCTATATGGATTGCGGTTAGCACCCCATCATCATTTTATCTGTGACCGATGCGGACATCTTTATGACTTATCACCGTCATATCAACCCCTACTAGAAGCACCGAATGGTGACCCGATTGCAGTGGTCCGCGAGATTGATGTATTGCTACGCGGGGTATGCCGTTCTTGTGCAGAGGTTCATTAACTGGCTGGCTGAGGAGAGGGTAAATGGCAGCGATGGGGAAACTTTTGTGGCGAATGAGTACGGGAGTTTGGCTGGGCACTCTGGTGTTTTTCTCTTTCGTGGTAACCCAGGTGATTTTTGTTACGGTGCCGACGGAGGCCGCCGCGCGTTTTTTGCGAGTGGTATTTCCCGCTTATTATGGTGTGGGTGTTATCGCCGGTATAGTAGCGTTGCTGGGAAGCCTAATGAGAATGAAGCGGCAGGACCCAGGCGCTTTTCGGTGGATTTTGGGAACCACCGGATTAGCCTGGCTTCTTGTGCTGTGGGCCCGTTACATCTTATCGCTGATGAATCATTTGCCCCCGAGTTCTCCCGCGTTTCTCAGGTTGCATAGCGAATCTATTGCGCTTAATGCCATTGTCGGCATGTTGCTTATTGGGGGATTCGTGATCGAATCATGGACTTGATGTCAGTTTCTTGGATCCGGGACCCCAAACTTCAAATTCTTGTATCTGATAAGCTTGTGACCCTGCCACTGGAATTGAAAACGGCTGTCGATGCTCATTGGGAGACCACTGTGGTGCGCCAGCCGCATTACTTTAGAGGACCGGTACTGTCTGTAGAGACGATAACCTTTTCTGGATTGCAATGGATTGTACACGCCAAATTTACAGATTATGCTCACTATCTATATAGTCGGTTCCAACTGCCTAGTTCCCACCCCCATCGGGTCCGAGTGCTATTTGCAGCCGCCTTGGTGATTAGTCGCGATCGATTTTTAATGGCCGGAGTGATGGCCCAAGATACCGCGAGACCCGGATGGATTCAATCCATTGGGGGTTCTCCTGTCTTTCAAGATGTGACCGATGGGGTGTTTAACCCGATTCGTTCCACAAACCAGGAATTGAACGAGGAAACAGGATTGATCCCAGAAGCCCTTCGGTTGAATCGTGACCCTCAAGTGTTGGGGTGCACCGTGGACGGCAATGGTTCCGTGGCAGTTGCGGTAGGATACTTTTCGCGGTTGACGTCGGTAGAACTAAAGGACCTAATTCACAAGTCTTGGGGATCGGCACGACAAATACATACGCGAAGGGAACTTGCCGAAGTCGTGGCTATTCCTTTGGGACAATCGGGGATCAACTGGATGATCAGCCGCCGTGAGCGTCACGTGCGCTACCTGGAACGGATGGTTCGGGAACTGCAAGATTGGGAGGGTTAGGTAGAGGAGCTCATCAATCCACTAGTAGAAAAGGATTGATTTTATGGCGAACATAGATGCCCAATCCCAGCAGAGTGCTATAGACGACGTACTGGCAACTATTGTGGAGTATACGATGAACACCGCGATATCCGACCCACCATGGTTCAGTGGGTGCTATTGGATGCGGGGGGATCAGGGATTTTGGCGCTCAATTATCCCGAATGCCGGAAATTTGTTGGGCGAGTAGTGCCTGGAGCAGAGGTCCCAGACGGCCGCAGAATACCCGGACTTGCCTATCGATTGGATCCGGTTCAAACCGCTGTTAAGATCACGTGTATGAACCCTTGGCGACACCTGGCCGACAATATTGGAGCTATTTTAACTTTCCGCGGAGTGGCAGAGCCGAAAGCATCTCCAATTAGGTCGTGCTCCTCTGACCATGCGGGCTGTACTGACGGCTATTATTAAGGCTCATGAAATACTATTCTTGAAAAATAGCTTGAATAAGATGGGGTTGGACCGCGTCTTGTTTTTTAAAGTGGGGTCAACTGCTAGCGCTTTTTTGTTGGGAGCGACTATGCAACAGGTTATTAACGCGCTGTGCAATGCATGGATAGATAACGGGCTCCTACGGACGTCTCGCCATGGCCTCAACACTGGATCCAGGCAATCATGGGCACCGACGGACTTCGCTAGCCGGGCCGTGTGTCTGATCCTAATGGCGTTAACCGACGAGATGGGGGTATGATACCGCCGTATCTTCACCGCAGTGGGGTTTTAATGATGTAGTTATGCGCGGGAATGCCATCCGTCTTCATCAAGCTTTGCCATCTTATGTTATTGAGCATGTCTTGTTTAAATTCGCTTATCCGGCGGAATCTCATGGCCAAACAGCGGTAGAGGCCGCGATAGCCCTGCATCCTATGGTACGTGACTGGTCTGAACAAATTATCCCAATAGGCGTTGAAACCCAAGAGTCAGCAATGCGAATTATCAACAAAACCGGACCATTACGTAATGCGGCAGACCGCGATCACTGTTTGCAATCCATGACGGCCATCGGATTACTCCATGGGCGCCTTCGAAGGATTACTTAGATTCGACTGCACAAGATCCGCGCATCGACTATTGCGAGGAAAAACGGTAGTACGAGAGAATCCAGCTTATTCTCGCGGTTGCCTGGATCCCGACAAGCGATCTATCGCCAATGCAGTGCAAAATCGGTTCCGAGATGGCACGCATTCGCCGAAAGTTCTTGGAGAATATCCTTTAGGGTACCATCGTAGGCGGCAGGAAGCTAAAGTCCTTCTTTGGGAAAAATTTGAGAAAAACTTGGCCGCGTGGTAATGTCGGGCCCCGGGTTCAACGTTTAGCAGAACTGATGCACTCGGCGTCTTGGGAGGCGGTATCCGTGCGGGAGTTTATGGTGAATTTAGAACGGAGATGAGGGAACAATGGCGTGGTTAACGGATAAAAATCGTTCACAATCGGAGTTATCGGCAATGTTGCGTGTGCGGATGGAGGAATCGGACATCCTGAAAATACCTGGGACGCATGATGCCATGGCCGGATTAATTGCGAAACAAACGGGGTTTGAGGTCCTGTATTTATCCGGCGGGGCTTACACTGCAAGTCGGGGATTGCCGGATATAGGATTAATCACAGTGTCCGAGATCGTAGACCGAGCGCGTGATATTGTCCGTGCGACAAACTTGCCACTTTTGGTAGACATTGATACGGGGTATGGCGGGGTTTTGAACGCAGTACGGACCGTTAAAGAAATGGTGGAAGCGCGGGTCGCGGGGGTGCAAATCGAAGACCAAGATCTTCCGAAAAAGTGTGGGATCTTAACGGTAAGCATGTGATACCTACTGAAGAAATGTCCGCCAAAATTCGAGCCATGCGTGAAACCGCCCCCACCCTAATGATCATTTGCGCGCACCGATGCTTATGCACAAGAAGGCGTATCAGGAACAGTGGAACGAGCCCTGCAATATCGTGATGCTGGAGCGGACGGTATCTTTCCCGAAGGATTGGACTCGGAGGAAGCGTTTCAGCGAATCGCAGAAAAAGTTCCCGCCGCCCTGTTGGCCAATATGACAGAATTTGGTCGGACGCCTTACTTCTCTGCAGACCAGTTTGCTCAGTGGGGATACCGCATGGTTTGGTATCCTGTATCGTCATTAAGAGTGGCAGCGAAAGCTTACTCTAATTTATATAGAACTTTGCTCACAGAGGGGTCCCAAGTGTCCCTACTTGAAAGTATGCAGACCCGACAAGAATTGTACGATTTAATTGATTACCGGGATTATCCAGCGCGCCGTAAAACCCCTTGCTTTAGCGATGGGGATATCAGGCGAAGGTTTGTCGTTCCCAACCTATACCTTGCGTGCTGTACTGAGAATGCGTTCGTCCTTTGACAAATGGATACGTTGGCGGTTGTCTCTCGCAATCGTGGGAGACGTAAAATGTATCGCGTCGTCAAGACCAGACGTTTACAGGATTCGGCGAACCATCACGTCAAGTAACCAGAGACCTTCGGGCGACTGGATAGGGGGTGTTTGGCTCACCCCTTGCGAGTAAAACGCACCGAAGTGCGTTCCTCGCAAGAATCCCCTGCGTTTACGCAGGGGGAGTGTCAAGAGACACTGGATGCTCACTTTGCAGAGACGGTTTTACCCACGCCTAATTCTGATATCCCATAGGCGGAGAGAATCGGTGACGAAGTCAAAATCCGCCACCGATTGGGAACTACCTATACCATGGCAATATGGTACTCTTGTAACCAGGCGTTGGCCTGAATTAAGAATGCAAAAAGCTGAGCATTTCCCATTAACTGACCGAACCAAGGAATTTGATCGCCCATGGGTCCTAATTCCATGACCCGGCGAATTTCAGCAACATCAAGCAAGGGCAGCACAGGGCTGGAGGAATCTGACAAAATTGCATCGAGTCCTTGTCGCATTGCTATAAAGTACGTGGGATTAGGCGTTGACGGGTAGGGACTTTTTTGCCGCATTAATACGTCAAGAGGCAAAATGCCTTGCATGGCATGCCGTAATACGCCTTTGGCGACGTTATCATAATTTTTCCAGCGCCAGGGAATATTCCAAACGTACTCCACCAATCGGTGGTCACAAAAAGGGACGCGGACTTCGAGTCCCACGGCCATGGTCATACGGTCCTTGCGGTCCAAGAGAGTAGGCAAAAACCTGGTAATGCTCAGATAGGCAATTTCCCGAATCCGTGCTTCTTCAGCTGTTTCACTCGGCAACCGTGGAACTTCGTCTAAGGCTTCTTGATACCGCCGGGCGACATAGGACTCGGGCTGAATATGGTCAGTGAATTCGGGGGACAAAATCCGGATGCGGTCTTTTAGCCTCCGGGCCCAGGGAAAGGTGTTGGCGGCGATGGCGTCGGGGTGGTGAAACCATGGATATCCGCCGAAAATTTCATCGGCTGCTTCGCCAGATAATCCGACAGTAGCCGTTTTTTTGATTTCACGACTAAAAATGAGCAGAGAGGTATCGACATCAGCCATGCCTGGCAAATCCCGTGCACGCATTGCTGCCAATAAGTCCTGGTAGAGTTCCGGAGTATCGACAATGACGCGGCGATGATTGGTACCTAAATAGGTTGAGACTTTTTCCACCCAGGGACTGTCGAGATTGGTTTGAAATTTGTTAGCTTTAAAGTAACGATCCATGTCAACAAAATCAATGGAGTAGGTATTGAGCGGTTCACGCCCTCGATCCTTAAACACTTGGGCAGCGATCGCCGTCACCACGCTAGAATCCAGCCCCCCCGACAGCAAGGTAACCACGGGTACGTCGGCAACCAGTTGACGTTTCACCGTGTCGTCCACCAGGTTGCGGACAGTGTTGGTGGTTTCCTCCCAAGAATCCTCATGGGGTTGGGAATCCAACTGCCAATATGGTGCCAATCGATGAGTGGTTGGGCTGAGGTAAAGGTAGTAACCGGGACGAAGCTCATCAATATTCCGGAATATCCCATGACCTGGGGTGCGCGCCGGGCCAATAGCAAACACCTCGGCCAATCCTTCAGCATCGACATCCGCGTTTACTGCCGGATGAGCGAGGATTCCCTTTAGTTCCGAGGCAAATAGCATCCGTGATCCTTGCCGAGAGTAAAAGAGAGGTTTGACCCCTAGTCTGTCTCGGGCCATAAATAACGTGCGGTCTTTACTGTCCCAAATGGCAAAGGCAAAGATGCCGTTTAGTTTAGAAACACACGCGGTGCCCCAGGCTACGTAGGAAGTCAGGAGAACCTCGGTGTCGGAACGGGAGCGGAATAGGAACCCTTCATGTTCTAATTGCCGCCGCAGTTCCCGAAAATTGTACAATTCTCCGTTGTAAACAATGGTATAGACGTGGTTGCCCAAACGCCGCGACATCGGTTGCATGCCACCTTCGGGATCAATGACCACGAGACGGCGATGCCCTAGACCAGCATTTGGAGTAACGAAGGTGCCACTGCCGTCCGGACCGCGGCAGGTTAACGGAGCGACCATGGCGTCTAAAGCGGATTGTTGCCGAGTGATGTCGGCGTCATAATCTATCCATCCTGCGATTCCACACATTAAAAACCCCTCCCCAGTCTATCCGACGTACCAATATGGAATGACCTTTCATACGTCACGTAACCATAAGCTATGTCATTGGAAAGGGAGTGTGTAAAACATACATGAGGAAATATCAGGAATTACATTACAGCACTGCTAGCTACCATAGGATGCGCCTGCCATGGAGGCATAAGGGTGACCCACAATTTTTCAAATTCGCCGCCGCCATTTAGGTTGAAACGAGGGATTGGCCCGTTTTACAAGACGACACAGGCCATAGTGAACAGCGGCAGAGGGCACCGCAATCAAACACTACACTGTGGGGGTCGTTTCCTAAGCTC
>JAMDDZ010000140.1 GCA_023488565.1 Bacillota bacterium | reverse complement strand
GAACATTCCCAAACTCATCTCGATGCCTCCTAATTGCTGATCGGCCAACGCGGATAGATGAAACACCCTCGGCGCTAGACGATAAATCAAATAATCGGCATGTCCGGTATCGATGATATATACGGACGCCGGCATCATCAAATCCAGATTAAAAAACAAATAAATCAGACGTGATCCACGCGAAAGCCGGGGAGATTCCAAAATCGGGCTCATAAGGGGCCACCACATGGCAACCGCTGACACGAGCATACCATATGGCGCCACCAGATACAGCCAGTTATCTTGCAGCGACAAGTCCAAAATTCTTGGATACAACAACCCCGAAAACACGGTGTTAAACAGCAATAAGGCAAATGGAGGATACGTTAATAGGGACAACACCGGCTTCAGAAGAGGAAGCTCCCACAATGTTCGCCAGGTTTGGGGAGGAATTCCCCAAACCAGAAGGGGAGCAACCGCCATGGAAAGTAACACATATTGCACCATATGTGCGCTAAGTAAAAAATCATCACCCAAAATCTTTAATGGTGTTCCCATACTGACGTACAACAAGACCAATGCCGAAGCAAAGGCTATCTGGCGATCCCTAGCAATCGCAATCTCGCGAACTCGGCTAATAGCATGATACAACGTCCACATCAAAATCATTAGGACAGCTACTTCAGGGTGCCACAACTGAAGCCAGCTATCATGACGCAGGCTGGCGGGCCACATCATCTGCCACCTCCGCTTCTAGCGTGTGACAGTGTAAACCAATACATACCAAAAACCCAGGGCCTATCTACCCCGGGTTTTTGGTATGAAGCTTAGATTCTACTCATGCGCCAGGCCAACGAAGGTCCAGTTAATTTGGAGACCGTTTCTACCGGAACCGTCACCGTTTGAGAGCCGGTAGTAACGGTGAGAGTCCCAACCACACTGCCTGCAGGCAGTTCTTTTACATCAACCGGCAATTTGGTTAAGGACACATGTGTCGAGTACCCCAGTCCAGGCCAACCTAACAAGGTGATTGGCTTGGTGGTTTGCAATACCACGTTTGATTGCCAGGGAACATTGATCGTGCCCACCGGTTCCCCCGAGGGGATCACAGTGCGAGAAGTCACTATGCGACTTACAGCATTTAACAGATCTTCCCCATCCACTAAGCTCATCTGCAGCTGACTACCGGTTTTAGTGCCTGGCTGACCCTCAACTCCCCCATAAACAATGACGTTTTGATTGCCCATAACCCGTTTTCCGGCAAAAACAAAACACCCTCCGGATTGCAATGTGGAGCCAGTCTTCACGCCAACAATCCCATCGTGACCCACGAGATAATTGTAGTTATACTCAAGTGCCACTTGTCCTGGTACCGTCATTTGCGCCATATCGACAATTTCCGCAAATACCGGGATTTTCATCGCCACTTCAGCCAGTTTGACCTGATCTTGCGCCGTACTCGTCGTTTCTGGATTTAGTCCGCTAGGGCCTACATAATGCGTATGATTCATCCCTAAGGCTTTGGCCTCTTGATTCATCATAACCGCAAAGTGCTGGGGATTCCCGCCAACCCAATCCGCTAGCATTGTCGCAATATTATTGCCTGACGCCACCAGAAGTCCTTCCAAAAGCTTGCGCTCCGTCAACTTTTCCCCTGCAATCACTCGCATTACCGATTGCTGAGTCGAGGCATCCTGCTGATACAAAGCAGCGTCTTGGGGTGTTACCGTAATGCTGGGGCCGTTATTATAAGGGCCTAAGGGATGCGCCTTCAGCACCAAATATGCGGTCATCATTTTGGCCACACTACCGATAGGGCCTGGCGTCACCGGCCCATGTTCTCCAAAACTGCCAATGCCCGGAATATCCAGTGTTGCTTGAACATTGGCGGGCCAAGGCAACTGAGGCGGAGTTCCCGCAATCTGTCCCTGAGCACTCAAACTAATTTGCGCTTTGGCCTGTGGGACGGGCCGGACAAATTGGATGACAGCCGCGACTACAATCAGTACCGCGATGACCCCCGCCACCACTGATGCACGCATACCTCCGAACAAAAACATCCCTCCTTGCGAATTTCCTCTGGAAAGACAACGTTAACCAGAACGCGAAGGTCACGCGAAACCGGCAACCGGTCCATAGTTCGATCATGACAGGTATCAACATCACCTGTCTACCCTGTCGGAGCAGAAAAGTATTGCCAAGCCTGGAAATCATGGGTGGAGATTAGATCAAACTGAGCCCTTGTTGCTATCCGGCCGCATTAATCGGCGGATGAGCTGGTGCCGTCACTTTTTCCGGCAACGTCGATCGGATACCCAACAGCCCCGCTACCGCCAAACCTATATAACGCATGAGCAATCCTAGGGGGAACAGTCGGTCTCCATACCATTTAAGAGTTGATGAATGAATCTTAATCAGGTATAAGATGGTCATAGAATTTAGGTAATCCACAATACCTCCAAACGTTAGCCAAGTATAGGCCGGTGGCGGCCAATCAGCTAATATGGCAAAGGCCATCATCCATAACATGTATTGTGGGGAGAATACCTTATTGACAATGAGAAACAGCGCAAACAGCCTGGCGGTTGCAGAAATCACTGTATTGCCTTTCCATATTCGCCGAGATTGCCACACCACTCCTGACGTCACTACAACGAACGATGCCACATCTACAACGGCCACCGGCAATGCATGCACCCAATGATTTGCCCAAAGATCAGCGCCAACGCCCCGACTCGCGTTGAACGAGAAGAAAAATGACCAATTGTTAAAGTTTGTTAGGGCAAAAGGCAGATTAATGATCATGCTGACGACAAAAAATACCGCGACCATATTTGTTATGGTCCGAAATCTTTTATCACGGTATAACTCTACTAGAATAAACGGCAAAATAAACACGGGGAAAAACTTAAAAAAGACCGCTATTGACAACACCCCAGCGGCCCACGTGTACCGTTTCCGCAGATAGAGGTCCCACCCTAATATCATTAAGAAAATTCCAATAATATCCCAATTTAAGAGTCCATAAACTAGCAACAACGGTGTCCAGGCAAACCATTGGTAGGTATTAGGGACCAATTTCCGTAATAATAATAGACTCCCCACACCGGATAACCAAATGATAACCGCGTTTGCAGTAAAGTAGCCCATAATCCCTGGGGCAAAAGAGGTAAGCCACATTAAAATGCCCATCATCACGGGATATTCAATACGATTTTGTAGGTAGGGCACTAAGTGCAGGTAAAGATGGTGTGTGTGATACAAGGCGACGATATCTGAATAGGCTAATCGACGATAGGCCCAACGGTGATAGTGAGGAAGCGCCCGCGGTGCCGTTAAAAGATATCCTCGAGGAGCCAAACGCCAAAAAGCCCATCCCAACCACCCTGTCAAAACAGCAAGAGATGCCATCAATCGCCAATCGCGCCACCATATGGTTGAGGCCAGGTAATTCTTTTTGGTCATGGAAACCCTCCACCTGTAAATGTTATCACATTGCACTAGACAAACGTTGTTTAGATGCTTTTTGTTACAACAACGCCATGCAGAAAATAGAGAGATTTGGAACAGCCAATTAATGACGTCATAAAGGACGAGTACGACAGTGCATATTACCCAACTTATCCAAAAGCGAGAAAGTTTAGGAGGATGTAACTGCTTCAATAATTGCTGAGAAACTCGATCGAGACGGTCCAGTGGGAGAAGGATCGGGGGCAGGACTCGTCGTGGAGGATTTGCGATTCATCCACGATCGCGATGTGAGTGCCAAGTTTAACCGCGTCACGCACCAGTTTAATTACCGGGCCTTGCTGACGGCGGTCGAACGGCAGGCAGCGCGGGAAGGGGTCACCCTCCGCAAGGTCAAGACCGCTTACACCTCGATCATCGGACGGTTCAAATATCAACCGCACTATGGCATTAGTGTTCATCATGCGGCAGCGTTTGGTCATTGGCCGCCGGGACGGCGTCAAAGTCTGGCGGGAGAACATCCCCAAATCCCTGCGGCAGTGGATGCAAGCACAGGGTCAATGGAATGTCGCGACCTATCGTAAAAACGACTGGAGCGCCTGGAATCGACTCAAACGGGCCCTCACTGCCGCCCTGAACAAACGACACCGGTATGACAACGCCTGGTTGGCTGTACGTCACACGATCTTGAATGGATTGTCCTAGTGCTATACCCCCCGCGGCCACCACGTGGCGAACCACAATAGAAAATCAGAGGGCAGGGGCGCGCTACCAAAAAAATTTTGCGGCGGAGTACCTTGACCAAATGGACAGGTATTCTCACCTGGACGCCTTCAGCCCTTGCGTTTCCTTTCGTGGCAAGCCGCGTGGAATATCTCAAAGATATGTGGACGACTAATTGCTTTTCCCGTTTTGGTCACGCTAGTCATCTCAAGTGGGCTTATGGGCTGTCTAGGAAAAGCTCACCATGAATAAAATCGAGGGGAAGGGCCTCCCCCCGCCCTTATTTGCGTCTTAGCGGCCACCGTCCTCTTGCATGGCTGTTGGGACGTAACCAGTACGGAAATTGAAACAGTTCCGACGTTAATGGCTATCGACTGGTATCAGCATCGGTATACTATCACTATGGAAACGAATTCGCCGCAGTTAATGTCCACTCCAGACTCAGGTAGTGGCACCAACAATAGCGCAACATGGATTGTTCAAGGCCAGGAACCCTTTAACTAGCGCATCTCCGGATGGTGATTCTGGGAAAATCCGTACTTTCCCCCAGCATTTTAGACCATTTTGCCAGGGTACCGTATATCCCACCACATTTTGGATTTTGTCTACCACAGGGCCGACTACGACGATTGCTGAAGCAGAAAACCCTATCCGGCGGGATCCGCTACAGAGGGATTTGACAATCGCGAAACTACATGGACAACATTGTTCCACATCGATATTACTGGGTCTTGG
>JAMDDZ010000046.1 GCA_023488565.1 Bacillota bacterium | reverse complement strand
CGAACCATCTCTGGTCACGCATGAATGACCCCAACCGATGATGCTTTTACCGTACTTGTTCTTCGATGTCCCCCGTGTACATGGTCGAATGTCTCCTAATCATCAGATGTTAAGAAAGCATTCGACATGCTCCCCCGCGTTTTCCTTTGCACAATGAAAAGTATTTTTCCCAAGCCGCCTTAGCACCTAACCCGGTAGTATTTTGTATCGAATTCTCTGTTTTGTCGACATCAAAACAGGAATTTCACGGGTTCACCGCGAATCCTTCATAATGAGGGTTTTGTGATGTAATTTTGTTTCTAAAAGGAGTGATCATTCATGCGTTGTGCTCATTGCGGTGCCGAAGTCGCCCCGGAACACACCTTTTGCAGTCAATGCGGAACACCTCTCACAGCTTCCGGCGATCATCCATCCTCTTCCTCTCCGACTCCTGAGGCCGTAGCATCTTCCTCTCACACCCTTTCCCTGACGGTGCCGGTGGCCTTCACCCATGCTTCCCGCGATTATTGGCGATTGGGAGCCTTAGCGCTGCTATTTCTCAGCTTGTTTCTCCCGATTTTTTCCAGTGCTCACGTCTTTACCTTGCGGATTATCAGTTTTGGCATTGTCGGCTGGCTTGCGCTGTTAATCGTTTTGGCTCTGGCGGTTCTTACCGCCATTCCCACGTGGAGGCCGGCTTTTTGGCCCGGTTTGGAACGTTTTTTGGCCGCAGCGGTTCTCGGCAGTGTGGTCACGGTTCTGTTAGCCCTTCTCAGCATCCAAGGATTAATCACCCATCTTATGACCAAACTGCAATCCAGCATGCTGGGCTCCTTGGTGTCCTCATCCCTGTCCAGTCATGTGCCTCACCTGGGATTCGCACCTTTTCTCGCCCTCATCGGCAGCATCGGCTGGGCTGTCCTGAATCTCCCACGGCTAAAACCCGTGGGGTTCTTTTTTCTCCGCCCTTCTTCGGAACTCTCGCCATCCTGAGTTCATGGAAGCTACAACATTCCGACACTGAGACGGTTCAAAAAGACTTTCATGGGCAACACCTCGTGAAGAGATGTTCGCGCCCTGTACGCCCGATTCAAGACGTGTGTGGTCGATTACATGCCCATACTGGCCAGTTTTTTGCGAGAATCTAACCTCAACCGTTCTATTTCTACCTGATGCAACGCAACAAATCGGTCAAAGTGTTTTTCACACTGGCTCACCTCAATGGTATCTAAAGTTGCGGGGGTCACATGTTGTATCAAAAATGCACTATACAAATCGCGTTGGATAGGCAACGACTGGCCTTGGTATGGCAAGAGAGTCCACCGTTCGTCGAGTGTTTTGGGGGTGTACGTCTTGTCAATATGGTTATATTGACTGGCTTTGACTTTTTGCGTGACGATTTTGAACAACGGCTTGCCAAAATATCCGAGTTTTCGTGTCAAAATGGACAGGAACAAGGCAGGAGCCTTGTTTGCAATGCTTTTGCCAAACCGTTTCTTACTGTGAAACCGCCCGGTCTTTTCGCTCACCTTGGTGTCTTTGGTGCGTTTGGCGAGCGCATCATAGCGCATGGTCTCGACTTTTATCTCATTGCCGAGTTTGATGATCGCATTCGCGAGGATCTCATGATCTTGTTTCCGCAGTGCCGCTTGTTTCCGTTTCAATTCTTTTAGTTGGAACAACGTCTTGAGGTAGTTTTTGCTTTGAATCCACGGTTCTCGATGACCCTTCTTTATCGTGCCATCCGGGTTGTATTTGTGGGGATTATTTGCTCGACGTTGTCGGTCCAATTTGCGTCCAATCCTGCGCAATTCCTTCTCGTGCTGTTGGACTGAAGGGGCTAGTTCCAGTAACCGCACCGACTCCTGGGCACTTACAGCCAGTGTCTGTGTTCCAATGTCTAGCCCTACGGGCGCATTCTGGGTTTGACGCTTAAACATGCCGGAGTCTTTCTCCCTTTTCTGTGGCGGGTATCCTTCCATCACCAATTGCACAAAGAACCGATAATCGCCGCGGATCACTTTGCGCACAATCCGGCAGTATTTGACCCGGTGGGTCAACAATGCTTCTTGGACATACGCGTCGTGGCGCGAAACAATGACCGGGATACTCAGACCCAACCAATGAAGGATGCCATCTCGATAACGAATTCCGCTGCGATTGGACTTGCCTTCGAGGGAATTCATTTGTCCGTATTTTTTATAGTGCAATCGCTGACCTTTTCCGAATAATACGGAGGCCATTGCATTCCACGCGTGCGATGCAATCTTTTGGCCTGTAAACGAATCAATATGACACGATACGTGTTGAACCATCGGCGCAACAAAGCTATGCAAATCGAATTCACTCAGTCCATACGTTCGATAGTGCTGAGAGAGTGCTTTATACAAAGGTTTCCTGAGTTTCTCCAAGGACACTGTCTTCTTCGTGCCGTGGATTTTATTCAAATGGTTTTGTTTTTGTTCTTGTCGATAGCTGGCACGAATCTGTTTCATGGTCTTTTGATAGGCTTTTGACTGTTGTACTAAAGCATAACGCCGTTCTAATTCGGTGATACACGCGTTGTAGATGTTTCTCGCGAGTTCCAGACGCATATTCAAGATATCGCGTTGATACGGTTGAACCTTTAAAGACAATGCTAAAATGAATGACGGTGTGGCGGCTTTCTTCACATGACATTACCCCCTCTTTTTTTGTTCTTCAACATAGCGCTTAATCGTTTCACTAGAAACATTGCCTGCGGTACTCACAAAGAACGAACGCGTCCACAGGCTGGGGAGATGGCGCAAATGCGGAAATTCTTGACGCAATCGCCGCGATGTCGTGCCTTTGAGAGCAGCCATGATAGCCGATGGAGAATCCGTGGGCAGGCAGTTGAGAAACAGATGCACGTGGTCAGGCATGGTTTCCATTGCCACCACCGCCCAATCGTTAGCCTGACTGATTGCGTTGACCAACTCTTTAAACCGAATTTCTACCTGACGTACCAACACTTTGCGTCGATATCGTGGGCAGAAAACAAAATGATAGTTAATCAGCGACACAGTGGTTGGAGTATGGCGATAATCTTGTTCCATAGACGAAGTGTATCATTGTACTCAATAGACTGCAACAAAAAGGCGCTTCATCCCACGATTAAAACCGTGGGCTTTCGCGCTATGTTTCTGTAAGGGGCCGCCATCTCTGGATAGGAAAGCTACCCACTTTGTGCAGCTCCCCCTTTTTTCGGTCATTTGCCATGTCCCTATGATCTTGGGCCTCATAACCTAAAGGATCCCTTACCTGATATCAACCCCGTCGATCTGGCCAAACCGCTAAAAAACCACAGCTTAGGTTGATGAACAAGCTGAGGATCAGCTTGCAGGGATCGAGTAAGACGGACATTCCCACCGTTCACCTGTTGGGAGCGCCCCCGATAAATTGGATGGCCGCCTGAATCGTGCCTGTTGCATCCACACTGAGAGTCACTTTCTCGATCAGCCGCAAAATAATCTCCCGCCGTGCTTCCCACGACAACACGGATAAATCGGGTCCCATCGCTTCCCGCACATTGCGGGCAATCGCCGGAAGTGACGGCTGCACTTGACGCAAATGGTCCTCTTCGTCTTTCAATCGCGTCTCCTCCTTCTTCAAGACTCCCAAATCACGTTCCGCATCCTCCAGCGTAATCAACTCTTTCCGCACCAATTCCAACAAGCGATTCCGGCTCCGGCGCACACGCTGCAAGTCCTCGGCAATCCGCGTGGCATCGCTTTCTCCCACGGGCTCCACCGTCTCCTGAGCCGCCTTCCAGGCATCGGGATCGTCCAGCAAGGCCACCACATCGGTCCACACGGCGTCTTCAACGGGGCTCGCCGGGATCCATGGCATGGTACAGGGAGCAGGATGCGGGGACGCGTCGGTGTGGTATTTTCGAATATGACGATTCGGGCAAAAGTAATAGCGATAGGTGACACCGCCGAGCGTGCGCACATTGGTGCTCATCATGTGCCCGCATTGCCCGCAGTAGACCACGCGGCGAAGAAGCATCGGCAACTCCTGGCGCCCTTTCCAGGTTTTTTGGTACCGGTAAATAACGGCACGAGCCTGGGACCAGACCTCAGGATCCACAATCGCGGGCACCTCGATGGCAATCCACTCGTCTGGGTCCCGCGGCCGATACCGCACCACGGAATCGTATTGATGCACATAGGCCAACCCGGTGTAGGCCGGATTGCGCAAAATCTTGCTTACGGTATCCCGCCACCACACCGTCCCCCGCGGAGGTTTGATCCGGCGGCGGGCGAGTTCTTGGGCAATGCGGCCGGTGCTCAAATGTTCTTCGGCGGCCAACCGAAAAATTTCCCGCACGACAGGGGCCGTTTCCGGATCTTCCCGGACGGTTTTGGTTTGCGGATCGTAGAGATAGCCGTAGCGCTGCATGCCCGCCACTAATTGTCCATGCCGGGCCTTCGTCATCCAGCCGCGCCGGGTCCGTTCGCGAATTTTTTCCCGTTCAAATTCCGAAATAGCGCCCCGTAAGGAGTAAAAGAGTCGCCCTTCCGGGCTTTGTTCCCACTCAAAATTGACAAATTCCAGGGATACGCCGGCCCGCTCGAATTCTTCGGTGAGCAACAATTGATGCACCAGCTTGCGGGACAGGCGGTCGGGATCATAAATCACCAGTCGGCTCACCTGACCTTGCGCAATGGCCTGGCGCAATTTCGCGAGTTGGGGGCGATCTAAGGTGGCACCGCTTTCTCCCCCATCGACAAATTCCTGAATGGTGTCAGCAGGCGAGCCCAGATGTTGTCGACAGGCCTCGACTTGGGAGATCAAACTGGCTCCGTGTAGAGCTTGTTCTTCGGTGCTGACACGGGCATAAATGGCGATCACGACAACTGCTCCTTCTTGATCGAAGGTGCAGGACCTGCCATCATCTGCCTCCGGATGGCCTGAATGGCCACG
>JAMDDZ010000127.1 GCA_023488565.1 Bacillota bacterium | reverse complement strand
ATCATCGATTCGACTGGATGCCGGATTCTCGGATGAGGAAGTGCGTCAGGTAATCTCTACGGCAGAACAATTCGGGATGGGTGTGGTTCTCAATGCGAGTCCGGCGACAGATGCTAACCTCGCTCGCCTGTCTAAGTTGGGAATCCCCTTGAAAAACACCGTGGCGTGCCACAACTACTATCCCCGGGTGGAAACAGGGCTATCTCGCCCATTCGTCGCGAGGCAGGCGGAGATACTTCACGCACACGGGAGCACGGTAATGGGGTTTGTCGCTTCCCAAAAACATCATCGATATATGACATATGAGGGATTACCAACTTTGGAATGTCATCGTTACACCGAGCCGGGGCGGGCGGCCCAAGAATTACTGACACTTGGGTGGTGTGATCATGTCTACATTGGTGATCAAACCGAGGATCAAGCCGAACTGAAATCCATATTACAAGCCGCACAGGATCCCTGCCTCGTCTTGCGGATTCGGCTGAATCCTTTCGTGCAGGAAGCGGAGAAATCTGTGGCACTCTCGGGATCTCATGTGCATCTGCCGCAAGATTTCGAGTTGGTCCATCGCGCTCGAGGAGATAGGCAACGTCTTAACCGTCCCACCATACTTCCCCAAAAGGACGCGATGAAAAGGCCGCGGGGCACGGTCACGGTAGACAATATACTGTATCCTCGATTTGCCGGCGAATTGCAGATTACGCGAGTTGATTTAGGACCCGATATTCGCACTAACGTTGTAGGATGGGTTCTCGATGACGATCTAACGAAGCTTAATGATTTACAACCCCGAGTGCGATTTCGGTTTGAGGTGGTAGCAGAATAGGAGGGAATCCCGTGGCAGTGCCTAAAGCTTTTGTAGTTCGACGCGGGGGCCCTCATGATCTTCCGGAACTGGGGCGTCTAGTGGACGAGGTTATGCGGCCCTATGTCAAACCCGGAGAAGGGATGGCCCGTCGTTTTCCCTTATTGTATCGAGCCGACAATGCGAATAACCTATATTTTATTAGTGACATGGGTGGTCGACCCATTAGCATGGCTGCAGTATGGAGAGGAGCGGTTGTGACGGGGGGCGTGCGCGTCCCCATCGCGGCCATCGGATCCGTGGCAACAAAGGCCGAACATCGAGGACATGAATTGGCTTCAAAGATATTGCGGCACATTTGGACGGATTTAGTGACGGATCATGTGGCGGTTGCGCTCATTTCCGGACGACGCAGTTTATACCATAGGCTGGGCGCAGTCGAGGCGGGGCATTTCATTATGACAGAGGTGCCGGCTCAACGGTTAAATACGGGGTTGTGGAATGGTAAAGCCGAACGGATATCACATTATAGAGAAGATATTACAGGCTCATTGATTGCCATCTATCTCGCCGAGGGCGTACGTTATAGTCGGACTCCTCGTGAGATGGGGGAATTACTAGAGGGCTTGGCCTATCCGCGGCGTAACACGCGACATGACTTATTCATAGCCAAACGTGGCGAACGTATTATGGCATACGCGATCATTGGAGCGTCCGATCGATGGCAAGAGGCACGCGTGATGGAGTGGGCGGGTGCTCGCAGGGCCGTGCTGGCTCTGGCACAGCATGCGGCGGCCGAGTATAAGACACCGTCTAGTCACCTTATGTTCAGAAGCAATGATTGGTGCATGCGGGATCTTGTCGAAGAAGCAGGGTGGCCAACCACAAAATCTTTCAATTTGGGAACTATGGCCATTATCGATTGGCATTCATTCCTTGCGGCGATTAGCCCATGGCTTGATGAGGCGCAAGTTCACCACAAAGCAATCATCAAGGCGACCGAACTGAGGCGGGATCGATATCCGTCAGATGGGGAATTAACACAATGGGTATTTTCCGAGGACGGTTTGGATTTTCCATGGCCTTATGCCGGTGAATTAAACTATGTGTAGATGCCGGGTGACGACAACCAGAAGTTCCCCGACATAGTGTATTTCGGCGAACGAATGCATCAGAGGAAGGAGGATAAATCCGTGAGCAAGTTCTTCAAGCGGATAGGAAAACGTATTGTGGCGGGGCTAGTCATGATATTGGCCGTCTCGTCCTTTACGTTTTTTTTGGTGCACTTCATGCCCGGCAACCCGGTGCAGACCAAGTTAAATACCCTAATAGAAGAGGGGATCCCTCCACTACAAGCGCAAGCACAGGTTCGTTCTATGTATGGATTTATTCCCCATCAGCCTCTATATATTCAATATTTTCACTATGTGTGGCAAGTGTTGCACTTGAATCTTGGCAAGTCGATTTCCTATTCAGGGGTCCCTGTCATGCACCTTCTCCTCAAAGCTATGCCATGGACGGTCATTATGGTTCTGACTGGACTTGCAGTGAGTTTTATCATAGGAATTACTGCAGGGGTGATTGCCTCGGTTAAACGAAATTCTAAACTTGGAGATGGACTTCTTTTATTGTCGACCTTTTTGCACGGTATTCCACAATTCATCATGGCTCTTGGATTGGCGTATGTTTTTACGACCATTTTTAAGATCTTCCCGTTCGGCGCACCGTACAATGCCGCCATCTCGCCAGGTTTCACGATTCCCTTTATTGGCTCGTTAGCCAGACACGCGGTGCTACCCATTGCGGCGTACGCAATATCTGGGTTCGGCGCATGGGCTCTTACCATGCGAGCCAGTGTTACTTCCGTGCTCGGGGACGATTACATCCTAGCGGCTGAATTAAGAGGCGTCACGCCTTCTATTCGCCTGCGTTACATCGCCCGTAACGCCATGTTACCTCTGTTTACAATATTGACATTGTCGGTGGGATTTATGTTTGGTGGTTCCATCTTTATTGAAACCATCTTTGATTATCCCGGATTGGGATACACCATTAACACGGCTTTAGCGGCTCGTGATTACCCGTTGATGGATGGGGCATTTCTTATGATTACGGCGGCGGTCATTATAGCGACCATAGTGGCCGACTTGTTGTACACGGTACTTGATCCAAGAATTCAACGGATCTGACAGGAAGCATACGCTTACCACATCCACACAGGGATAAGGAGACAGGAGCTATGGCGACAGCAAATTTACCTACGTCCCACGAACACATCAAACCGTGGACTCCACCAACCTTTTGGTCGATTGCATGGAAGGCATTGCGCCGAAAGCCGAGCCGGATGCTGGGCCTGGGAATCTTAGTTTTCTATGTGTTAATGGCCGTTTTTGGACCGATGCTCTATCCAGCAAACTTGCCTACCAATCCTGCGAATATCTACGCTTCGCCGAGTTGGGCTCACCCCTTGGGGACAGACTTCGAAGGTACAGATGTACTGGCTTTGATCGTGACGGGGTCGCGGTATGTCCTCTATTCTGCGGGGTTAGCGGCATTCTTTACCGTGAGCATTGGGGCCATACTGGGACTAGTCTCTGGATATTTCAGAGGATGGCCCGAAGCAATTATCATGCGCATCGCAGACTTTTTTTTGACGGTTCCCGGATTTCCCCTATTGGTGGTGCTCTCGACCGTCTGGAATTTCGGCAACCCTGTCTCCATGGGTTTAGTATTGGGGTTGACGGGGTGGGCGGCGTTAGCCCGAGCAGTTCGATCGCAAACGCTATCCCTTCGAGAAAGAAGCTTTGTGGAAGCGGCAAGGGGGCTGGGACTTTCCCGCCGACAAATTGTTTTTGGTGAAGTCTTCCCTAACACGGCACCTTATGTCGCCATGCATTTTCTGTTGGCCATCACTGGTAGCATTTATCTCGAAGTGGGTCTGTTCTTCTTAGGCGTGGTACCCTTTTCCACCAACAACTGGGGAGTCATGTTAAACCTGGCATTTTCGCAAGCGGGTGCTATGTACAGCACACGCGCACTTCCATATTTGTTATCGCCGCTGTTTTGCATTATGTCGTTGACATTTGGCATTGTGTTGTTTCTGGGCGCAGTGGATGAAGTGTTGAATCCACGATTAAGGAGTGTTTGAGCCATGGGGGCCGACCTAAAGGTTATTGGTAATGCTGATCAGGACGCTCAAGTGGAATGCCAAATTCGCGATCTTACCGTCACCTTTACGACGGATTCCGGAGAGTTCCCCGCCTTAAACCATGTGAATCTAGACATCATAAAAAGCAAAATCACGGCGATAGTCGGAGAGTCTGGTTCTGGAAAATCGACGCTCGGACTGGCCATTTTAAATGGGGTGGCGTTTCCGGGGAAAGTTACCGAAGGCAGCGTCGACTTTGCAGAACATGGCAATGTATTGAAACTTCGCGGTAAGGCCTTGAGGCATTTTCGGGGACCGGTGGTGGGGACGGTTTTTCAAGCATCGCAAAATGCGATGAATCCGTTGGCGCGTGTGGGTAAACAGATTTTGGACTTGGGTCGGTCCCATCACTACAAAGATCCTCGCAAGCTTTTGCATGAAGCTGAAAATTTAGCACGGCGTATGGCGATGGACCCGAGTCGTGTATTGACGGCATATCCGCATCAATTGTCTGGAGGAATGCGACAGCGTATGGGAATTATTATGGCGCTGGTATTGAAGCCGAAAGTTTTGCTGTTGGACGAACCTACCACGGCGCTCGATTTACTGACCCAGTCAGCGGTACTTGAAATTATCCGATCGATTCACCGAGAACGCCATTTAACCACCATCTTGATCACCCATGATATGGGGGTGGTGGCCGAGATATCTGACTATATCGTGGTCATGTATGCCGGGCGAGTCGTGGAACAAGGGTCTACTCATGAAACATTGCGTGACCCCCGCCATCCTTATACGCGAGCCATTCTTAGAGCCATCCCTCGTCTTACCGGAGACTTAAACAGAGCGCGACCGTTGGAGGGATCGCCCCCAGACCTGACACAAATCCCTGCGACGGGGTGTGTTTTTCGTAGTCGATGCTCGTACAGGGTACCCCAATGCGATTTGGTAGCACCCATATTAGAATCCGTCGACACGGGACATTTTGTAGCTTGCCATCAGGAGGGCCTAATCCGTGATTGAAGTTCGTAAGTTGGAAAAAGTATACCCCCCCGTTGTCGGTGGATTGCTGTCTCATAATGAAGTGCGTGCCCTACGCGGGGTTAGCCTTAGTATTTCTGACGGTGGCGCCCTGTCTATAATTGGCGAGTCGGGGTGTGGGAAGACGACCTTCGGAAGAATTTTAGCAGGACTCGAATCATATTCCGGCGGCGACATCGCGATGGACGGGATTGCCTTGAACTCATTGCCGAATAACGAGCGTCAACCCTATTTTCGGCGCATCCAACTCATTCACCAAGATCCATACACAGCCCTTAATCCTTCGCATACCATTTTGCACGCTATGGCCGTGCCACTTCGCATTCAAGCTAAATTACAAAAGAAAAACGATGACTGGGTCCTCAAGCGGAGTAAGGAGCTTCTCGCCATGGTGGGACTAGATCCTGTTGGAACTCTATATAAATATCCTCATGCTCTGTCTGGTGGACAGCGTCAACGGGTGGTTATTGCGCGGGCCTTAACGGTTGACCCCAAAGTCCTCGTGGCCGATGAAGCCGTATCGATGATCGATGTGTCAATGCGGTTGTCGATCCTCAATCTCTTGAGTGACCTTCGTGTACGGTTAGGAATTGGGATTGTTTTTATCACGCATGACGTGGCGGCGGCGCGTTACATTGCGAAGGATGGGGCACTTTGCGTCTTGTATCGGGGGGAAGTCGTGGAATATGGGCAAACAGACGAAATTATTGTTCGACCCGTCCACCCTTATACACAAGCCATGTTGAGTGCCATGCCAGTGCTTCGGGGCCTCGAAGAGGCCGGACCGGATCGGTACATTCCCCTCGAAGGCATGGATGATTTCGAGGGGGAAGGGCCCGGGTGCCTATTTGCCCCACGGTGTCGCCATGCAACCACACTGTGTCAGGAACAGCATCCCGATTTGGTGCCATGGGATGACCGGCTCTCTTCCTCATCCCATCATCATGCGTGCTTTTATCCGATTCCTCGAAATGTGGTGGCGAGGCCCATAAATCGGGAAAATGCATTGTGATGAGGGTAGTGCGCACCCATAGGGGTAAGGAAGAATTGTTAGAAATGGGAGGTGGAACGAGAACATGAAAGACTCAAGTCGAAGATTTCACGCCGCCCAAATGATGTTAGCCAATTGGCCCCAAGGCGGGGTGCCGGTCGTGGAGAGAGCATTAGAACAGTGGCCCCTGGCGGGTTTTGTTTTTCACAGTCAGGATATTAAATCCCCCCAATGGCTACGCGAAACGACTGGCGAACTTTGGGTATTCTACAAAACACAGGGGTGGCCCTCACCTTGGTTTGCGGTAACGGAGGAGGGGGGCACCGTTCAACGGTTCCGTAGATGGTTTGATGCTCCCTCTGCCATGTCTTTAGGCGATTTAGCGGCACCTGGCATCAGTTATGAAACGGGATTACTGGTGGGAACCTTTTTACTGTCCTGCGGGATCAACTGGAATTTTGCGCCGGTCGTGGACGTGCTTACGGAGAAATACAGCCATATTGTCGGGACGCGATCATTCGGCGACAATCCGTCAGTGGTAGCCGATCATGCCATCGCCTGGCTATTGGGGCAACAAGCCGCAGGGGTGGTATCCACCGCTAAACACTTTCCCGGCCATGGCATGACCTCGCGCGATTCCCATGTGGAACGACCCATCGTAGACCTGGGAAAGAAGGAATTGCTGACGCATTTAGAACCTTTTCGGAAAACGATTGACGCCGGTGTGCAATCCGTAATGACCGCGCATATTGGCTATCCCCTGTTTGATGAACGGCCCGCCACGTTGTCGCCCTTTTGGTTGAAACATATGCTGCGAGACGAACTCGGATTCCAAGGCGTGGTAATCACCGACGCGATGTCGATGAAATCCATCGCTCGGCACATGGATCCTGTGCGTGCGGCTACCGAAGCGGTGTTGGCGGGGGCTGATGTGATTGATTGTGGCGGTACGTTCGACCAAGCGATCAGGATGTGCGAGTTTCTTGCGAGTGAGATGAATACCCTTGCGGTCTTAGAACGGGTGAGGGAAAGCGAGCGGCGTATCCAGGCATTGAAAGCCCATGCACCAGATCCTAGCCAATGGCCGTCGGCACCGATCCCGGAGAGATTATCAGCGATTTATGGCCAATTAACCAGGCGGTTTCGCTCATCCATTCCACCTAAAATTACCATGACCGAGCGACCGGTAGAAATTTGGGTGTCTGGCAGTGTGCCGACCGAAGTGCAGGAAGAGGCTCCCAAATTCGGCACTGACATTGTATGGTTAAATGCGCAAGATGCCAGTTTATGGGGAGCAAAGTTAGAGAGTATCAACGAGCGGGCCCAACGAGAGACTGTCATTCTGTATGCAGAGAATATGTGGAAGCATTCCAAACTTATAGACTACATCCAACGCAGCTTAGGCGGAAAGATTCAGATAATGGTAGCTGTATTGGACCCTGTAGACGAAGAGGTATTGCCTGACATTCCGGTTTGCATTAAAGCCTATGGGAACCGACGAGTAGCGCGGTACTTGGTTCAATCGATAGTGCATCAAAGTGGGGGCTCAATATAGTCCGGAAACCCCTGACCAGCCTATCATTATCCGTATTACCAATAATGGCCAGACCGTCGGGCGGCGAGAGCCTAGCCAGCATGGATATTCCTGAGGCCAAGAGATGGTGGGAACTTAGCACATCGCAAACGGATAGATTTTTTGGGGGGGACACCAACGCACCGTCGCGTAGGCGACGGTGCGAAGCCCTGGATCTGTTTAGGAAGGATCCATTTGGGCTAGTCGCATCCCAAGGATAATCAGTTGTAATTCCCGATATTCTCGCCACAACGTCTTCACACCCGGATCGCCATCGCTGGCGCGACCAATAAAGCCCACGAGTTTAGACATCGTGTGGATCGTCTCACGTAATGTGAGGCGATGGTTGGGATCACCCGGGTAGGATCCAGACGAACCTGGTAGGTCATCCATAAAATATGCCAAGCAATGATCGAATAGCGTGCGATGGTCGGCCCCAATCGGTCAAACGTTTCTAATTGCAGTTTCTCGACGTGGCTGCGACCTGTTTTAAAGATAAAATGCAGGCGTTCGCTCCGCCAGCGATAGGTGTACCACCGAAGGACCCGCTGGGCATCCAGGAAATGCTCCACGGGGGAGGTGATGAGCAGGAACCACCGGATCGGCGTGATACCCGTCGCTGGATTAATTTCTTGGGCAGAACGATCTGCACCCGAGGAGTGCCCAAGTTGTCGGCCTTGCGATCCGTGGGAATTTGTAAGTCCAGGGTGGTCGCTTGCAGGGTTAGCATGGCCTGTCGGAGTGCTGTCCCTCCTTGCGCGGAACCGACCTCCACGGTTCCTAAAATATCCGTCGATTCCATCGCCGCCCAGAGATAGCCCTCCGGGTCCACCAGACAGCGGTCTCGAGCACTCCGCACCAACACGCCGTAGGGTGCCGTCTGAGCATCGACAAAAACATCGTAGATATTCGCTTCGCGATCTCCTACTCGACGCAGACCTGACTTATCTGGGGATTCATGATGGTTATTTGCACCGGGTTTGGATGATTCCAAACACTACAGTCAGTTTCTGGAGCAGTCGGTCACTGTGCAAGAGACGGCGGCATTGACAGATGTTTTCATGCTGTGGGCGCCTAAAAGTCGCGTGGAAAACTGTGTACCAGAAAGCCATAATGCGGTAGTCGCCCAATTTAGATGGGGACTACCGCACTGGTATGCTAACGGACAGCAGTGGGGATGAACAAATCGACTAGCCCGATGACAAACGCTGCGATTAAAGCACCGAGAATGGTGACATGCATGCCAGGAACCACAATTTGGGTAAGATAGATGACCAACGCGGAAACCAAAAAACCTACCAAACCCCTCCCATATGGAGAGACAGATTTGCCGAACATGGCTTCGATGACGTATCCCACCAGCGCAATCACTAATGCGGCCAGTATGGCTGACCAAAAACCCAAATGCGAAAAACCGGGGACGATATATCCCAGCAACATCAAAACCAAGGCTGCGACAATAAAGCGGACAATGGCACCTACCCAATTCACATAGCTCACCTCCTATATGAGGTCTTTGACCTTTTCTGTGCGGACAGTGCTATTGTGGGAGAATTCGTCTTCGAATATTCGTAGGGAAGTATGATATTTTGGCCGATTCGGCTAAGACTATGCTGTGGAGTGCAAAGCTCCGATCACTATCGAGGGAGGGATTCGTTTTGGCAAAAGGTGTGCCTCAATCCTTTCAGGATTTGAAGTCCCGGGTCAAGAATCGTCTACAGAACGGCAGCAATGACGTGCAACAAGACGTGATTGAGATGGGCGATGCCATGATGCAGTCCAACGTCGAGGCCAAGTCTCCACAAGACCGTCTCGCGAAACGCGTGTGGCAGGCCAGCAACCATAAAGACAAGGAAAAGCTGGCTAACATGGTCACCAACATGGCCAAGGACGAAGAAGACCTCTCGTAGTTGATTCAGGCCCACCAGACTTTGTTCTGGTGGGCTTCATTACCATTGCGGCGATTGATCTGCGGGTTTATAATGAGTTTAGTCGCCCTGCGGTGTGCGTGTTACCGGTCGATATGTTTTGAGCCAACACCAAAACATAGGGAGCCTGATCCTCAGTCTCGCGGCCGTCCTGCCCCCACTTCGGTGATGGGGACTACGAAAGCGAACGGGAGGCACCCACCTGCTTTCGAGCAGGTTCAAAACGTCGAATCTTCACGGCACATGTGGGGAGGCATTAAAGAGAAGGCATTCGTGTCTTCTCTTTAATGCTGTTCCCTGGTAAGATCGGGAAGAAAATTGGAGGGATGGCTTATGTCCGAAAATGTAGTGGTGGTCAATCAAGAGAATTTTGGCTCGGTGGTTAAATCGTCTCAAACTCCTGTGGTCGTGGACTTTTGGGCCGCATGGTGCGTACCATGCCGCATGATTAGCCCCATTTTAGAAGAAGTGGCCAATGAGCGTGGTGGAACGGTCACCATCGCCAAACTCAATGTTGACGAAAATCCCAATTTGGCAGCAGAATATGGGGTTATGAGTATTCCAACCCTGATCCGATTTCAAAATGGTCAGGAAACTGGGCGGGTTGTGGGGGCATTGCCCAAAGCACAACTGCTTAAACGGCTGGGATTATAGCGATGGGAAGTGATTTTCGTTCCGATACGGTAACGCGACCCACGGGTGCTATGCGTGATGCCATGATGGCTGCAACGGTGGGAGATGATGTTTATGGCGAGGATCCTACTGTTAACCAACTTGAGGCATTCGCTGCAGAAATGCTTGGTAAAGAGGCTGGCTTGTTTGTGCCCAGCGGGACCATGGCCAACCAAGTCGCCATATTAGCTCATACCGAGCGCGGCGACGAAGTTTTCATCCACCGTGACAGCCACGCCTATTATTACGAGGGCGGTGCCGCCGCCATGTGGAGTGGCGTTACCTGGAATTTGCTTGATGGCATCGAAGGGACCCCAACTCCAGAAATATTGCGCTACAGCATTCGGCCTAAAAACATTCATCATCCGAATCCCCGGTTGCTGAGCTTGGAGAACACCCACAACCGCGCCGGCGGCGCGGCCATTCAGTTGGATCGTTTAATTCCGTTAATTGATGAAGCGCGATCTTACGGTCTTGGCGTGCATTTAGATGGCGCCCGATTATTTAATGCGGCGGTTGCCCTGGGAATTTCTGGGCGAGATCTTTCTCAACCTTTCGATTCGGTGTCGATTTGTTTGTCCAAAGGACTGGGTGCACCCGTGGGTTCGGTTTTGCTAGGCTCAAGACCCTTTATTGATCGAGCCAGAGTTTTTCGCAAATGGCTGGGTGGCGGTATGCGTCAAGCCGGCATTATTGCAGCAGCAGGGCTATATGCCCTTACCCATAACGTTCAACGATTAGAGGAGGACCATGACCGTGCCCGCCATATGGCCCATGCCTTGTCAGAGATGGGTTACCAGGTGATGTTGCCCGCCGTGCCAACCAATATGGTCATGCTGGATTTGTCTGTCTCTGCTGCGCAAGTCATCGATCTATTGGCACAAAACCAAGTCCTAGTCGGGGCTATGGGACCTCAAAGACTAAGGCTGGTGACTCACTTGGATATAGACGATGCAGGGGTGTCGCATGCACTGAACGTTTTTCGCACTCTTTCGGACCACGTCCATGCCTAAAGCACCAGGACCGGATCTATTTGCCGACGCCGGAGATCGTGACCGGGAACAAAATGCACCGTTGCCATGGCGTTTTAGGCCGGTGAAGTTGGACGAACTCGCGGGACAGGATCACCTTACCGGAACGGGGGGCGTCTTGCGCAATTTATTGGAACATAGGTTGCGATCCGCAATTTTTTACGGACCCGCAGGCACTGGCAAGACCACGGCCGCCAAGATCTTGGCGGGTTCCGGGAAAATGCGCTTTGTCTCGCTGTCGGCAATTGATTCAGGTGCTGCGGATCTTCGCCGGGCGGCCGATGCGGCACGGCAGTTGTGGGCCAACGAAGGACGGGGCACGGTTCTATTTGTTGACGAAATTCATCGATTTAACAAAGGCCAGCAAGACGTATTGTTGCCATTTGTGGAAGATGGTACCGTTGTCTTGATCGGAGCAACCACGGAAAATCCCTGGGCCTCCCTTAACAGTGCTCTGGTGTCCCGGTGCCTTTTAGTGCAATTCCACGCGTTGAATGAGCACAGTCTAGTTGCGATTTTGGATCGCGCATGGAGTCGGAGAGAGGAATGGTGGCATTCCGGATTCATAGATCGGGAAGTCTTCAACATTTTGGCTCAACGTTCCGCTGGCGATGGCCGGTTGGCATTGACCCTCTTGGAAAGGGTAGCCTGGTTGGCGGATGCCGACGGCACCGATCATATTACAGTATCCCACGTAAACCAAGTGTGGCATGACTCTGCTCATTACCACGATACCAGCGGAGACCGCCATTATGACATTACTTCCGCGTTTATTAAAAGCATTCGCGGCTCCGATCCTGATGCTGCGCTATATTGGATGGGACGGCTGCTAGCAGGCGGCGACGATCCCCGCTATATTGTGCGAAGGATTTTAGTGCATGCCGCTGAAGACATCGGGTTGGCCGATCCGCAGGCGTTGATTGTGGCCGCTGCCGCTTGGACTGCTCTCAATGCTGTAGGACTTCCAGAGGCTAGGATTCCCATAGCGGAGGCGGTTATATATTTGGCTGGAGCTCCTAAGTCCAATACGGTAGTCGCGGCCTTGGAACGGCTAGACAACATTCTCCAACGGTGGCCCAATTTGGAAGTTCCCGACCATTTGCGCGACCGCCATTACCGTCCGGATATTGACGAACCTTACCATTATCCCCACGACCACCCGGGGCACTTTATCCCGCAGCGCTATCGCCCCCCAGAGCTTGACGGCATAGCAATATATCAACCATCTGATCAGGGACAGGAAAATGATGTTAAACAACGTTTGGACCATTGGTGGACTTCAAAGTAATTCTAAACCATATCTGAATTTTTAGTTTAGACTGAGAGTGAGATCACACGTATGCGCGTGAGTTATACTGATGCTGTGCGATTTTGTCACGATCAATGCCTCATAGAGGGGGATTCTAATGGCACAGCCGATGCAAACCACGGCCCCAAGTCGAAAAAAGGCAGAAAAACATTTGCCTTACTGGGTAGAGCCTGCTCTTACCATAGTGATCTTGGGTGGATTTGTGATTTACTCAATTTGGGAAGTATTTTGGCACAATACCGGCACGTATCAAAATTACGTGTCGCCGTTTTTTTCGCCGGGAGTTGCGAGTTGGTTTGGATTACACCTGTTAACCGCTCTTTACGTGGTATGGGTACCCTTTCTTTTTCGATTCTCTTGTTACTATTACCGCAAGGAATATTTCCGCGGTTTTTTCTTTCATCCTGCGGGCTGCGCGGTGACGGAACCGAAGTCTCACAAGACTCGGACATATACTGGAGAACGTCGTTTTCCGTTTAATTTAAACAATCTGCATCGTTATGCCTGGTATTTGGCGGTGATTGTCCTTATTTTCCTATGGAAAGATACCGTACAAGCATTTATTTTTAAAAACGGATTCGGGGTCGGTCTCGGATCTATCATCTTACTAATTAACGCCGTGTTGCTGACCGCCTATACCTTTTCGTGCCACGCTTTTCGCAACATGGTGGGTGGTCGCAAAGACTGCTTTTCGTGCGCTAACGGCAAGCCGTCCACGGGATATAAGTGGTGGCGCCGTGTTTCGTCTTGGAATCACTTTCATGGCGCTTGGGCGTGGGCATCACTCTCCTCGGTGTGGGCCGCCGATTTATACATTCGTCTCCTGATTATGGGAGTCTTCCACGATCCGAGGTTGTTCTAATATGGCGAGTGAACAGTTCGCGACCTTGGAGTCGCATCAATATGATGTCTTGGTGATAGGTTCCGGTGGCGCCGGGCTTCGTGCAGCAGTGCAAGCGGCGGTGCCGGGGGTAAAAGTGGGCATAATCGGCAAATCGTTATTAGGCAAGGCCCACACCGTTATGGCCGAAGGTGGGGTTGCCGCGTCTTTAGGCAATTTGGATTCATGGGATGGCTGGGAGACCCATTTCTATGACACTATGCGCAGCGGGCATTTCATTAACAACTATCTAATGGTCGAGTTGTTTACCAAAGAGGCTGCGGAGCGGGTGCTGGAATTAGAAGAATGGGGTGCGGTGTTTGACCGGACTCCCGAAGGCAAGATTATGCAGAGGGCATTTGGAGCGCACACTTTCCGCCGGTTGGCGCATATTGGGGACCGGACAGGAATGGAGTTGCTGCGCACTTTGCAATATAAGGCGATTAGCCAAGATATTACGGTGCACCAAGAAGTGACAATCACTAAACTACTGTTGGGTGGAGACGGGGAAATTGCTGGCGCATTGGCATATTACCGCTCTACTGGCAAGTTTGTACTGTTTCGGGCCAAAGCCATTGTTCTTGCCACAGGCGGTTGGGGCAAGATCTACAAAGTGACTTCTAACTCTTGGGAAAGTACCGGAGATGGGGCCTCTTTGGCATTCCGCGCAGGGGCTGAAATGATGGATATGGAAATGGTCCAGTTCCACCCTACGGGGATGGTATGGCCGCCCGGAGTTCGAGGACTTTTGGTCACTGAGGGCGTTCGGGGTGAAGGCGGCCTGCTTTACAATTCCGAAGGTGAGCGTTTTATGCTGAAATATGACCCGGAGCGAAAAGAACTGTCTTCGCGCGATGTAGTAGCCCGTTCTATTTTCAAGGAAGTGCAGGCGGGTCGTGGCACTCCGCATGGAGGTGCTTGGTTGGATATTACCCACAAAGGGCCTGAGTTTATTAAGCGCAAGCTGCCGGGCATGTATGAACAATATCTAACCTTAGCCGATATCGATATTACCAAAGAGAAATTTGAAGTGGCTCCCACCTGTCACTACACTATGGGTGGAGTGCGAGTGGAAGCCGAAAGTTGTGCCACCAATATCCCTGGGCTGTTTGCTGCCGGAGAAGTGGCGTGCGGGTTGCATGGGGCCAATCGGTTGGGAGGAAACTCGCTAGCTGACCTTCTGGTATTTGGCCGTCGTGCCGGGGACGGAGCTTTGGCATACGTCCAGGACCACGAGCCCCTTCCTCAAGTGTCGGAGAGCGAAGTGGAACAAGAAATAGACCGGGTGTTAAAGCCGTTTGGTGTGTCCAATGGAGAAAATCCCTATCTGCTCCATGAGCAGCTGCAGGAAATTATGTCCGGTCATGCGGGTATTGTACGTGATGGCCCCATGTTGCAAGAGGGCCTTGCCAAGCTGACGGACCTGAAAGTACGGGCCCAAAACATGGGAGTGACCGGGTCGCGGGTATATAACCCCGGATGGCACTCGGTGTTCGAGGTGCAGTCTATGCTCACTTTGGCCGAACTAATTGTTCGCGGAGCTCTGGCCCGCAAAGAAAGCCGGGGTGCCCATTGGCGCACCGATTATCCTGATGAATTGCCGGAAGTAGGGCAGTGGAACTATGTCCAAGATCTTGACGGGGATGCTGTGAGAATCCGGGAAGTCGCTGTGCCAGCAATGCCTTCCGAATTGTCGCAGTTGTTTGATCGAGGCGTGGCACCCGGCGTGTACGCGTCGCAACAGCAAGCAAAGGAGAAATAGCGATGAGTGAGGAAATCGTCTTAAGTATCTTCCGCGGCGATGCGGCGGGCGGACAGGAAGTCGAGTACCGAGTACCGTTAACCCCGGGTATGGTGGTTTTGGACGCTGTGCACCAGGTCCAAGCCCATCAGGCTCAGGATTTGGCGGTTCGCTGGAACTGCAAGGCAGCACATTGCGGCTCCTGCGGAGCTGAAATTAACGGCCATCCCAAACTGCTTTGCAAGACTCGGCTGGATGACTATGTTGGTGAAACGGTGCATATTCGACCCATGCAGACATTTCCGATTATTAAAGATCTAGTGGCTGATGTCTCATGGAACTATGAAGTGGCTAAGAAGGTGCCCGCCTTTCAACCTGCGGTGCCGGTGCCGTTTCAAATGCAGCAGTTTGACGTTGACCGGATTCAAGAGTTTCATCATTGCATCGAGTGCTTCTTGTGTCAGGATGTTTGCCACGTTTTGCGGGATCACAATGCCAAGGACCAATATTTCGGACCCCGCTTTATGGTTAAGATTGCGGAGTTCGAAATGCATCCTCGAGACGGGGGAGACCGCGTCCCGATGTTGACCCATGAGGCCGGTCTCGATATGTGTAACGTTACCAAATGTTGTACAGAAGTGTGTCCGCAGCATATTCGAATTACCGATAACGCTATCATCCCGCTTAAAGAGCGAGTGGCGGATCAGTACTGGGATCCACTGAGAGCGTTGTTTAGAAAGAAGAAGGATCCGACCGCGACCGCACAATCTGTCCAAGGATAGGGAAGTTTTTGTCACCAACCCCGCTGCGAGAATTATGGCAGCGGGGTTGGCTTGTTTCTCTCAAGAAAGCGCATGACTCTGCGCGCGATTGCCCATACTAACCCACGAATATGGGGGTATCTACATGCGAACTGAAACAATGCAACCGCGTCCGAGGCAGGCGAAGGACGCGATTTCCAGTTACCGAACCGGTTCCTGGGGCTGGCTATTGCACAGGATCACAGGACTGATAATTTTGGTCTATTTATCTATCACGCTCTCAACGGCATTCGGTTGATGATGTTTGATGTGGGTTGGTTTATCCAGCGGCAACGTACCATGTTTTGGACCACGATGGCTATAGGGGCTATTGTCATGGCTTTGTCCACTGCCGCCATGCTGCCGTTAGCTTTTCGTTGACCCACGTCAGAGAGCTATTCGAGGGATGGGTATGAGTCGATATCGTAGTGGTCTGTGGCCCTGGCTGTTGCAACGCATTAATTCGGGTGACGGCATGGCTATGGCATATCGGGCCGGAGTGCCCCTTAAGGATATGGAGTTTATCCCAAGGTCGCCCCCATAGAAATGGCGACAATATGTCAATGCCAAATATCACAGTAATAATTCCCAAAATCCACAGACCGCCCGTTACCGCCCGGATTTGACGCGGCGTCAACGCCATGTCCAGTATGATCGAGCACAATCCATTCAACCCGTGATAGACCACAACCGCGAGGAGACCATAATCAATCCCTGCATAAGTCCAATGCAAAAAGCGAACCGCAACACTCTTGGGAGAGAACATTATTAAGCATCGGTTAAGTGAAATATATGATTTTGCGCTGACCTACAAAGGGATAAATCCGATATACGAACCGATTCCTGTGCAACCCGGACAACATTACATGATGGGGGGAATTGCGACAGACAAGTATGGGGCCACTGAGCTTCCTGGCCTCTACGCAGCCGGGGAATGTGCGGCGGTTAGTGTCCATGGGGCAAATCGACTAGGCGCCAACTCCCTTTTGGACACCTTGGTCTTTGGTCGTCAAGCCGGGATTCATGCATCGCAATTTGTAGGTAAGAATCCTGGCGTAGATTTTCCTTCAGGCGATTTAACCCGGCAGCAGGATATAATTGCCCGAGTTAAAGCGGCGGCACGTCGCGAACCTTACGGGGCCATACGTCGAGAACTCAGAGAGACCATGACTCAGTATGTGGGAACATTTCGCGACGAACCGCGATTGACAAAGGCTCTGAAAACGGTTCGGACTCTAAAAGATCGCTATACGGAGTCTGGAATTCAGGACCAAGGAGAGGTATTCAATTACGATCTGTTAGCTTATATCGAAACAGGTTTCTTGTTGGATCTGGCCGAGATTGTTACTGTAGGGGCGTTGGCTCGCAAGGAAAGTCGGGGAGCGCATGCCCGTACCGACTTTTCCAAGCGCGACGACGCACAATTTTTGCGGCATTTTCTATTGACACCGGATGGTCGTCGTGATGAGCCGGTTGTTATCACCCAGTATCAACCAAAAGAACGCAAATATTAGCAGAACTTCATTTGACCTACGGAGGCGCCGATGATAACCTAAAGAGAGAGAACACCAAAGGGCGGTGGACCATGATCAAGGTATCGAGCAAAGGCCGATACAGCGTCAAGGCTGTATACGAACTGGCTTTGCGGTATGGGCAAGGTCCGGTGGCCGTCACGTGGATTGCTAAGGCCGAGAATATTTCTGAGCAGTACCTTGAACAATTGATGCCTTCTTTGAAGAGGGCGGGCATTGTTGTGGGGATGCGGGGAGCCCAAGGAGGGTATATGCTGGCAAAACCCCCCGCTTTGATTTCAGTCTATGATGTCGTCAGTGCGGTGGAAGGACCGATTATGCTCACCGACTGCAGTACTGACGAAGCTGGCGGTTGTGCGGACATGGACACTTGTGTTGGCCCCGACGTGTGGAGCCGGGTGCAGGAAGCTGTCACTGAAACAATGGCAGCGATGACCTTTGAAATGCTTACCGCATTGCAACGAGGAGTCGGGAAACGCAGACTAGAACACTTGCTGGAAAGTAGGGGATGATATGAGCAAGACCGTGGTTGTCGGATTAAGCGGCGGCGTCGATTCCTCGGCAGCCGCCGTTTTGCTGCAGCAACAAGGATACGAGGTGGTCGGGGTGACGATGCGGCATTTGCCGGCAGAAACAACCAACAGTTGTTGCTCCCTAGAAGCCATTATTGACGCTAGGCGCGTCGCCAAAAAGCTGGGCATTCCCCATCATTTAGTTGACGTGGAAGAACCATTTTATGAGCGTGTCATTCGGCCGTTTGAGGAAGGATATTTGGCGGGGGTTACTCCTAATCCCTGCGCGATGTGCAACCGGCATATCAAGTTCGGGGCCATGTGGGATTGGGCACGAGAACATGGAGCGGATTATCTAGCGACAGGCCATTATGTGCGAATTCGAGAAACAGACACAGGACGATTGTTGTTGAGAAGTCGCGACCACGCTAAGGATCAGAGCTATTTAATGTATACATTGGGCCAGCAAGATTTGGGGCATCTTTTATTTCCACTTGGGGAATACTCAAAACTGGAGAGCCGAACTATTGCGGAAAACGCGGGCCTTTTAACGGCACATAAACCTGACAGTCAAGAACTTTGCTTTGTACCCAAAAACGACTATCAAGGATATTTACGTTCGCATCGTCCGGAAGCCTTGAATCCGGGGGAGATTGTGGACACCGACGGTCGGGTGGTAGGAGAACATCAAGGGATCGCGTTTTATACCATCGGTCAGCGAAGAGGGTTGGGAATTGCAGTCAGCGAACCGCGATACGTCGTGGGTTTGGATCAGGAGCACAATCGGGTAGTGGTGGGACCGCGCCAACAGGCAGAATCAAGAGAAGTCCAGGTACTGGAGACACATTATGTGTCGGGGGAGCCGTCTGCGGAAACATCGTTAAATGGGCAAGCCAAGATTCGATACAACATGGAGCCGTCTGCCGCAACATGGCAAGTATTGACGAAAAATGCCGCCAGGGTTTGGTTTGCGGACCAGCAGTGGGCGGTATCACCGGGACAGATTGCGGTGTTATATCAGGATGAAGTACTGGTGGGGGGAGGCAAGATTGCTCCCTAATGGGAGAGGATGTTATCTACATGGTGACTCGATGGCATTTGTTGCGCTTGCCTGTGCGAGTCCAAGGACGCCCACGGCATTGGACTTTGGTCCAAGAGGTGGTGGTTGACTGGAGATCCATGACGGTGGAAGGTTTTGTCCTCGAGTCCTCACCGTTTCGCACGTTATTTTTACCGTCACAAACTGGGGTTCGGGTAACACCTACCGGGGTTGAGATCTTAACGAGGGCATTGGTAGAAAAACGGACTAGACGTTGGCGTAGGGAACGGATCCACAACGATTGGATCTGTCGCCGCCGGCAAGTTTATGACGGTAAAGGCGGCGTTGTTGGGCTGTTAAAAGATTTGGTGATTGACGAGGAAACCTTAGTAGTACGCCGAATTATCGTATCTCGGGGACTCTTGGCTGATTTGCTGCATGGTTCGCTGATAGTGCCCGTCGAACAAATAGATCAAGATGCAGCCGGACAGATTAAAATGCGCCAACCAGGGGCAGGCTATCAGGGAACACCTTAGAGAGTAAAGTGAGGATGTAAAAGTGGCAGTGGATCCTATCTGCCCCGGGTGCCAAGGACGTAATGTGGGTAAAGTGGGTACCGGGCAATATTATTGTTGGGAGTGCTTCATTGAGTTTCAAGTAGGACATCGGGGAACCCGCATGTACCGTGTAGAAGCAGATGGTGAATTGTCGCGTATCGAACCGGATGCGGGATTGGAGGGGATGACGTCATGAAGCGCTATATGAACGGGATGATGACAGGAGCATTGGTGGGCGCGGTAATGGCAGGAATTTGGCTGCTTAACCGGCCACGACCGAGTTGGGCACAAGTGGCGATACGAGGGGCAAGGCGTATGGGTCCTCGTGCTTGGAAGGTTGCGAGGACCGGAAGCAAGGGATTAGTGCATATGGCCCGCCGCCGTTTGAGTTAGTTTTAGCAAGGTGGGAAATCATTGGTGAAATTGGCACCGCGGTCAAGTCCCTTGCGATGGTATCGTTGGGGACTTTTGATCGTGCTGATGGCCGGGGGATTGCTTCTCCTGTGGTACACACGCGCTATCTTGATGCCCTTTATTTTGGCATTTGTGGTGGCGTATCTGCTGGCCCCTCTGGTGGAGGCTTTTGTTCGCCATGGATTAAACCGAATTGTGGCTATTTTGATTGTGTACATCTTGGTAGGTTTAGCGGTGGCCGCTGGGGTTTTATATATGGTGCCGCTGTTAGTTCAAGAAAGTGTGCACTTGATAAAAATGGTTCCTGCATTTATCAACAGCGCCCAGTTGACCTGGAACTTATGGCTGACCCAGCTACACCAAGCCCCGATTCCATCCTCTGTCCGCACTGCCATTACTGCTACCGGAAAGCATTTGCAAAGCCAATTATATGGGGTAATTAAGGGAATATTTACTGCCATCTTTGGTTTGGTGCCGGGAGTCATTAGCGTGATTGTGGCACCAGTTTTAGGATTTTATTTGTTAAAGGACTTGGATCGAGTGCGGTCTAGATTTTGGGACGTCGTGCCGCTTGAGTGGCGTCCCTCGATGTTTAAACTGGGGTTCGACTTGGATCGTGCATTAAATGGATTTATCCGGGGTCAATTGTTGGTAGCCTTGGCGGTCGGTGCCTTATCCACCACATTGGTCATCATTTTGGGCTTGCCATTTCCGTTATTGATTGGTGCGGTGGCAACCGTGACCGATGTCATCCCCTACGTGGGTCCTATTGCCGGTGCTTTGCCTGCGGTGGTTTTGGCGCTCAATATTTCTCCCTGGACTGCAATGGACACAGTGTTAGGATTTGTCGCCATTCACCAATTGGAAGGCACCGTGATTGCCCCAAAGGTCATGGGAGAATCGGTTGGACTTCATCCGCTGGTGGTGGTGTTCGCTATTTTGGCTGGAGGGGAACTCGGAGGGATTTTGGGGTTGCTGTTAGCCGTGCCAACGGCTGCAGTGCTGAAAGTGTTATTTAGTCATTTATACCGCCGATTTACAATATAGCCTTGACCTCCCCTTGCTCGGATCGGTAAAATGAAACACATTGGATCTAGCTATTTCCAACGAGAATAAGGTGGGGAACCCTATGCGATCCGCAGATATTCGCGAGCGATTTGTTCAATATTTTCAAGAGCGAGGCCATCAAAGGGTGCCTAGCTCACCTTTGGTCCCGGCCCAAGACCCGACCCTTTTGTTTACTAACGCCGGTATGGTGCAATTTAAGGATGTGTTTATGGGGTTAGAAGAACGGCCTTACCGTCGAGCGGTCACGGTGCAAAAATGCATGCGCGCAGGAGGTAAGCATAATGACTTGGACCAGGTAGGAAAAACTGCTCGGCACCAAACATTTTTTGAAATGCTAGGGAATTTTTCTTTCGGGGAGTATTTTAAGTCCGAGGCGATCAGGTTAGCCTGGGGATTTTTAACGGAAGAATTGAAAATATCTCCTGATGCGTTGTGGGTCACGGTGTTTGAAACGGATGACGAAGCGTTTCAGCTTTGGCAAGAAATCGCTCAAGTGCCTCCAGAACGGATCGTACGTATGGGTGAAAAAGAAAATTTTTGGGCCATGGGTGATACGGGACCTTGTGGGCCGTGCAGCGAGATTTTTGTAGACCGGGGAGAGGCGTTTGCCTGCGGCACCGAATGCGGACTGGGACGTTGCGAGTGCGACCGGATCCAAGAAGTTTGGAACTTAGTGTTTATGCAATACAACCGGGCGGCTGATGGAACGTTGACGCCACTGCCCAAACCCAGCATTGACACCGGAATGGGATTGGAACGGATATCTGCTTATCTCCAAGGTGTCGATTCTAACTTCGAGACAGACTTGCTGAAACCACTCATTGACCAAGTCACAAAAATGTCTGGGCGCACGTACATGCCAGGCCCGGAGGGGATGGCCCATCGGGTCATTGCCGACCATGTTCGGTCGGTGACGTTCTTATTGGCTGAAGGCGTATCTTTTAGCAACTCGGATCGCGGGTACGTAATGCGCCGAATTCTTCGCCGTGCTGTGCGTTACGGATTGTTGCTGGGTTTTGAAGAACCATTTTTGTGGCAGTTGGTTCCAGTGGTGGGACAGATCATGGGAAGCGCTTATCCCGAGGTGATAGAAGGCCAATCACTGATCCAAGACCATATTCGCACCGAAGAAGAACGATTTGCAACGACGCTCAGTACAGGAATGAAAGTATTAAATGAAAAACTGAGCGGGCTTAAGAGAGGGGACACGTTGCCGGGAGCAGATGCTTTCTTTCTGGCCGACACGTATGGCTTTCCCCTGGACTTGACGTTAGATGCCGCCGAAGAACGGGGCATTCTAGTGGATCAAGAGGCGTTTGACCGGGCTCTCGGGGAACAGAGGGAGCGGGCCCGTCGCGGTCGGCTTAAGCCGGGCCAGACTCTGCCTCATCTTGGTCAGGCGGTATTTGAGGGCTATGGGCATTTGCATTGGGATCAGCAACCGATTGCCGCAATGTATATAGGAGACGACCAGGTAGGGCGGTTGGTGACAGGGGAGACAGGTTGGCTATGGCTGTCCCACACGCCTTTTTACCCTGAAGGCGGGGGTCAAGTTGCCGATGTGGGATGGATGGCCGGACCTCATGGTGTGGCGAAGGTGCTCAATGTTGTGAAGAACGGGCAAGATATCTGGCACTTCGTAGAAGTAATAGAAGGGTATATCGATAGCACAGAACCATTAGATCTCACGGTGGATGCTACAAAACGCCAGGGCACCATGAGAAATCACACAGGCACTCACTTGCTTCATGCGGCCCTTCGCAAGGTGTTGGGAGAGGGCGTTCACCAAACTGGATCATACGTGGCACCGGACCGGCTGCGGTTTGATTTTTCGTACCCGAAGCCTTTGTCGGCGGGGCAGATACGGGACATTGAAGACATCGTCAATCAATGGATCTTGGAGGATCGCCCGGTAGAGACAGTG